>JBIIYJ010000062.1:0-20584 GCA_044346855.1 Kiritimatiellia bacterium
TTCTGGCGGTGGCGACTAATATCGAAACCCTGTCGTCAGACCCGTTGCTGGACCTTGGTTCCTGGTTAACCATGGCAACCGTGAAGGAGTCCGTTGCTGACGATCGCGTGCAGATGGCGGTTGGAGCCGCTCGACTGCTGCAGCCTGACATGTCTTCAAACGCGGTTGCGCGGTTATTGGGGCAGCCCTCCGCCAGGGTCATCAGGCCGCTCGAAACGATTTGGATCTACCGTGTCAGCGCCAGCACATTCTTGCAGATTTCGTTTTTATCAGAGGCTGGCTTGTCGGGATGCGCCGTTCGGCACTACAACGGGAATAATGGCCGGTTGAACGTCGTTCTGCTCCGCGGTGTCATGGAACAGCCTCACGCGCAGGATCTGGATCTAGCCTGTTGGCGCTCAACGTGGGCGGGTTATTTCATTCACGATAATCGCAGGGGCATCGGGCAACGCATGATGCATTTCCTTAATAACGGCATGACGGTGTCTGAACTCGTCAGGCTATTGGGGAAGCCCGGCGAAGTCCGAGAATATCCCGGAAAGACCATTTGGAATTTCTATCTTTCGGAAAGCTCGATGATTTGTGTAAGCGTAGATGAAAATAAAGAGCATGCCAGCGAAGTGCGCTTGTTGCGCTGAAGGCGCTGATTTATTTCCCCCCCGTCCGGTGCTGGCGCGGGGTGACGCCCATGATCTTCCTGAATTGCCGGGCGAAATAGTTGCTGTCGGTGAAGCCGCTTTCGAAGGCGGCCTCCGTGACCCGCAGGCCGCCCCGGCGGAGCAGGTCCGCCGCCCGGCCCACGCGCACGCGGATGACGTGCTCGATGGGCGAGCAGCCCATGACCTTGTGGAACGCGCGCGTCAACGTGCTTTCGCTCATGCCCGCGAGCCGGGCGAGCGCCTTCATGCGGATGGGCTCCCGGTAATGCTCCTCGATATGGCTCAGCACCTCGCTCATCTTCCGGAGCGGCTGCTGCTCCCCGCGGGGCGTCTCGAAATAGCGGCGGGAGAGGAAGCCGATCAGGTTCATCAGGTGCGTGACGGCCGCGTAGCGGTAGCCGGGCTCCTTGCGGTCGAGCTCGTGGGTCAGGCGGGCGATGATCTCCGCCGCCTCGGCCAAAGCGGCGGGGGAGAGCCGCAGCCTGTGGCGGAACTGGTCCGCCTGCCGCAGGCCCGGCTCAACCCGGAATAACGCGTGATAGCCCGGCACGTCCGCCAGCCCCGTCATCGGTAGCCGCAGCCGGCGCGGGTCGAACAGGATGTTCACCAGCGCCATCCGGTCGGTGTCCGCGTACCCGTGCGCCATGTCGCCCCGGATCAGGAAAATGTCGCCTGCCTGAATCGGATAGCTCCGATCAGGCGTAATATGCCGGCCGTGCCCCCCCAAAATGACCACCAGCTCGTGGAAGTCATGGCTGTGCAGGTCCGTCGGCTGGTGCCGCTCATGCCTCAGGCACGAAAGCGAAAAGCCGCGGTCCGGGAAAACCTGGGAGGCCTGGAGGCGTTTCATGAATGACAGGATCGTGCTGGTTTTTGCCTGTTTTGTCAAGGAATTGAAACCGGAAGCGACCTACGATAACGTTTTCAATTCATTCAGGGAGACACCATGACACGAGCGCCATCCAAACGCGGAACCCCGAAGAAGAGCCCGGCAGCGGACGGCAAGGCTGCCGGCCCCCTGCGCACGGGCCTGGTCGGCATGAGCGGCATCGGCAACACGCACGCGAAGGCCCACCTGGCGGATCCGCTTTCGAAGCTGGTCGCCGTCTGCGACGTGGTGAAGGAAAAGGCCGACCAGGCTGCCGCGGCCCACGGGGTGAAGGCGTATTACAGCCTGAAGGACATGCTGGCCAACGAGGACCTGGACATCGTGGACGTCACCACGGGCGGCTACGAGAACGGCAGCTGGCACTGCGAGCCGGTGCTGGAGGCGCTTGACGCCGGCAAGCACGTGCTCTGCGAGAAGCCGCTGTCCAACGACATCGGCGAGGCGCGCGAGATGGTCCGCCAGGCCGCCGCCCGCAAGCTCTACCTGGGCTGCAACCTGAACCACTACTTTACGCCCACGGCCGAGCGCGCCAAGAAGTACATGGACGACGGCGAGATGGGCGAGCTGATCGCCATCCTTTTCAAGATGGGCTTCAACGGCGGCGAGGCCACCTATGGCTTCAACAAGTCGCCCCGCTTCAACCAGCCCTACGCGCACATGAAGGCGTTCCTCACGCATCCCTTCAGCGTGATGCGTTACTTCTGCGGCGACATCACCCACATCCAGACCTTTTCCGGCAAGACCGGCCAGCGGCAGAACAAGGGCGACCTGCTTCTGTCCGTCAACAGCGTCCACTGCCGCTTCGCCAACGGCACTATCGGCCACCTGTTCAGCCATCGCGGGGAAGCCACCTGGGGCCTGGGCGGCTGGTGGAGCTGCGAAGTGTCGGGCAGCAAGGGCACCTTCTGCATCGAGAACTGCATCGAGAAGCTGAGCTACTGGCCCGCCATCAAGCCGGGCGAGAAGTTCGGGCTGGGCGAAGGGCCCGCCCCCCAGGTGCTCGACACCGGCATCAAGGATTTCGGCGCCACCTTCCCGCGCCGCATCCACGCGTTCCTGGAGGACGTGACCAACAAGGTCTCGCTCGAGCACCTGCGCGCCTCTGGCCGCGACGCCCTCGCCACGATGGAAGCCATCTTCGCCATGATCGAATCGCACGAAACCGGCGGCGAGCTGGTCCGGCCCCATGCGCTGCCCACGCTCCACGGCGACCCGACCCGCGAAAAAATCTAGGGGAATCCATACCATGATCAAGCTCGGCGTCAATACCGTCCTCTTCCAGGGCCACGACCTGGCCACCGCCATGACCCACATCGCGTGGGCCGGCTACGACGGCGTGGAACTCTCCGCCATCAAGGGCATGTGCGAACATCTCGACCTGGACAACTGGCAGGCCCAGGCGGCGTCCATCAAGGAACTTGCGGCCCGGTTTAACCTGGCCCTGCTCAGCACCGAGGTCGCGTCGCTGGACGAGGCCCGCCTCCAGAAGGCCTTCGACGCCTGCGAGGCCCTCGGCATCCCGGTGATCAATATCGGCCCGGGCGGCAAGGCGAACAGCGACGAGGACCTGGAGCGGCAGACCGACCTGATGGCGAAAATGGCCGCCAGGGCGGGGAAGCAGGGCGTGACCCTCTGCGTCAAGGCCCACGTGGGCGCGTGCATCTTCAACACCCCGACCACGCTCAGGGCGATGGCGAAGATCGCCGATCCCGCCTTCGGGATCGACATGGACCCGTCCCACATCTTCCGCGCCGGCGAATTGCCCGAGCAGGCGCTGCCTCAGGTCGTCAGCCGCGTGAAGCACATCCACATCCGCGACTGCAAGGGGCGCGGGCCCAGCCCGGGGGAGCCCAGGGACCAGGCCTGCGGCCGCGGGGACATCGACCTGTACGGCTATTGCGAGGCGCTCGTCAAGGGCGGCTACAACGGCCCCGTCTGCCTGGAGGTGATCGGCGCCGGCAAGTATGAGCTTGGCCAGCGCGCCATCATTGCGGGCGAAAGCTACGGCTACATCAACGCCTGCCTCAAAAAGCTGGGAGCGCGGTAAACGGCGATGAATCCGATCCGAGTGGGCATCCTGGGATTCGCGCACGGCCACGTCGACTCGTATTGCTCCGCCTGGCGCGACAAGCCGGACCTGGGCGTCCGGGTCGTCGCCGGCTGGGACCGCGACGGCGCCCGCGCCGAAACGGCCTGCGCGAAGCACTCCGTTGCGAAAGCGGCGTCCGCGGCTGAGCTGCTGGCGCGGCCGGATGTGGACGCCGTCGTCATCGCCTCCGAGACGGCCTTCCACGCCGACCTGGTGGAGCAGGCCGCCGCCGCGGGCAAGCCGATCGTGCTGCAGAAGCCGATCGCGCTGACGCTGCCCGAGGCGGACCGCATCGTGGCGGCCGTGAACCGGCATCGCGTGCCTTTCACGCTGGCCTGGCAGATGCGGGTCGACCCGCATAACCTGAAGATGAAGGAGCTGCTCGAAAGCGGGCGGTTCGGCCGCCTCTACATGATCCGCCGCCGCCATTGCCTGACCACGCAGAACTGGAAGGGATTCGAGACGTCGTGGCACGTGCAGCCCGAGCTCAACCGCGACATCTTCGCCGACGACGCCGCCCATCCCGTCGACTACCTGCTCTGGATGCTGGGGCGGCCGACGAGCCTGGTTGCGGAGCTGGGCACCCTGTTGAACCCCCGCATCGTCAACGACAACGCCGTCATCCTGTTCCGCTACGCGGACGGCGCCTTCGGCGAGGTGTCCTGTTCCTTCGCCGCGACGGGCGGCGAGAACACCACCGAGATCGTGTTTGAGAAGGGAACCATCGTGGGCAATTTCGGCGAGCTCGCCAGTTCGTCGGTTCCGCGCCCGCCGGGCGGCATCCAGCTGAAATGGTTCCACAAGGACGACGGCGCCTGGACCGTCAGCGATCTTCCCGATATCGTCAACCACGGCGCCCGCATCCAGGGGCTGGCGGGGCCCCTGGCCGACTTCCTGCACGGGCGGCGGCCGGCCATCGCCACGGCGGAGGAGGGGCGCACCGTGCTAAAGCTGATTCTCGCCTGTTATGATTCGGCGTCGCAGGGGCGCCGGATTGAATTCGACAACCAAGGAGCATGACCATGGCCCGAAAGAAACCCAACCTGATCCTGATCGGCATCGACAGCCTGCGGCCCGACCACACGAGCCTGTACGGCTATTCCAGGCTGACGACACCGCACCTGGACAAGTATGCGGCTCGCGGCTCCGTGTTCCTCAACACCTTCAGCCCCCACATCCCCACCACGCCGGGCTACGGCTCCATGTTCACCGGCATGGACTGCTTCGGCATGGACGTGGTGGCGCTGCGCCACGAGGGCGGGCTGGGGACGCACCTCAAGACGCTCGCCGAGGTGCTTGGCGAAAATGGGTACAACACCAGCTGCGTCGGCTTCAGCGGCAACCCGGCCTCGCGCGGCTTCCAGAAGTACATCGACTTCGCCGGCTGGGGCTCCTGGGAGCAGGGGCGCAGCCCCAAGGCCGAGAACCTGAACGCCGTGACCCTGCCGGAGCTCCGCCGGCTCGCCGCGGAGGACAAGCCCTTCTTCCTGTTCATGCGTCACATGGATCCCCATTCGCCCTACCTGCCGCCCCGCCCGTTCGAGCGGATTTTCTACGAGGGCAACGAGAAAGACCCGGCCAACCGGTCGCTCGACCCGGTGATGACGTTCAAGCCGTTCTGCGACTACTTCGCGAGCTGGTTCCCGCCGGGGTGCACCGACAAGGACTACATCATCGCCCAGTACGACGGCGCCGTCGCCTACATGGACGCCTGCATCGAGAACCTCTTCACGACCATCGCCAGCATGGGCATCGAGGAGGAGACGCTGGTGGTCATCGACTCCGACCACGGCGAGACGCTGCACGACCACGACTGCTTCTACGACCACCACGGCCTGTATGAGTGCACGACCCGCATTCCGCTGGTGTTCGTCTATCCCGGCAAGATCCCGGCCGGCAAGCGGTATTCCGAGTACTGCCAGATGAAGGACATCATGCCGACCATCCTGGACGTCATGGGAATCCGGGCCCAGATCGCCTTCAACGGCCGCAGCCTTGTGCCGCTCATGCAGGGCAAGGACCGAAAGGTTGAACCCGAGTTCTACATCACCGAATGCACCTGGATGCGCAAGCACGGCTGGCGCACGCCGCAGTGGAAGCTGATCCACGCCCTGGAGCCGGACTTCCACTTCAAGCCCGAGGTCGAGTTGTACGACCTGGTCAAGGATCCCGGCGAACTGGTGAACGTGGCCGAGAAGGAGCCCGCGGTGGTGGCCATGCTCGAGGCCCGCATGCAGGCCTGGATCGCGAAGCGGGAGAAGGAGACCGGCCGCACGAATCCCATGCTGCGCAACCTGAACTGGCACGGCAAGGGCTGCGGGGCGTTCACGACCTCCCAGCAGGCGTATGACTCCATGCACATCGGCTCGCCCGGCGCGGCCCAGGCGCTCCAGCAGAAGGAACTCCAGGCCCAGCGGGGACAGAAGGCCCTGTGAAAGATCAATCCAAGCTGGTCACCGTCATTGGCCGCGGTCACTCCGGCACGCGGGCCATCTCCCACACCCTGGCCCAGAGCGGGGTGTTCATGGGGGAGCCCAATAACGAGTCGGGCGACCTCATCCCGCCGGACGCCATGTACGAAGCCTGCCGGGTGCTGGCGAAGCATGTCGAGTGGAAAGGGGACCTGCATTGGGATTTCGGCCGGCTTGAGCACATGCCCATTCCGGAGGAATTCACCGCGCTCATCCGGTCGTTCCTGAAAAGCGTGATGGAAAGCGGGGCGGAGCGGAAGGGCTGGAAGATTCCCGAAACGACGCTGGTGTTCCCCTGGATCCGGCGGATGTTTCCGGAGATGAAATACATCTTCTGGATCCGGAACCCGCGGGACTGCATCGTGGGCGCCCATGTCACCGACGACATGCGCCGGTTCGGCGTCCCGTACCAGGCCACCGAAGACCAGCGGCTCAAGCGCGCCATCTCCTGGAAATACCAGTACGATCTGGTCCGGGCGACCGTCAAGCCGCACAACTGGATCGAGGTGCGCTTCGAGGACTTCGTGCTGAAGCAGGAGGAGACGCTGACCCGCCTCGAGGCCTTCCTGGGCCTCAAGCTGGCCCGCATTCCGGTGCGGCACGATTCGATCGGCCGCTGGAAGTCGGACGACGGCATCAACTACTACGACTTCTTCGAGCCCGCCATGCGGGCGTACGGGTACGAGATTCCGGCGGACACGGCAAGCGGCGGGGCCGGTCATGCTTAGAGTGTGCGTCATCGGGCTGGGTCCCATCGGCAACCGGCACGCGCGGCTGTACAAGGAAGACGGCCTGGCGGAACTGGTCGGCGTGTGCGACCGGATCAGGGAACGGGCCGACAAGGCCGCCCAGGCGCTGGGGGTGCCGGCCTTTTGCGACGCGGAGACCATGCTCCGCGCCCTGAAACCCGACCTTTGCAGCGTCGCCACGGGCGGCTACGAGTACGGCAGCGATCATTATGAGCCCACGATGCAGGCGCTGGCGGCGGATTGCCACGTCCTGTGCGAAAAGCCTATCAGCAACGAGATCGCCAAGGCCGAGGAGATGGTGGCCCTGGCCCGCGCCCGCAACCGGTGCTTCGGGGTCGACCTGAACCACCGGTTCACGCCCGCCGCCATCCTGGCTAAAAAATGGGTGCAGGAGGGGCGGCTCGGCCACCTGCTCTTCATCAACATGAGCATGTGGATCAAGAACCCGACCGAAAGCTCCCCGTGGTTCCAGCTCAAGGCACTGCATCCCCACACGGTGGATGTGATGCGCTATTTCTGCGGCGACATCGAGGCGGTCCAGTGTTTTGCCTGCAAGGCCCCGGGCCGCTCGATCTGGTCGACCGCCCAGTTCAACATGCGCTTCAAGAACCAGGTCGTGGGCTCGCTCACGGGCAGTTACGACATCGAGCGCGGCCATCCCATGGAGCGCTGCGAGGTGGCGGGCACGGGCGGCCGCTTCGTGCTGGAGGACATGTGGCGCGAACTGACGCTCTTCCCGGCCGGCAACCTGGAGAAGACGGTCTACACGAATCCCGTTTTCGGAGGCATGCGCGACTTCGAGGACACGTTCCGGAACCGCATCCACGCGTTCCTGGAACAGGTGACCGCCGGCGTGGCGCCCGCGGATATCGACGGCTCAGGCGCCGACGGACTGGCCGCCCAGAAGGTGCTTCAGGCCGCCATCGAGTCGGTCCAGACCGAAACCGTGGTCCACGTCCGGTGAGGCCATGCTGACCTATTCCATTTCGCTCGGCGCGATCGGAGGGCGCCTGTTTCCCGAATTGGCGGACGCCCTGCGCCGCTCGTCCATCATGACCGTCGAGGTTCCCATCCTGACCTTTGACCAGGATGACCGCGCCGGAAGGCCCAGCCGCCGGCTGCTGCGCGGGCTTATAAGCGAAGGCGCCATCCGGGCCGGCAGCCTGCACCTGCCCTTCGGGGGCGGGTGGGATATATCGGTTGGCGACGAAGGCGAGCGCAAGCGGGTCGTTTCCGGACTGGCCGACCTGATCGACCGCTCGGTGGAGTTTCAGTCGCGTAACCTGACCCTGCATGCCAGTTTCGAGCCCATCCCCGAGGCGGAACGGCCGCTCCGGATGCGGGCGGCCCGGCGTTCGCTGGAGGCCCTGGTTCCCTTTGCCGCTGCGCGCGGGTTCCGTGTTGCCGTGGAGCTGCTTCCGAGAACGTGCCTGGGGCGGCATGAGGACGAACTGCTGTCGTTGGTTGACGGATTCGATCCCGCGGCTGCCGGCATCTGCTTTGACGTCAACCACGTCATGAACCGGCAGGCGGAGATTCCCCGGATGATCGAGGCGATGACCTCCCGCCTGTCCCTGTTTCACATCTCGGACCATGACGGCCTCGACGAGCAGCACTGGTATCCGGGGCAGGGGGTCATTCCCTGGCCGGCCGTGATGCGGGCCATCCGGGCGACCGGGCTGGACTTGATCCTGATTTACGAAACGGGCCGGCAGGCGGCGGCGAAAGATCCCGTCGAAGCCGTCCGGCTGGTTGAGGAAAACATCCCATTCCTGGAGAATGCCCATGAAATCGCCGATTGACCATGACCGTTCCGTTCGCGACGCCGTTCAATTGCATCCCGCCGTGCAGTGGCTTCCGTTCGACTGGAACGGCCCCCTGGTCCGGCGCCCCGACGGCGCACTGGTGGGGGTGGAGGAGCAGCAGGTTTTTACCAGCATCGACAAGGGTCTCACCTGGTCCGCCCAGTCGCTTTTCGCGTATAAGCGGAACGACAAGGAATTCAAGGTCAGCCAGGAGCGGGCCATGTGCCTGTGTCCCGGCGGGGCCCTTGTCATCGGGTTCATGAACCTGAACGAGAAGCTCTGGCTGTGGCGGGACGAGTTGAAGGACGCCCTTCCGGGCACGCGCATCCCGCAGTATGTCATGCGTTCCCCCGACGGCGGCGCAACCTGGGAAACCCCGCTCCTGCTGCATGAAGACTGGACGGGAGAGGTGCGCGACCTGATCCGGACCCGGTCGGGCAAGCTGGTCCTGTCGTCCATGAAGCTGGCGCACAATCCCGGCCGGCACACCGTGCTGACGTATGTCTCGGCGGATGAGGGGAAGAGCTGGAAGGCCAGTGCGGCCATCGACCTGGGCGGGTGCGGGCATCATGGCGGGGTGACGGAGGCCACGATCGAGCAGCTGAAGGACGGCAGGATCTGGATGCTGCTGCGCACGAATTGGGGCCGGTTCTGGCAGGCGTTTTCGGAGGACGAGGGGCTGTCCTGGCGGCGGATCGAGCCGTCGGCCATCGAGGCCTCCAGCGCGCCCGGGCTGCTCAAGCGGCTGGCAAGCGGGAGGCTGGTTCTCTTCTGGAACCGGCCGTATCCGGAGGGGAAGGATTCGTTCCCGCTCATGGGCGGCGACGGGCTCTGGTCCGAGGTGCCGGTCAGCAACCATCGAGAGGAGCTTTCCATGGCCTTCTCGGAGGATGAGGGGAAGACCTTCAGCAAGCCGGTGGTGGTTGCGCGGCGGGAGAAGGCATGGCTGTCCTATCCGCGCCTGCTGGAATTCGAGCCCGGCGAGCTTTGGCTGACCACCATGCAGGGCGGGCTGGCCCTGCGCCTGTCCGAGCGCGATTTTGTCTAGAACCCCGACGACACGGGTCGGAAGCCCTGTGCCACGACAGCCAATGACGGGCACGGCCTTTCAAGGCCGTCCCCCGAGGATGGAAAAGCCTTCAGAAGGGAATACGATGAGCATGCTGTCGCATATAAGCCGGTGGGCGGTCGGGTTGGCCATGGTTTTTGCCTTGTCCGCCAGCCAGGCGGCGCTTGATCCGTTTGGAAATACGCTCTACAAGAGCCAGCAGGGGGCCCCGGCCGGGTATCCGGGCTGCTTCGAGGGAACGAAGGAGATCAAGGACAAGGTTACCGGCGAGACGAAGAACGTCCCGAAGTATCCCCTGTGGGGGAATCCGGAGTTGGAGAACTACCCCGGCTCGCTCGAGCATTACCGGCACCGGATGCAGAAATACGAGCCCGTCATCAACCCGTTCAATGCGAAGACGTTGGTGACGAACGGTTTGGCCGCCGGCCTTCCGGGTGCGGTCGCGGAAGATTTCGCCGAGCCCATCTATTACGTCCCGATGTATGAAAATCCCGTTTTTACTGGGAAGCGCCAGGCAGCCGTCAAGGTGGTTCGCCTGAAAAAGGACGGCGGCAATGCGATCGTCTTCAGCCTCGGACGCCTTCCGCGGGGAATGTACGCCGTCCGGCTGGTAGGCGCGCTCCCGTGCGAGCCCGGTGACTGGAGCGGCGATCCGGTCCCGATGGTCCTGACGTGCAGCGTCAACAGCGGCAAGGAGGGGGCGGTTGAAACCTGGACCCGCCGCGTGCGGCCGGTTGACGAGTTTTACAACGTGGGCGCCTGGTATTTCCACGCCACGGACGATCGCGAGTTCCGGGTGGAGTTCCGGCTCGAACCCGAGAGCGAAAATGACCTTCTTGTCCACACCGTGGACCTGCACAACCCCCTGGCCGCCTGCCCGGAGGCGATCATCAAGCGGGACGCAACGATCTACACCTCGGAAGCCCGTAAGGCGGCCCAGGCTTATTACGGTCAGTCCCACAAAACACAGACGAGCTGGGGTCCCAATATTGTCCTGCCTTCGCAGAAGGGGCTCTGGACGAACGCGCCCGCGGCGGGGGAGGCGCGCGCCCGGCGGGACGAGAACCTCTGGAATGCCTGCCCGCCGCAGGCGATGAACCTTCAGAACAGCCGGATCTATGGCCGCTACGACCAGTTCATGCCTGACGCGAAGGCGGAGGAGACCATCGGGAAATGGCAGATGGCGTTTGCCACCGAGCGCGGCCGCAACTGGGACCGGCCCGCGGTGCTTGAGAACAAGAAACTGGGGCTGACCTACACGCTGGAGGACTATCTCGACCGGAAGCCGCTGCCGGGAGACTATCCCTACAAGGACCGCGGCTGGGGCGTCCGTGTTGCGGGCAAGGGGTTCTTCTCGCCGCTGCTCGCCTTCGTCCGCTCCGAGGCCGCCTACCAGGTCATCGGCCATGAGATCGTCGGGGCGCTCCCGTGCGAGTATTTCAACCGCAACAACCTGGATGCCGCCCGTGATGCCGCCTTCCTGCTCTGCCGGATCGCCTACACCCTGCCGGCCGACACGATGCAGCAGAAGAATTCGCTCCAGCAGGTGACGTGCCGGTCCGACCAGGTATTCGGCTTCACCGACCCGCTCAACCGGCGCCTGACGGCCCCCTACGGCGCTCGAGGCATCACCAACCTCGGCCGGACCTACGACATTTTGTTCGACTACATCCGGGACAACCAGGAGCTGGCGTCGGCGGTCGGGCGCTTCATCCCGTGGATACGCACGCCGGCGGACGTCCGGGCCTTCCTCGACCAGCGGATCCTCCAGTTCGGGATGCAGGAGCTGCGGGAGTACCGGATGGGCACCAGCCATGACACGTCCGAAATGGCGATCCTGCTCGCCACGATCGCGCAGGATGCGCAGGCCACCAAGCCGCTCATGGACTACCTGTTCAGCGCCACATGGGATTATCCGCTCCCGCTGTCCGGCCTTCAGGACTACATGGTCAGCGGCACGACCCGCGACGGCACGACCACGATCGGCTCCTTCTTCTACACGGCCGGCGGCACGCCATTCCTGCAGGTAGCCGACGCCATCAATGCCTACATCCGCAACGGCGGCGATCCGAAATACAACCTGGCCGACCCGAAACGGTATCCGAAGCCGTTCGAGGCCGCCTATTTCAATTTGGATGCCCGCGTGGCCGGCCTGTGGCCCCTGGGCGTCGGCGATGTGGGCGGCACGATGTCCTATGGGCGCGCCTTCGAGGCTCAGGCGGAGGCGGTGCGCACGGGGTTCAAGTATCTCAAGGATCCGAAGCTGGCTTACATCACGAAGCACTACTTCGGCAGAACCACGGAAAGTGACACCGAGTGGGCTGATATCGAGGCCGCCGCCGCGAGGCAATCGCGCAATCCGTGGATGGAAAACCGCAGCCGTGTTTTGTCGGCCTGGGGCGGAATCCTCGAGGGGGGGACGCATCAAGACGACTTCCGGTTCCGGCGTGCGGCGACCCTGCGCGTCGGCCTGGGCTGGGGCCATTCCCACCGGGACACGCTCGACCTGCAGCTCTTCGGCCTCGGCTGCCAGATGACTCCCGACGGCGGCCAGCGCCCCGGCTATGGGCATCCCGAATGTCCCATGACGATGAACCACAATGTCGTTGAGGTGGATGGCGACGCCAGCAAGGATGCCGGTAACTGGGAAGGGCACGCATGGGTGCGGCAGCTGTCGGATCTCCCGGGCAGCCACTTCCTCCAGGCGGAGGCCGTTCCGCCCTTGAATAAGCCCCAGGTGCGCTATGCCGGACGCTCGATCGCGCTGATCGATGCCGATGAGGGGCAGGCCGGGGTGATGCTGGACCCCGTGCTGACTCTGAAAACCGTTTATGACCGGAACGTGGTCCTTCCGAAAGCCTATGTGTTTGATGTCTCCCGGGTGGCCGGCGGGAAGCGGCATACTTACGGGTTCCATGGCTGTCCGGAGGACGAGTTCACGATAAATGCCGCAAACCCAATTTCGGTACAAACTCCCGATGAGGCCACGAACAGGCTCGACCGCGATGTCCACTACCTCCGCCGGTATGTGCTCGACGGCTGCCAGGGCGCGGGCGAGGCGCCGGAGACGGTCGTGGCGACCTGGCGGCTCGGCCGCGACCCGTTCACCTTCAAGACCAAGGGCGGCCGGTTGGACGAAGGCAAGGAGAAGGAGTTCAAGTGCGCCGCGCCCGAACCGCTGATGCTGGGCGCCAATTTCAATCCGGATGCGCCGAGGAAGTATACCCGCCTTCACCTGCTCGGGCAGTCGAAGGCCCGTTGTCTGTGGGGCAAGTGGATCTCCGCGGCCGACGGCGGAACGGTGGGGCAGTGGTTCACGCAGTTGCACGTGATGCAGGACGGCGACCAGGATCGCGAATCCGTCTTCCCGGCTGTCATCGAGATGTATGACGGCGAGCCGGCCATTCGATCGGCCCGTCTGCTGGAGATTGCCGGCAACGAGGCGGATGCGCAGCGGGCCGTGGCCGTTGAAGTGAAAACCGCGAACGGCCATACCGATATCCTGGCGGACGATGGCCGCCCCGGCAAAAACCGGAAGGTCGCGCTGGTTGGCGGCAAGACCCTGGCCATGAATGCCCGTTTCGCGTATGTCTCGACCGATTCGAACGGCTTGCGCCAGGCGTCGATGGCCAGGGGAACGGAGTTGGATTGTCCCGGCGTCATACGGATCCTGACCCGGCAGCCGGCTTACGAGGGGGCGATTGCCGTCGTCAATCACCAGGACCGGTTTCTGGAACTGGCCGTGAGCGTGCCGCGAAAGCTTGTGGGCGCTTCGTCGTGGGACGTCGGCAACACGCAGCATCGGACGAGCCTGGAAGTGACGGGGGCGACGGAGGGGGCGGGGCGAAGAACCCGGCTGTCGTTCCGGAAGAGCCTGGAGCTGGTGTGCACGCGGGTGACCGGTGTCAATGTGGAAGATGGCGTCGTGACCGGCCGGCTTGTGTCGATCACGATGGGTTCGGAGGAGGACAACGGGATGAAGCCGGGCATGACCCGCGGGCTCCGGGCCAGCAACGAGGCGATGACGAAGTGGTGGATGTGCGAATACCGGGGCGGATCGCGCGACCAGGGCTATGCGTACAAGCTGACCGGAGCCCCGATCGAGGACGGCGATTTTCCCGTGAACGGCGCGATCCGGATCTGGGAGATCGGGGAAGGGGACACGGCCGAACTCGCCACGTTTGCCGGGATCCGCCGGTCGCCGGAATATGCCGGTCTCTACGAGATCACGGCGAATGTCCCGTTCACCCTTGCGCTGCCCGCCCCTCAGTTCGGCGGTGTGATCGAGGTGTCGGCCGACCAGACCGCCTGGACCCGGGTGAAGTCCGCGTTGAAGGATGGGATGGCGATCCTGGATTTCACGGAGGAGTTGCTCGGGAACGGGCGGCTGTTCCTGCGGTGCGGCGGCCAGTAAGATGGCCTACGGCGCCATGCGGCTTTTTTACCCCGCATAAGAAATCAATTGCCTGCCACGGCCCTGTTATGATAAACATAACACGTTTTTGATGCGGGAGTAATTCAGTGGTAGAATGTCAGCTTCCCAAGCTGAACGTCGCCGGTTCGATCCCGGTCTCCCGCTCCAACTTTCGCTATCGCGAAAGTTGGAGCGATAGCGAATAGCGGATAGCGAAAATCCGCCTGATCGATAATCTTTACCGTAATCTTTACCCTAATCTCTCTTTCGTGCGACTGGCCTGGCTCAATCCAGCGCAGAGGAGGGCAGTATAGCTAATAGCTGATAGCGGACAGTTGGTTCACACAGCCTCTCTCACTGAAGAATGAGAGGCACGTGCCTGGCAAGCAGGCGAAAGTGTTTGTCCAGGGAGAAAAGCGAGAGGTTGTGCTGGATCGCATGCTGCGCGACCATCACATTCATGAACGTTTCCGGAGCGAATCCAGTTCAACATCCAGCGCCACCCGCCCCTTGAAACCCCGCAGCTTCTGCAGTGATTTATTTCGAACGAGTTCTTCCAGCGAGCGCTCCGCATTCAACGCTAATAGTTTTTCAAGCAGGTGATCGTCCGATAGGCTTGTATCCCATCCGTAGGCAGCAAACACCGCTTCGTCCAGTTTGCGGTGGACTAATTCGAGCCAGGTCGGATGCTCGTTGTAAAGACGGGTAAGCGTGCGCGCTTTTTTGTCGGCGGGGTCCTGGCCGGACAGCCAGGCGTCCCGTTTCTGAACCAACTCGCGCGAGGCCTGTTCAATGGCCTGATAGCGTTCATCATCCTTTGGTTCCTTGCCCGGCGACCAAGGCATGGGAAAAGTCTCGAAGCTGGTGGTCGGCGTGTAGCGTGGTCGATCTTCAAGAGCCGTGCCTTGTTCAAGCGCCCATAGCTCATGAATTCTGGAATGTAGCACGCCGAAAAAATAGTCGTCTTCACGCGCAAAAACCAACGTGCCTTGATTGGCTAATATTTCCGCATTCACCCAAACGAAGACTCGATGTTTCGAGACTGCAGGCGTAACTATAAATCTTTTCTGTCCCTTTAATGCGACTCGCATCCCAGGTCGTAGTTCCGCATATTGCCACCATTTCTCAGCATAACTCGCTCGTTTGTTCTGCGAACGGATCGGATATACATTTTCTTTTACATATTCAAACGGAGCTTGGTACTGAGCTGCTTCTTCCAACAACATAAAGCCAAAGTCAATCGTCCACATTTGTCTAGATTGACGAGTCAGATCAATGGCGCTTACAACTGGCCTAACAACATCTGCGTTATCTCGACCATTCGGATTCCCAGTTGTTTGAAGCAAACGAAGCGCAGTCATCGCGTCAATATCAAAAGGGGCCTTTGGTGATGGTCCCATAAAACAGATGTTCTTATTCTCAAACAAGGCCTGTGCCGTCGTGATATTAGCGCACGCCGTCAGGTCGGGATTAATGGTCTCTACCGCGTGACCGTCCAGCATTCTTTCGCTTTCGTCTTTGTTGTCGAAGGCAATCATACTGACATGAACATTTGCGCCATCCAATACCCAATCCTTGTCTGATACTGCCCAAAAGATTTCGCCCGTGTCCTTGATTCGCTTCAGCACCTCGCGGTTGGCCCCGCCACGTATACCTTGCGTGGCCAGCAAGCCACCTCTTTTACATCCAAGCTTTTCGATCTGGGCGCGCGCCTTCTCGAACCAATAACAGCACAAATCGGCGAAAGCCGGCACCCGGTCCTTGTAGAGCTTGAAAAGCGTCTCCACATAGGCATCGCCCAACTCCTGCCGGACTCTGTTGCCGCCCAGGAACGGCGGATTGCCCACAATAAAATCGACCTTGGGCCATTCCGGTTCCTTCGGATTGGCGGGATCGGCCAGGTCAAGGATGGCATCCATGCAGCGGAAGTTGGCGGTCATGGATCGCAGAATCGGTTCGGCGGGCGAGCCGAAGCCGTTGAACTTGATCCACTGGAGCCAGCCGATCCAGACCGTCATCTGGGCCAGGTCGTGGGCGTAGGGGTTGACTTCGATGCCGTAAAGCTGCCAGGGCCCCACCAGCGGCAGGTATCCGCCCAGCTCCCGTTCCAGGGAAAACACGATGGCGGCCTTTTCCAGGTCTTTCAGCTTCTGCAGCGTGACGTACAGGAAATTGCCCGAGCCGCAGGCCGGGTCCAGCACCTTGACGTTTGCCAACCGGGTCAGAAACTGGTGGATCAGGCTGGAGGCCTCCCCCCGGACCTTGCGCAGTTTGGCGTCCGTCATCTTGCCGGCTGCCTGAACCCCGTCCCCCGCGCCCTCATTCTTCCTGCCCGTGGCCAGCAGGTTCTCCACGATGGACTTGGTTTCGAGCCAATCCCGGTTCAGGGGGGTCATCACGACCGCGTCCACCAGTAATTCGATATCCGCCTTGCCCGTGAAGTGGGCGCCTAACTGGGACCGCTTGGCCGGATCCAGCCCCCGTTCGAACAGGGTTCCGAAGATGGAGGGATCGACCGCGCTCCAGTCCAGACTGGCGGCTTGCGAAATGGTCCGGACTTCCGCGACGTTCAACTCCGGCACGGTGTTGTCGTCGAACAGGCTGCCGTTGAAATGGCGGATGCTTTCCAGCCCGAACTCGCCGCCCTTGGCCATGGCCTCGAACAACTGGCCGATGAACCGGCAGAATTTGACGGGCTCGCCGCCGCTTTTCTCAACGATACGGGAGAAAATCATGTCCGGCAACAACCCGATGTCCTCGGCAAACTGGCAGAACACCACGCGGTCCAGGAAATGAGCCACCTGGGCCGGATCGAGTCCGCGTTCGCGCATGGAGTCGGCCACGCTGGCGAACTGTTTGGCGGCATCCTGGGTGATGGCCGCGCTGGTGCGGCCGGGCTTCAGCTTTTCGGGGGCAAAGAACACTGCCTGGAGTATCTCGACGCTGCGCGGCTCGCCCATTTTGGCCAGCGGGATCTCGTGCGTGACGGGCGCGGTGCCCGTGAAATTGGTGCGGACCAGAATCAGGTCCATGTCGCAAACGACCAGCAGGGGTGGATTCTCAAGGGCATCCTTGTAGAGCAGGAGCTGGTCCAGGGCCTTTTCCAGGTCCTTGTGCTTCCCCTTGTATTCCCATCCGAAGAAGCCCTTCTTCCACACATCCGCGAATCCGTTGCCGCCCAGGCCTGGGCTTGTCGAAGGCCCGTGCTTCTCGGCGCCGCGTTCAAAGCAGAAGAATTCGCCAGTGGGATCGGCTTCGGCCGGGGTCTTGTGGCCCACGACGCGGCAGAGATCGAGGAAATGCTCTTGCGCGGCTGACCGCTCCTTGAGTTCAGCCCTGGACCATTTGGCGATGAATTGGGTAACGTTCAAACTGCCCCCCGGTGATAAGCTTTTCATCTTACCTCGACTCCGCAGCGAAACAAAGTATTTTCGAGATTCTGCGTTAGCGACCAGATAATGAGCGTGGGACTTGCGTAAAAGAGGGTGACACTTCCCGGGAGGGACCGCGGTGGGGCGGGAGTGAAACTCGTGAAGACGAAAGAGAAGAAGGGGCTGGCGGGGAAGCACCGCAAGCCTGGGAAGAAGCCTTACAGTCCGGAGTTCCGGCTGAAGGCGGTACGGTTGAATGTGGAGGATGGGATCCCCGGACCGCTGGTGGCGGAGGAACTGGGGATAGACCAGCAGTCGCTGTACAACTGGGTGAAGAAGTACAGGGAGCGGGGGGCGGCGGGGCTGGTGGACGGGCAGCGAGGCCCGGGAGGGCCGAAGCTGCCCGTCGCGGTGCGCGAGCAGATTGTTGCGCTCAAGCGCGAAGAGCCCACGCGGGGCATGCGGCGGATCTCGGACCTGCTGAGGCGCTGCTTCCTGTTCAATGCGAGCCCTGGAAGCGTGCGGCGGGAACTGAAGCGATCGAAGATCATTCTTCCGCCCCCGCCCAAGGCGCGAAAGCCGCCCAAGCCCGTCGAGCGGCGCTTCGAGAGCGCCGCGCCAAACGGGATGTGGCAAAGCGACATCACGGTCTACCCGATCCTTAACCGAAATGCCTTTATCATCGGGTTCATCGACGACCACTCCCGCTACATCGTGGCGCTCGGGCTCTACCGCAGCCAGACGGCCGACAACGTGCTGGAGGTGTATCGCCAGGCGGTCGGGCAGTACGGCCCACCGAAGGAGATGCTCACCGATAACGGCCGGCAATACGCCAACTGGCGGGGCATCACCAAGTTCCAGGCGGAGCTTCGCCGCGACCACGTGCATCACATCCGCAGTGCGGCGCACCACCCCATGACGCTCGGGAAGATCGAGCGGTTCTGGAAGACGCTGAAGGAGGAGTTCCTCAGCCGCGCCCGATTCGACACGTTCGAGGAGGCACGGGATCGGCTCGCCTACTGGGTGAAGTATTACAACCACCGGCGGCCCCACCAAAGCCTTGACGGGGGCGCGCCGGCGGATCGGTACTTCGCTATCCAAAAGGAAATGCGCCAGGCGATCGAGCGCGGGGTCGACGCGAACGTGGAGGAGTTGGCGCTGCGGGGCAAGCCCGCCGAGCCTTTCTACATGGTCGGGCGCGTGGGCGACAAGGCGGTGGTGATCGAGGCTGACAAGCGGGGCGTGAGCGTGCGTGTGGATGGACGGGAAGTCAAATGCGAGCGGACGCGAAAGGATGAAGCGAAGCATGAAAACGGAAATGGAAGCGGAAGCGAAAACGATCGGACGCCGAGCGATGAGGCAGTTCAGCGCGAAGCAGAAGAGCCAGGCGGTGCTGGCCCTGTGGAGCGGGAGGCGCAGCACGTCGAGCCTGTCGAAGGAACTGGGGGTGCCGTGGGGCATCCTGCGCTCCTGGGAGAGCCGGGCGCTCTCGGGGATGCTCACGGCGCTCGACCCGAACTGGCGGCAGCCGGCCGAGAAACCCTGTGCGCTTCCCGAGCGGCTGGAGAAACTGCTGATCCAGACGACCAAGCCGGCGGCGGAGCCGGAATCGGAACCGAAAACGACATGAAGGAGAGCGGCCATGACGGACGAAACGAAAACGGAACGGTACGGGGCGCAGGAGAAATGTCGGGCGGTGCTAGCGATGTGGAGCGAGCGGAAGAAAGCGGCTGTCCTGTGCCGGGAACTGGCGATCAGCCAGGCGTTGCTTTGGCAGTGGCAGGATCGGGCCTTATCGGGTATGCTGGAGGCCTTGGAGCCCAAGGGCGGCCGGGAGGGCTCGCTGATGGGGCCTGCGCTGTCGCCGCAGGTGCGGCGGCTTCTGGAGCGCAAGGTGCGGGACCGGGAAGGACGGAGCCTGGGGCGCGGCCCGCTGCCGCGGCCGAGGGAGAGAGGGAGGAAGGCCGTGGAGCCGGCGGCGGAGGTCCGAGCGGGGTAGTTCATGGGCACGCAGGACGAACTGGCGCGGAGGCGGCTTCAGGCGATCCTGGAGCAGATGGCCGGACGGCTGACGTCGGCCGAGGCGGCGGGACAACTGGGAGTGAGCCGCAAGACGTTCTACGAGTGGCGGGAGAAGGCGCTGCGGGGCATGGAGGCGGCACTGCGGGACGGGGAGCCGGGCCGGCCGCCGAATCCAGCGGATCCGGAGAAAGAGGACTTGCGGGAGCGGGAGAGCGAACTGCAGCGGGAGAATGCTCGCCTGCGATGCCAGCTGCATATCCGTAACGAGTTGAACCGGGAGCCTCCCTAACGAGGAGGCTCCCGCCTGGAAACAGAAGAGCGAGGAGCATGCGGTCATGACGGTGGCGGCGGAGCGACTGAGGCAGGAGGAAGGGTCGACGTTCAAGGACGTCTGCCTGCAACTGGAGATTCCGTACTCCAGCCTGCTTCGCTGGCGCCGCCGCCGATGGGCCGGGCAGATCCTGGTCGGGAAGCCGGGTCCTTCCAAGCTGGAGCCGCTGCCCGTGGGGGACCTGAACGAGGCGATCCGCGGGCTCTCGTTCGGCCCGCGCCGCACGATGGGCACGGGCGAGCTGTACGAGCGGTTCCGCGACTCGATCTCCCGGCGGGACCTTCGCGCCTACATGAACGAGGTCCGGTTGGAACTGAGGGGGCTGCAGCAGGACCTGGAGCGGCGGGTGGAGTGGCTCTGGCCGGGGGCGGTCTGGTCGATTGACGATACGAAGACCGCGCTGCTGCCGCAGGCGCAGGGCATGATCCATCTGCTCTACGACTTGGGCGGGCGGTCCAATCTGAGCGTTCTGGGGTCGGAGACGATGGCGAATGGCGAACGGATCGCGCAGAACCTGGAAGAGGCCTTCCGGGAGTTCGGGGCTCCCTTGTTCCTGAAGCGCGACAACGGCGCCAACCTGAATCACTGGCGGGTGAACGAGGTGATAAGCGAGAACTCGGTGATTCCGATAAACTCGCCGACGTATTACCCGCCGTACAACGGGGCGATCGAGCACGAACAGCTACTGGTGAAAAGGGAGCTGTTGCGGCGGGTA
>JBIIYJ010000292.1:0-6743 GCA_044346855.1 Kiritimatiellia bacterium
TATGAGCCCGCCGAAGACGCCGTCAAACCGCTCGGCCGGGTGTGGGACGACCGGGTCGAACTCCGCGGCTTCTACAAGTTCATCCTCGGGCCCGACGGCATGATCTACGGCTCCTCCCAGACCTCGAGCGGCCTCACCATGCTGATCCAGCTGAACCCCGACACCCTGGACTACAAGCTCTTCCGCCATGTCGGCATCAAGGGCCGGCGCGAGGGCCTGACCTACGGCTACTACCTCGCCGTGGATCCGCCGTGGATGTACGTGGCGGTCGGCCAGGGCAACTGGGAGCTGTTCGCAATCAACGCCGAAACAGGTACAACCAACCTTCTGGCCGAGATCCAGGGCGACGGCACCCGGATCTCCTGCTCCGGCGAGGGCGCCTCCTGCACGGCCGAAGTCAACAACCCCAAGGGCCCGAAACAGTATTTCCAGCTGGTCGACGGCGCCGCCATTCCGGTCACGACCGCCGGGGCCAGTGCCGTCCGCGCCGAAAAGACCTTCAAGCCCTTCGACTGGAAAGCCACCAAGCCCGTTGACCTCTCCGGGAAACCGCAGGTCGACTCGGGAAAGCTGGCCATCGCCATCGACCGGAACGGTGGCGGTTTGATCTCGTGGCGGCCGGCGGGGTCGACCGGCGAGTGGAACCAGATGGCCTTCGCCATCAGCAATGCGGAACCCGTCCAGATCGAATCGCTCACCGCCCTGCCCGACGGATCGCTCCTTGGCAACGCCGTAGCCTATAGCGGCTTCTTCCGTTATTATCCCGACTCGCAGAAACTCGATTATTTCGGGAAATTCGGGCCCAGCCGGCCCCGTACGGCCCTCCTAGACGGCAAGGTCTACTTCTCGGGCTACCCCAACACCACGCTGTATGTGTTGGATCCCGCAATGCCCTGGACCGCCACGTCCGAAAGCGCCGGCAAGGGCGCCAACGACAATCCCCTCCAGCTCGGCACCATGGGCCAGGGCTGCACCGAGGCCCACTACTGCCGCAAGCTCATCAACGGCGGCAACGGCCGCCTCTACATGATGGGGCTGCGCGAACGGTGGTCCACCGGCACCGGCCTCGGCTACTACGAGCCGGCCACGAAGAAATTCTTCGGGCTCGGGACGGCCCACAAGGACATGCACCCCGAGGACATGGTGGTCCTTCCGAAGGCCGGGCAGCTCATTTATTCGGGACGGCCGGAAAAAGGCGGTGACGCCCGGCTGTTCGTCTATGACCTGGACCTGAAGGAGGTCGGTCGCCTGGAAATCCGCCCCGGCCTGGAGTCCGGCGGCTCGTTGTTCGACTCCGACTCGCCTTCGCAGTTTTTCGGCTGCGTGACGGGCCCGGAATCGAACCGGGTCACCGTCTACCGCTACGACCTGCCGGCGAAAAAAATCGTGGCCCAGGCCGACATCCCCGCCTGGATCGACGACCTTCTTTTCCGCGCGAGCGACAAGACCTGGTGGGCGCTGTCCGACAAAACGCTGCAGCGTTTCGACCCGGCCACCCTGGCCCTCACGCCCGCCGGCACGATCGAGGAGGGCATCAGCCATCCCGCCTGGATCGGGAAAGACCTCTACGGAAACCGCGGCGGGACTTTGATCCGCGTCGGGGTCGATTGAAGCCGGCCAGCTATTTGGAGTGCGGCGGCTTGACGCCGCTTTTCTTTGGCGCGGCCTGCCCTGAGCTTGTCGAATGAGCCTGGCGCGCCATTTCCGGGGCGGCCCGTCAAGCCGGGCCACGCCGCTATTCGCCCAACCTACCGAAAGAAAACACACATGAACACCCCCGACCTGCTCATCCTCGCCCCCGCGGAGCCCTCGAAGGTCTTCACCGACTGCATCCGCACCTTCGTGGACACCGGAGTCTGGTTTCCCTTCGAAAACAACTATGCCCTCCCGCGCGATCTACCCGCGGACCTTTCCGGCTTCCGCTGCATCATGATCGATGCCGCCCGCGGCCCCGAATTCGAGGCGGAGCCCGCCGCCAGCCGGCTGCGCGAATTCCAGCGCGAGGGCGGCCTCGTCTACTGGCCGGACCCGAAGATTCCCTGCGGCGGGGTGCTGGGCGACGCCACCGTCCGCCACAACGTGCTCCGGCAGATTGCCTCGGCCGGACTGACAACCGAAAACCCGGCCATGCTCGCGCGCCTCCAGGGCATGGACGAAGGCGCGCTCGTCGCGGAATGCAAGAAAGCCGCCCCGGACGAGTTCACCCAGTATGTCCGGATGGGCAACGCCTTCGTGGATCCCATCGGCATGTGGACGCTGCCGGCAACCGTCGAGGCGGCGGACTTCTTCCGCGATCCCTCCCTGGCCGAGCCGGCGTGGAAGCACATCGCCGACCACTATGCCCAGTTCGGCTCGCACTTCGACAGCCATGGCGCCCGGTATTTCCTCCGCTACGCCGAGCTCACCGGCGACCGGCGGCCGGTCGAGCACATCCTCAAGGTCTGCTCGGGCCCGAATCCGTGGCCCCACCACTGGCGGCTGGATGGCGTGTTCATCAACCTCGACGCGAAGGCGCCGGAAGGCTGCAACCCGGAAAACCCGCCCGCCCGGATGCGGAGCAACGCCTGGACCTGGCCGGAGAACGCGCTGGTCGTCGGCGAAACCTATCCCATGCTGGCCCGCGCCACGGGCAATCCCGAATTCCTCGAGATCGCCGTGCGCCACATGCTCGGCTCGCACCGCTGGCTGTTCGATCCGCCCACCGGCCTCTACTGGCATCTCGGCCGCCCGGACGGACCCGACAAGCGCTCCGCCCCCTGGGGCCGGGGAGACTCCCATTTCCTCTGGGGCCTCCGCGCCGTGCTGGACCAGATGCCGGCCGACCATCCCCGCCGCGGAGACCTCATCGAGATGCTGCGGCTCAACCTCGAGGGGCTCCTGCGCGTGCAGGACCGCCACGGGCTCTGGCACAACGTGCTCGACGCCTCCCCCGCGGACAGCCGCTCCTGCTCCTCCGCCACGTCCCAGTTCATCCGCATCTACGCCGGGGCCTACCACAAGGGCTGGCTGAAGGACGCCCGCATCCCGCCCATGATCGAAAAGGCCTGGCTGGGGCTCAAGACCAAGATCTGGGACTACCGCTACCTGGGTTACTGCGTCGGCACCTCCTACGCGCTGAGCCGGCAATGCTACCTGTCCCGGCCGCACGACTCCTTCCGCCCCTGCCGCTCGGGCATCCTCCACGCCTGGATCGAAATCCAGCGCATGCGGGCCGCCCGGAACTGAAAGAGAACAACCGACTATGAGCCCCTCCCTACCCCGCCTGGCCCTGCGGCTGGCCGCGCTGGCATTCGCCGCGGCAGCCTGCGCCGATCCCGCCGCCCCCTCCAACGCGCCCGCCCCGGAGCTCCCGCTCGAAACGCTGAACTGGGGCCCGGCGCTGCCTGTGCTTCCGCTCGAACCCGTCGGGAAACCCAGCGTCAGGGCCTGGTTCGATGCGCTCCCGCCCGGCCGCGCCAACGACGAGTCGCCCTGGAAGCAGCTGATCTACTTCAAAAAGGACAAGCGGATCGCCCAGAAATCCTATTTCGCCGTGGCCGACTTCGCCGCCGGGACGGTGCGCGAGCTTCCCGTCGTGATTCCCGCCATGCAGCCGTGGGCCACCCGGTGGCTCGGCGGCAAGCTCTACATCGGCTTCAACCTCCCGGAACGACTGGCCGTCTTCGACCCCGCCACCGAGACCCTGACCGACCTGGGCCCCGCCTTCAGCGGCAAGTCCATGACGCTGTACCGCGTCGAAACCAGCACGGACGGCCTCCTGCTGCTCGGGGGCGGCACGGGCAGCGACATCTCGCTTTTCGACCCTAAAACAGGGACATTCGACCCCTTTGGCCAGGTGGCGGCCAATCCCGGCGGCGGCACCTACGCCTATTCCCTGAGCGGCGATTCCAATTACGTGTATGCGGCGGTCCGCAGCAGCGACCCCTGGGAGCTGGTGCGGCTGGACCGCAAAACCCGCGAGCGGAAGGTGCTGCTGACCGCCCCCGCCCAGGCTTTCCTGGCCGTCAACGGAAACACGGTGGAACGCGTCGCGCAGGGCGAGGAAAAAAAATGGTACAACCTGGCCGACGGGATCCTGACCGAGGTGAACGGCTCGCGCCGCCCCCCGCAGTGGAAACTTCCCGGCCCCGGCTTCACCGGAAAAGCCCCCGAGCTCGCCATCGACCAGGCTCCCGTCATGGAAGGGGATGACGCGCTGACCATTCACCTCCAGGCGCCCGGCGGCGCGTCCTGGAAACAGGCGCGCCTGCCCCTGCGGCCGGACGTGGAGATGATCAGCCACATCGGCGCCCTCGGCGACGGCCGGCTGGTCGGCCTGCCCTCGAAGTATTTCGCCATGGTCCTCGTGGACCCCAGGACCGGCGCAACCCGGCGCTGCCCTCTCCGCGTCAGCGCCTACGGCATGCTTCCCGTCGGCGACCGGGTATTCATCGCCGGCTATCCCATGGCGCGGGTCCTGGCTTTCGACGCGACCCGCCCGATGACGTGGGAGGAATCCGTGCCGGGCCGGCCGGGCGTGCCGGACGACGATCCCGCCGCCAACCCCAAGCTGATCAAGATCCTCGGCCAGGACACGGGCGGCGCGCATCTCGGCATGCGCCTGAACCGGGGCTCCGACGGCAACGTCTACATGATCGCCCGCCGGCACCGGTACTTCTACGGCTTCTCGCTGGCCTGGTTCAACCCCGCACCGGACGCCAAAGGCGATTTCGCCTTCACCGTGTTCGACGACAAGGGCGCCTTCAACCATCTCCAGATCCGGGCCATGCAGGCCGTCCGCGGCGGCACGAACCTGCTGATCACGACCGAGGTGCAGCCCAACAAGCAGCTGCCCGGCGAGGCGCCCGACTCGGCGGCCGTTTTCCTGTTCGACGTGCCAAGCCGGACGATCGCCGCCCGACACGAACCCCTGCCCGGCGCCCAGTCGATCGAAACGGCCGCCCTCGTCGGCCCCGACCTCCTGGTTGGGGTCGCCGACAACTACAAAACCAATGGCAGCACCCTTTTCAGGTACAATTTGAAAAGCGGAACCATCGAGCAGATGCGTCGCTTCCAGCACCGGCTGGGGGACAACCTGGCGCTTCAGCCGGACGGCCTGCTTTGGGGCTCGGTGCTCTACGGCAACTACAGCGTCCTGTTCACGATCGATCCCGCGACCCTTGACATAAAGGGCCTGGGCCGCACCGAGGAGCGGAACTCGGCGGATTACTTTTTCCACCAGGGCGCCGTCTACCTGAGCGGCTTCACGCAGCTCATGCGGGTGAAGGGGCTGTCCGAACCTATTACTCCAATTTTAAAGAAAAACGTGGAGTAACCAGAATGGAAACTCCGAAGGGCAGACTAATGGCCATCGGGGCGCATCCCGATGATTGCGAATTTCGAGCAGGCGGTTTGGCGGCCCTGTACCGGGAGCGGGGCTGGGCTGTCGCCTTCGTGTCGATGACGAACGGCGATGCGGGCCATCACGCCATGACGCGCGAAGCGCTGGCCGCCCGGCGGCGCGCGGAAGCGGAAAACGTCGGCAAGCGGTTCGGAATCGACTACGAGATCCTGGACAACCACGACGGGGAGCTGGAGGCCAGCCTGGAAAACCGGAAACGCCTCATCCGCCTCATTCGGGCCTGGCGACCCGATCTCGTCCTGACCCACCGGCCCAACGACTACCATCCGGATCACCGCTACACCGCGATCCTGGTGCAGGATGCGGCCTTTTCGGTCACCGTGCCGCTGATCTGCAAGGAGACGCCCGCGCTGCCGCGCAACCCGGTCATCGCCTGCTTCCAGGACGCGTTCGCCAAGCCCGCCCCCTTCAAGCCGGACGTCGCCGTGGACATCACCCCGGTCATGGACAAGAAGATGGACATGCTCCACCTCCATCAGTCCCAATTTTACGAATGGCTTCCGTACCTGGCGGGCGAACTGGAAGACGTGCCTGCGGGAGATGCGGAGCGCCGGCGCTTCCTGAACGACCGCTGGCAGCACCCAAGCAATCCTGCCCCCTGGCGCGCGCTCCTGGGCCGGATCTACGGCGAGGCGCGGAGCCGGTCCGTGCTCCACGCGGAAGCCTTCGAGGTCAGTGAGTACGGCGCTCCCCTGGATGCGGAAGCGGCAAAGAGGTTGTTCTGTACCTGAGCCGGGGGGCTCCTCGCAAAATCCCGGCTAAACGCTTTGTCCCGAAAAACGGCACAATCCCGCCGGGTCCGTCTCGACCTTGAATGCGCCCCTCTCATCCGAAAACGCCAGATTCCACGGAGCCGTCGAACAGACGAGCGACGCGGTTGAGCCGGGCGAGCGAAGCGTGACCCGGATTTCCCCGTCCGCGGCGGCCACGGTTGCCATGGGGATCGCGGCCGCCTCCCTGAACGGCGTGAGCAGCGTGATCCAGCAGGCCGGCAGCGCCTGCGTCGCCTCGAAGGTCAGGCGCGGGGCCGGCTCCTGGCCGTACATCTGGCGGATCAGCCAGCCTGCGTAGGGCGTCTCGCTCCCGCACGCCACCTCTTTCGTTACGCCACCCGGGTAAAGAAGCTGAATGTCCAGGTCTCCGCTTCCGCTGGTCGTGCGCAGGCCCGCCGCGGTGACCGCGTACGGCAGCGCGTTCAGCACGAAACGGGATTCGATCCGGTGCGCTCCCGGGCCCGACAGGTGATCGATCACGATGACATACGATCGGTCGACAACCAGCACCGCGCGCCGGTGCTGCACGCCGATCTCACCCTGGGCGCCGTAGCCCAGCGTATATTCGC
>JBIIYJ010000063.1:0-20533 GCA_044346855.1 Kiritimatiellia bacterium
CGTTCTTGCGCGGTTCGGCCAGCGCGTCGATGCGGAAGACGCGGAAGTTGAAGACATCGGCGCGAACATCGGAGCCGATCAGGCGGAAGCCGAATTTCCCGTAGTCGGGAATGGGGTGGCGGGAGGCGTCGCGATCGATCACGCCGTGCGCGAAGACGCCATCCACGTAAAGCTGGAGGAATCCTTCGTCCTTGGTGATCCGGATCCGGTAGCGGCGGCCCGTTTCGCGCACGAGGTCGTCGCCGTGCCCCGCCAGCAGGCTGCCCGGGTTGCGGCGCCAGTTGGAGGTGTTGGTGTGGCGCCCCGTGTCGTCGTAGCGGCTGAAGGAGACGTGGTAGCTCTGGAGCCCCCATTTGGCGGCGAAGTAGTTCTTCATCTCGCCGGTGCGCGGCTCCAGTTTTCCGGCGTCGTCGATCAGGTCCTCGCCATTCAGCCCGCGGATGGCGATGTAGTTGATGACGAGGCCGCCCTGGCTGTGTATGAGGATGTCGTATTCGAAGGCGACCTGGTCGGGCAGCGTGGGCCGGAAGAACAGCATGCAGCCCGGGCCGCCCTGGCGGCTGCCCGGGCAGGCCAGCCGCAGCCCGCCGCCCTCCAGCGGGGTCGCCGAACCCCAGCCTTCATGGTGCCAGCGGGACAGGTCCGCGAGGGGATCCTCGTGAAGAAGATCCCGGTTTGCGTAGTTGAGCGGCATGCGGGCTTATTTCAGGAACAGTTCGATGACCGGAACGGCGGCGTTGGGGCGCTGGGCCGGGAGATTGAGCGACAGGGTGTTGGCCTTGTTCGCGATCTGGTTGGCGTGCCAGCCGCCCATGGGGCGCAGTTCCGAGGCGTCGTTGAGCAACTGGGCGTACTCGACCTTGTCCGCCAGGTTGTCCAGGTGGATGTGGCCGAAGGGCCAGGCGAAGACGTGGACGTAGAGCCGCTTCGTCTCCGGGTTCCACGTGAGCCGGCAGTTCTCCGGCGTGGGGATCCCTTCCGGGGCCGCCGTGCAGCCGTAGATGGCGCGGCTGTGGCGCTTCATCCACTCGCCGATTCCCTGGAGCCGGTCGAGGGCGCGCGCGTCGAATTCGCCGCGGCCGGTCGGCCCCACGTTCATGAGCAGGTTGCCGCCCTTGCTGACGCAGTCGACCAGGGTGCGGACCAACTCGTCCGTGCTGCGCCAGCTGGATTCGTCGCGGTGATAGCCCCACGAGCCGCTGAACGTCTGGCAGGCTTCCCAGACCACCTTCTGGCCGTCCAGCGTGACCCACTCGCGCGGCTGGCACTGCTCGGGCGTCTTGATGTCCCAGGCGCCGGGCAGGTCGAGGCGGTCGTCTACGATGATGTCGGGGCGCAGCTTGCGCACGAGCTTGTAGAGCTTCTCCGACTCCCAGGCCAGGCGGCCCTTGCCCTGGGTGAAGTCGCCCTGTTTCTCCTTGTCCTTGGAAGGGTAGGAGAAGTCGAACCAGAGCACGTCGATGTCGCCGTAGTTCGTCAGCAGCTCGGTCACCTGGTTGCGCATGTATTCGGCGTATTTCTCCATCTTGCGCCCCTTGTTCAGGGCGTCGCGCTCCTCCTGCGTTTTGCCGCGGTTCGGGCCGATGTGGATATCGACGACGTAATCCGGGTGGTGCCAGTCGAGCAGGGAGTAGTAGAAGCCGGCGCGGATGCCCCGTTCACGGAACGCCTTGACCATGGGCTTGAGCAGGTCACGGCGGGCCGCGGTGTTCG
Organism: Kiritimatiellia bacterium; assembly: GCA_044346855.1. Taxonomy (GTDB): domain Bacteria; phylum Verrucomicrobiota; class Kiritimatiellia; order CAIKKV01; family CAIKKV01; genus CAIKKV01. The sequence goes on from JBIIYJ010000063.1 coordinate 1,714, forward strand.
TGGCCTTGTAATCGGTGAAGCGGGAATCCCAGAGGCAGAAGCCCTCATGGTGCTTGGCGGTGATGACGAAGTACTTCATGCCGGCGTTGGCGGCGGCCTCGGCCCAGATCTCGGGGTTGTACAGGTCCGGGTTGAACCGCTTGAAGTAGCGTCGCTCGTACTCGTCGACGGGAATGCTCTCGTTGTTCATCAGCCACTCGTGGCGGGCCCCCTGGGAGTAAAGCCCCCAGTGGATGAACATGCCGAACCGGTCCTTGACGAACCAGTCGGTGTTTCCCTTGGGCAGTTTCGCGGCGTCGAACGGTGTGCTCTTGCTCCGGCTTCCGGCCATGACTATTCCCCCTTTTGGTCCAGCATGTCGATCAGAATGCGTCCCGCTTCCATCTCCACGAGATCGGCGTCCGACTTCTTCCGCTCCGCCGTATCTTCCTCGGTCTGCAGCTCCATCAGGGCCCGTTCGGAGCGCGCCAGCTTGACGCGGTCCTCGAGGCGGAGCGAAATGACGGAGGTCTTCTGGAGGGTGTTGAGCCGGCTGAGCTGTTCCGTCCGGGCCGTGAAGCGCGGATCGCTTGCGCGGCGGGCTTCGGATTTGGCGCGAAGCGACTCGATGAGGGGCTGCAGGTCGGCCACGGGGGTGAAGGACGCCTGGGGGACCATGCTCCAGGGGAAGGGGTAGGGGAGGAACTCCTCGCCGATTTCCAGGCATTCCAGGGCCGAGGGGATCACGATGTCCGACCGGACGCCCTTGATCTGGGTCGAGCCGCCGCCGATGCGGTGGAAGCTGGCGGCCGTCGCCTTGATGGTGCCCTGCGCCGAGTCGAAGTCGCTGACCGGGATCAGGGTCTGGACGGAGCCTTTGCCGTGGCTCTTGCTGTCGCCGATGATGAGGGCCCGGCCGTAATCCTGGAGGGCCGCCGCCAGAATCTCGGAGGCCGACGCGCTCTGGCGGTTGATGAGGACGGCCAGCGGGCCCGCGTAGAGGATGGAGGGGTCCAGATCCTTCAGGTCCTGGACCCGCCAGCTTTCCTTGACCTGGACGATCGGGAGCGAGGGGCCTTCCAGGAACAGGCCCGTCATCTCGACCGCTTCCCCGAGGGAGCCGCCCCCGTTGTCGCGCAGGTCCAGGAGGAGTCCGTCCACCCGGTTGGTGGCGATATCCTCGAGAATCCGCCGGACGTCCTTGGCGCAGCTGCGGAGTTCCTCGTCGCCCGAGCTCTTGCGGCGCATGTCGGCGTAAAAGGCGGGCAGGCGGAGGTGGGCGATTCGCCGGACCTTGCCGGCGGTGTCCGTCAGCTCCCGGATCTCGACCTTGGCGGCTTCCTCCTCGAGCTTGACCTCGTCGCGGGTGATGGCGATCTTCACCGTGCGGCCGCTGACGTCGGAGGCCGGCACCACGGAGAGGACCACCTTCGTGCCGCGCGCGCCCCGGATGAGGCGCACGGCGCGGGAGAGCGGCCAGTGCAGGATGTCGATCGGCTCGCCGTCGCCCTGGGCGACGGCCACGATCTTGTCGCCCGGCTGCAGGCGGCCGTCGCGCTCGGCGGGGCCGCCGGGAATGATGCGGATGACCTTCGGCACGCCGTCCTCGGGCGCCAGCACGGCGCCGACGCCGCTGAGGGAGAGCTTCATGTCGATGTCGAAATCCTCGGACGCGGAGGCGGACATGAATTCCGTGTGGGGATCGTAGGCCTGGCAGAAGCAGCTGACATAGTTCTGGATCACCCATTCGGAATCGTGGTCCTCCACCACCAGCATCTGCTGTTCGTAGCGTTTGCGGATGAATTCCTCGGGGGAGAGGTTTTCCCAGGCCCGGAAGGCGGCGTTGACGCCGTTGGTCGCTTCGGCGGCGGGCGAGTTGGTCGAGGCGCTCGCCTCTTCCTGCTGGAGGGTCTTGGAAACCATGCGGGAGACGACCTCGTTCTTCACCTTGAGCCGCCAGAGGGTGTCCCAGGCGCTTTCGGAATCGGCCCAGGCGGCGTCCTTGCGCTTCCAGCCGTAGTATTCCTCGACGGCGAAGTCCATCGGCTTGTCGAGCGTGGCCTTCACGAAGTCCGTCCGGTTGCGAAGCCGGGCCTTGAAGGTCTCGACGACGCGGAAGGCGAAGTCCAGGTTGCCGTTCCTGAGGGCGTCGTCCAGTTTGTCGCCCTCACGGCGGAACTCCTCGACGTCGGAGGCCAGGAAGACGGTGCGGTCGTAGTCCAGCCTGTCGATGAACAGGGTCAGCGCGCGGACGGCCATCTCGTCGTTGAGCGGCAGGCGGGTGAGGTGTGTGGTGGGAAGGCGGCGGGCGACGTTGCGGGCGATCAGCGGGTGGATGGGATCGGGTTTGAGCGTCTTGGGGTGCCCGTTCACGGTCGACAGGCCGTTGGAGGAGGCGCCGAAAGGCGCCTCCGGGAGCGTGGTTGCGGAGGAAAGTCCGATCCGCAGCCGCAGCCACGAACTGAAGTCCGCCCAGGTGCCATCGGCCACGCTTCGGACGGCCAGGACGGTCAGGGCCAGGGCCAGCAGGGGAGCCAGGAAACGGAGCGAAGCAAAACTCCTGGCAGAACCGGGAGGTTGCGGGAGATCGTCGTTAGTGCTGTTCATGTAGCTTCTTGTGTATCATAAGAGGGGGTTCTCAAGCGAGCCTAAAAACGGGTTATAAGGGGGTCCTTTAGGGCTTGCCCGGGCATGGGCTCTCCTCTTACTATACGCCCATGGGACGAAAGGGGGGGCATATGACCGGCAACCCGGCGCGACAGTGGATTGAAAAAACCCGGGTCCGCGGCAAATTGGCCATGGACTTCATGCTGCTTGTCGTGGTGGAGCCCATAACGGGTTTCATGCGGGACGACGGATTCCAGAAGGCCGGCATGCTGGCCTACTACACGTTCATGTCGTTCATCCCGCTTTTCCTCGCCCTGATGCTGGTGGCAAGCCGGCTCGTTGAGCCCAAGGAGGCGGTCGCGGTCATCCAGAACCTCGTGGGCCAGATCCTGCCCCAGAGCCAGGACCTGGTCCTTCGGGAGGTGGAAGGCCTGGCGAGCCAGAAAGCCTGGAGCCTGGTTTCCATCGTGGTCCTGTTCTGGTGGATGATGCCGGTGGCGTCGGTGCTGCGCGTCACGTTCGCCTCGATTTTCAAGACCTCCATGCGCACGTTCCGCCACCAGGGGCCGGGGCCCATTTCCTTCATCCTCGGCAAGCTCTACGACATGGGATCCCTGCTGCTGATCGTGACCCTGATGGCCGTGCTGACCGGCACCGGCTGGCTGAACAACATCTCCCAGCTCCTGCTGGGCTCCCATTTCCCGCTCCTGCGCACGCTGGTCGATTACGGGATCCCCACGCTGGCCTCGTTCCTCTGCCTGTTCGTCTTCTTCTACCTGTTCGTGCCCGATCCCCGCAAGCCCCTGGCCATTTTCAGCGGCACCCTTGTCACGGCCATCCTGCTCAAGCTGATGAACCCCGTCTTCACGCTCATGCTCCAGTTCAACCCGGACTACGGCTACATGTTCGGATCGCTGAAGGCCATCTTCCTCTTCTTTATCTGGATCTACTATTCCTCGATCTCCATCCTTTTTGGCGCGGAGGTGATGTCCTGCCTGGTTCGCCGCCGGGAGCTGGTGCTGCGCGACCAGGTGAAGCGGCTGCTGAGCGGGGATGTGACGAATCCAAGGTACCGCTTCCTGGCGCAGAGCTACACGCGCCCGCTCAGGAGGGGTGACGTCGTGTTCCTGCAGGGGGACAAGGCCGTCGAGCTGTATGTCATCGTCCGCGGCCGGCTGGCCATGGTCCGGGACGGGAAGGTCGTGGCGGTGATGGAGAAGGGCCGCAGTTTCGGCGAGGTGGGGGCCCTGCTGGGGCTGCCCCGGCTCGCGACGGCCCGGGTGGAATCGGACGAGGCGGAAGTCGTGGCGCTGAGCCCGGCCCACCTCTCGGACCCCGAGCTTCTGCTCAAGCTGCTGCAGGACATGGCCGGCCGCCTCGTCCGGAGCGAATCGACGGCTCCGCAACCGTCCGAGGATACGACCGGCCTTTCCTGAGCCTTACTTTTCCACGCTGATGCGCGCGTCCACGGCCACGGAAACCTGTCCGGACTGGCCGGCCATGAACGGATTGATGTCCAGTTCCTTGATTTCCGGGAAGTCCGAGACGAGCTGCGAGAGGCGCAGCAGGGCCTGCACGACGGCGTCCAGGTCGGCTCCCGGCTGTCCGCGGACGCCCTGGAGGATCTTGTACGTGCGTGTGCTCTCGACCATGTGGCGGGCGTCGTGCTCGGAGAGCGGCGCCAGCGCGAAGGTCACGTCCTTGAGCACCTCCACCAGGATGCCGCCCAGGCCGAACATGATCATGGCGCCCATCTTGTCGCGGTTCACGCCCATGATGATCTCATGGCTCCGCTTGCACATCTCCTGGATGGACACGCCCTCGAGCTTGGCCTTCGGCATCTTCTGCGGGATCTGCGTCATCATGCCCGTGTAAGCGTCCCGGACCGCCTTCGCGTCCGCCAGGTTGACCTTCACGCCGCCGACGTCGGACTTGTGGGAGATATCGGGGGAGTTGATCTTCATGACCACGGGGAAGCCGATGGCCGCGGCCGCCGCGGCCGCCTCATCGGCCGAATTCGCGAGGGCCGACTTCGGCACCACGAAGCCGTAGGCTTCCAGCACCTTCTTGGCCTCGGTTTCGCCCACTTCGCGCAGGCCCTTGTCCAGGTGCGCCTGGAGGATGGCGCGGGCCGCGGCCTTGTCGGCCTTCAGAGGCTTGATGACGCGGGGCGGCTCGCGGCGCCAGGCCGCGTAATCGGCGAAAACCTTGATGGCTTTGACGGCGTTTTCGGGCGATTCGTACTGCGGGATGTTGTTGTCGCGCAGGATCGCGAGGCCTTCGGCCAGCTTCGCGGCGCCCATGAAGCAGGCCATCACGGGCTTGCCGGGCTTGGCCTTGTTGATGCGCGCCATGGCCTGCGCCGTCTCGGTCGCCTGCGTCATGGCCTGGGGCGTCAGCAGCACCAGGGCGATGTCCACGCCCGGATCGTCCAGCACGGTGTCGAGCGCGAACTCGTAGCGGTCGGCCAGGGCGTCGCCCAGCACGTCCACGGGGTTGGTGATGTTGGCCGCGGGCGGGAGGCGGGGGGCCAGCTTCTTCATCGTCTCGTCCGTCAGCTTGGCGAAGGAGAGGTCTTCGCGCTCGATCGCATCGGCCGCCATGATGCCGGGGCCGCCGGCGTTGGTCACGACGACCACGCGGGAGCCCTTGGGCAGGGGCTGGCAGGCGAAGGCCTGGGCGAAGTCGAACTGGGCCTTGATGGAGGGGCAGCGGACGATGCCCGTGCGCTGGAAGAGGCAGTTGTAGACCGTGTCGCCGCCGGCGAGGCTGCCGGTGTGCGAGGAGGCGGCCTTGGCGCCCGCCGAGGTGCCGCCGGACTTCATGAGCAGGATGGGCTTGCGGCGGCTGACTTCCTCGGCGGCGACCGTGAAGGCCTGGCCGTCGATGATGTTCTCGAGGTAGCCGGCGATGACGGTGGTGGAGGCGTCGTTGCCGAGCGCCTTGATCATGTCCAGCTCGTTGATGTCGCACTTGTTGCCGAAGCTGACCAGCTTGCTGAACCCGATCTTCTGGGCGTTGGCCATGTCCAGGATGGCGGCCATCAGGGCGCCGGACTGGGACATGTAGCCGATGCCGCCCTCGACGGGCAGGTCGCCGCCGAAGCTGCCGTTCAGCTTGGAGCGGGTGCACATGACGCCGAGGCAGTTCGGCCCGACCACGCGGATGCCGTTCTTCTTCGCGATGGCGGCCACTTCCAGCTCGATCGCCTTGCCGGCGTCGCCCGTTTCCTTGAACCCGGCCGTGATGATGACGACCGAGCGGATGCCGAGCTCCACGCACTCGTTCATGATGCCGACGACGAACTTGGCCGGGATCACGACGATGGCCAGGTCGACCGGCTTGCCGATCGCCTTGAGAGACGGGAAGCAGGGCAGCCCCTCCACCTCGGTGGCCTTGGCGTTCACGGGGTAGATGGCTCCCTGGAATCCGCCGCGCACCATGCTGGCGAGGATCTCGTAGCCGACTTTGCCCTTTTCCCGCGACGCTCCGATGATGGCGACCGACTTGGGGGTGAAAAACTGTTCCAGACTCATCTCGCGACCTTTCCGATAGTGTGTTATGCGCCGAAATAAAACGGCGTCAAAAAAACCTATAAAAGATAACAGGATGGGGCCGTAAGTCAAGGTGTGAAACGCCTTGCAAATGCAAAAATCGCATTCACAATAGAACAACAACGGAAAACAGGGAGCCATTTGCAAACGGGACGGGCCGCCGGACGGGCGGCCCGCGGCAACGGGAGGCGGTTCAATGGGCGCATGGATCATCCGGGGCGGCCGCGTGCTGGACCCCTTTTCGGGACAAGACGGACTGGCCGACCTGGCGATCGACGGGGGCGCGATCGCGGCTCCCGCGGCGCTGCCGGCGACCGCGGAAACCGTGGATGCGCGGGGCCTGTGGGTCCTGCCGGGCTGCCTCGATGTGCATGTCCACTTGCGCGAGCCGGGCCGGGAGGAGGCCGAGACCGTGGCCACCGGCTGCCTGGCGGCCGCGCGCGGCGGCTTCACGCGCCTTGGGGTGATGCCGAACACGACCCCGCCGCTCGACTCGCCCGCCGAGGTGGCCGCCCTGCTGGCCCGCGGCGCCCGCGCGGGCCTGGCCCGGCTGGCCCCGTGCCCCTGCCTGACGCGCGGCCGGGCCGGGCTCGAGCCCGCCTGCCTGGAGGAACTGGCGGCGGCCGGCGCGGCCGCCTTCACCGACGACGGCTCCACCCCCGCCGGGGAGGACGTGATGCGGGAGGCGATGCGGCGCGCCGCCCGGCTGGGGCTCGCCGTGCTCGACCACGCCCTGGACCCCGCCTGCCGCGGGCACCTCCACGAAGGCTTCAAATCCGCCCTGCTGGGGCTCGCCGGCGTCCCGTCCGAGGCCGAGATCGGCGTCGTCGAGCGGGACATCCGGCTGGCGGAACAGACCGGCTGCGCGCTTCACATCCAGCACGTCTCCTGCCGGGAGACGGTGGAGTTGATCCGCCGGGCGCGCGACCAAGGGCTGCGCGTCACCGGCGAGGCCTCCCCGCACCACCTGGCCCTGACCGACGCCGACATCCCCCGGGCCGACCCTAATTTCAAGATGAGCCCGCCGCTTCGCACCGCGGCCGACCGCGACGCCCTGCGGCAGGCGGTGCTGTCGGGCGTGCTTGGCGTGCTGGCCACGGATCACGCCCCCCATGCCCCGGCGACGAAGGCGCGCGGCTTCGCCGCGGCTCCCAACGGGGTGATGGGGCTGGAGACGGCCCTGGCCGTGACCTTCGGCATCCTGGTCCGCCGCCTGGGCATGGCCCCGCTGGAATGGGTCCGGCGGTGGACGAAGGGGCCCGCCGCCGTCTTCAACCTGCCGTGTCCCTCGCTGGCGCCGGGCGCCCCCGCCGATGTCGTGCTGTTCGATCCGGCCGCCCGCTGGACCGTCCGCTCCGCCCGCTTCGCCTCGCCCTCGCGCAATACGCCGTTCGAAGGCTGGGAACTGACGGGGAAGGTGAAGCGGACCTATATGGGAGGCGCGGTGACATTCCAGGCGGATTGCGCATAGAATTTGCCGGAGTTGACAGGCTTCGCCAAGGGTCCTAGTATGCCCGTCAAGCACAAGGGAGGCTGTATGGCATTCCTGTTGGAAATGAAGGGGGCCGACCAGGGGCTCCGGTACGAGCTGGAAAAGGACGCCACGACCATCGGCCGTCGTTCCGAGAACGAAGTGACCGTGGACTCCGCCGCCGTTTCCGGCCGGCATCTGGTGCTTCTGCGCGAAGGGGCCCGTTTCCGCCTCCGCGACCTCGACTCCACCAACGGCACGCTGCTGAACGGCAAGCCGGTCCACGAAGCCATGCTGTCCCATCACGACGTGATCCGCGTCGGCGAGGTGGAATTCGAATTCAACGATCCCTCCTGGGCGGAGATCACGCCTGAAAAGGACGAGGCCTCCCGCCTGCCGCCGACGGTCGGCGTCAAGCCCGCGGCCCTGCGCGTGCCCTCCTCCTTCCAGAGCGCCTCGCCGTTCGGTCACCGGCGCGACTTCAGCAACGTCTGGATGGTGCTGATCATCCTCGGGGCCCTGGCGTGCATCGCCCTGGGCGCGTTTTTCATGTGGTCCTTCCTGCGCGGGTGAGGCCTGATTCCCCGTTCCAGCCAACTTCGCCCCCCGCGCCGGGGCCTGACCCTGATCGAGGTGCTGCTCGGCGTCCTCCTCCTTTCGATGGTCGGCGCCCTGGCGTTTTCCCTGGTTCTCGGCGCGCGCCGGGTCTTTGAGCGGCAGTCGGACTGGGCCGCCCGGGTCAAACCGGCCTCGGAGGCGCTGGATGTGCTGATCCTCGACCTGGCCTGCGGCCGGATACCCGAACAGGGCGAGCCGCCCTTTTTCCGCCTCCGGGAAGGGAGCGCGGGCTCGGAGCTCAGTCTGGTCACCGCCGCGCCGCCGGAGGAGCCGGGCCTTCCCCTCAGCCGGTTCCGCACGCTGCGCGTGGAGTGGCGGCTGGAGCCGGACGCGGCCGGCCGGCCCGGCCTGGTTCGCCAGGCGCGGCCGGAGCGGGCGGCCGGCGAGATCATTCCCCGGCGCTACCGGCTGGAGGGCGTGAAAGCCCTCTCAATCCGGGTCTACGACGCCGGCCTGAAAAAATGGGTGACCGAATGGACGGCCGGCCCGAACGGGGCGCTGCCCGCGGCGGCGCGGGTGGAACTGGCGGTTGAAACCTCGCGCGGGACGGAGACGGTTTCCCAGGACGCCGTGATCCCGGCGGGATTGTCCATCGGCCCGTGACCGGGCTCAGGGAACCACTTCGCGGATCGCGTTCTCGAGCGTGTCGACGCAGTGCGACCAGGTGAACCGCTGCCGGACCGTTTCCATGGCGCGGTCGGAAATCCGCTTGCGCAGCGCGCGGTCGGTGAGCAGCAGGCTGATGTTTTCGAGCATGACGTGCGGCGTGTCGGCCAGCAGGATGTTGGAGCCCGGCTCCAGGGGGAGGCCTTCGGCCGAGCGCGTGGTGGCGACCACGGGGAGGCCCGCGGCCATGGCCTGGAGAAGCTTGCCGCGGAAGCCCGTTCCCATGCGCATGGGGCAGACGTAGATCCGGCTCCGCGCCAGGTAGGGGGCGACGTCGGCCACCTCGCCGGTCACGATGATCCCCGGGTCGCGCCGGGCCAGATCCTGGATTTCGGGGGGCGGGCTGCTTCCGACGACGTAGAATTTCAGGGCGGGATAAAGGCGGCGAAGCTTGGGCCAGACCGTGTGGGAGAACCAGAGGACCGCGTCCAGGTTGGGCTCGTCCTTGTAGTAGGCGGTGAAGACGATGCTTTCCTCGCGCCCCGCCTCGTCCTCGGACGGCGGGCTGAACCGGTGGGTGTCCACGCCATAGGGCGACACCTCGATCCGGATGTTCGGGTCCATCTTCAGGATGTCCTGCCGCTCGTCCTCGGTCAGGGTCAGGACCATGTCGGCGCTCCGGTAGAGCGCCATCTCGTAGCGCTTCAGGCGGGGCAGGGCCAGCCGTTTCCACAGGCTGGCGGCGGAGCGGGGCTCGATCTGGACCGCCTTCTGGAAGGCCGAGGAGGCGCAGCTGTGAACGGAGACGATGCGGCGCACGGCGGGGAGGTTGACGTTCCAGAACAGGTATTGGCCCATGCCGGTGAATTCGGCGATGGCCACGTCGTAATGCGAGCGGTTGACCATCCGGCCCACCAGCTCGCTCATGCGCGGGTCGCTCATCTGGCTGAGCGGCGAGGGGGCGGGGCCGAAGAAGTGGGCGAGGATCTTGCGCGCCGCCGGCAGCGGCTGGGGCGTGGGGAGGGTCTCCAGCTCCGCCACCAGCCCCCGCATCTCCTCCATGCCGGCCGTCTCGCCCGGGTCGCAGAACGAGGCGACGCCCACCTGGTAGCCGCGCTCGGCGAGGAGGCGGATGCGGTGGTGGATGACGATCAGGCCGCTGTAGACGTGGGAGTGGGGCAGGGCGCGGGTGATGAAAAGGACTTTCATATGACGCGCCTCGCCTGGAACTCCGCGTCATCCACGGGCGAGGCCAGCCGCTCCTCGTGCCGGGAGCCGTCGGGCATCCGCACCGTGAGGCGGACCGGGCCGTTGGCGGAGGCCTTGATGTAGTAGGCCACGATGGAGCAGGCCAGGGCCAATTCCTCGTCGTCGGCCGTGGCGTTCAGCAGGCAGGTGGGGCCGTTCCCCTCGGTGGCGTGGATCCAGAGGTAGCCCCGCGGGCTGAACTGCTCGAGCGCGTCGTTGTCCGCCTGGTCGCGCCCGACGATGAGCTTGACGGCGTCGCCCAGCCGGAAGTGGCGGCCGTAGAAGAGCAGGCGGACGGCGTCCAGGTCGTGCACGCCCTCGTGCAGGCGCACGTCGCGAAGGCGCCGGGAGAAATTGGGCTCGGCGAGGCAGCAGCCCCCGCTGACGGTGGGAACCTCGGTGATGCCGAAGCGCGCGATCACCTCGCGGTGGCCTTTGCGGGTGCGGCCGTTGAGGCCGAGGAGGCGGCTGCGGTCCAGCAGGCCGCGCTTTTCCACGGGGGTCTCGGGCAGGACGAGCGCCGAGAGGGGGCGAACCAGGACCTCCTCGACGCCCGCCTCGGCCGCGACGATCTTGAGGGCCCGGTGGGTCTGGGACATGGGGCGCTGGTTCAGGATCTCGCCGGTGAAGAGGAAGTCGAACCCCTCGGCCTTCCGGATCTCGTCGGCCCGGCGGAGCATGCGGGCATGGCAGTCGATGCAGGGGTTGAGGCCGGCCCCGAAGCCGTGGCGGGGATGCTCGATGAGGTCGAGGATGTCGCGCGTGAAATCGACGATCCGGAGCGGAACCCCCGCGAGGGAGGCGGCCTTGCGCGCGCGGGCGGCGGTGAAGAAGGGGCTTTCGAAGGCCAAAGCCAGCACCTCGACGCCCTGGTCGCGCACGAGGCGGGCGGCGAGCAGGCTGTCGAGCCCCCCCGAGAGGAGGCCGATGGCGCGGACGGGTTGTTCGGGCGTGCCGGGGGTCATAGATGCCATCCAGTCTAGCCGCCCCGGCTTGTGAAGGCAAGAGTTGATCATGGCCCCAAATCCTCGCGCCCCCCTCAGCACGGCGTGTCGACGCGATGGCGCCCGGAGGGAACTACTCGCGGATGCTGGAACCGTGTCTTCCGTTCGCCGTGTTCCACCGTGGTAATTCTTCCTCTTGGGGCCATGTGGAGCGCTTCGTTTAGCCCAACAACTTGAAGAAGCTGAGTTTGGACGCTTTCTTGTCGAAGGTGAGCGCGCCGGAGCAACCGCAGGAGTGGGAGGCCAGGGCGATCAGCAGGTCGGACAGGTCACACGACGTTTTTTTCCCCTCCACGATCAGGGACTGAAGCACGGCGGGCTTCTCAAACTTCAAAATCGACAGGCCTTTCAATCCGTCAAGGGCGTCCAGAATGTCAGGGCGGGCCAGATCGTAGGCGCTCTCAAGAACCCAGATGGTTTCCAGTACCACGGGCAAGGGAACAAACAGGACCTCACGGGCCGACTCGGCCTGTTTGAACCGGGAATAAACAGCCTGAGCCTGCTTCTCGTCATCCCGCACCAGGAATCGGACCAGGATATTGGTGTCCAGCGCGATCATGTTTGTTTAGCGCCAAGCCGCCGCCGGATGGCCTGGTTCATGGCGGCGACGGTCCGGGGTGACCGCCCGGGCTTGTGAAGCCTTCCGAAAACCTGGTCGACGGTTTTGGTGACGGGCTTCAACACGGCTTCGTTGGAGCCTTGCATCGTGAACTCGATCCGGTCGCCCGATTGGAGATGCATTGAATCCCGCACCGCTTTCGGAATGGTTATCTGCCCCTTGCTGGTAAGTGTTGCGGTTTTCATTTCTATTTCCTTACTAATAAGTAGTCCTTACTTTAAAGTAAGGGATAGTCGATGTCAATACTCCGACAACCGGCGATCACTGATCACTGATTACCGATCACTGATCTCCGATCACTTGCCCTGAACCACGAACCGGGCACCAGAGACCTGCCTCGAAGCTCGACAGGTCACGGTGCCCGGCTTCGCCCTGAACCCCGAACCCTCTTTCTTCTCTTCTCCCCCCTCAATCCAGCTGCTGCTCGACGTTCATCAGGAAGGCCTTGATGCCTTCGGCGGCGCCGATGTCGCGGCGCAGGTCGGCCAGGACGGCCATGACCCGGGGGGCGAGCTCGTCGGGCACGACCATGAGGGTGCAGGCGTTGGCGCCGGGCCAGATGTGGTTGTCGAGCCGGGGGCCGGTGCGCTTGCCCTTCCCCACGACGCGGGGGAACTTGGTGTAGCAGCAGACGCCTTCCGCGGCGACCGCCTGGAGCACCTCCTCATCGACCGCCACGTTGTAGATGGCCATGATCATTTTCATGATGTGCTCCTTGTCAGGCGGCTTTGCGTTTGAACAGGCTGTAGACGACGGGCACCAGGACGAGGGTGACCAGGGTGGAGACGCTGAGGCCGCCGATGACGGTGATGGCCAGGGGGCGCCACGACTCCGAGCCGACGCCGCGGCTCATCGCCAGCGGCATCATGCCGAACACCGTCGTCAAGGTCGTGATCAGCACGGGGCGAAGCCGCTGCGCACCCGAGTTGCGCACGGCCTCGAGCATGCTCTGGCCGCGGGCCCGCAGGATGTTGATGTAGTCGATCAGCACGATGGCGTTGTTCACCACCGTGCCGACCAGCAGGATCATGCCGATCAGGGACATCATGCTCACGGCGGTGCCGGTGAGGAACAGGGCCAGCAGCACGCCCGTGAACCCGAATGGAAGCGAGAACATGACGATGAACGGGTCCAGGTAGGACTCGAACTGGGCGGCCATGACCATGTAGACCAGGAGCAGGCCCAGCAGGAGCAGGAGCAGGAGGTCGCGGAAGGATTTCTGCTGCTCCTCCACGAGGCCGCCGAAGGCGATGGCGACCCCGGCGGGCAGGGTGATGCGCTGCGCGATGGCCTCGCGCAGGTCTGCCGCCACCTCGCCCATGGTGCGGGTCTCGAAGGCCATCTCCACCTTCACGAGGCGCTCCTGGTCCTTGCGCTCGATGGTCACCGGCCCGCGCTCCTCGGCCACGGTCGCCAGCGCGTCGATCCGGATCCGCCGGCCGTCGGGGAGGCCGATCTCCGTGTTCAGCAGGTCCTGGATGGAGCCGCGCTCGAGCTCCCCGAGCTGCATGACGATGTCGTACTCGTCCTCGCCCTCGCGGTAGACGGTGGCCGTCTTGCCCGAGAAGAGCGTGCGGAGCGATTCGACGATCGTGGCGACCGGCACGCCGAGGGCGGCGGCCTTGAGGCGGTCGATGCGCACGGCCAGCTCCTGGTTGCCGTTGTCGCGGCTGATGGTGATGTCGCGCGCCCCGGGCACGGTTTCCGCGAGGGCCTTGATATCCCGGGCGATCCGGTCGGTGGTCTCCAGGTCGTGGCCCAGGATTTCGACGACGATCGGCTTGCCGCCCCCGCCCATCAGCATCTGGCTCATCTGGTCGCCCGTGTCCACCGACACCTTCGCGATCTCGGGCCACTGGCGCAGGCGGTTGGCGATGAGGATGCCGAGCGCCTTGGACGACTGCTTCCGCGCGGTGACGGGCACCATCTTGAAGGACATGCGGCCGATGTGGGAGCCCTCGGAGGCCCCGAAATAACTGGTCTTGGCCGTGCCGCAGCGCCAGGCGTAGAGGCGCACGGCGCCGGGCTCCGCCAGCTCCTTGCCCAGGGCCACGATGCGGCGCATGGTCGCCGCCGTCGTCTCCACGCGCGTGCTGACGGCGAGCTGGACGGTGACGGTCAGGTCCCCGCTGTCCTGCTCGGGGGTGAATTCGCTGCCGATGAAGGGGAACAGCAGGAGGGAGGCGCAGAAGGCGCCGATGCCGGCCAGGAGCACCAGCGGGCGGCGGCCCAGCGCCCAGGCCAGCAGGCGGCCGTACCCGTTTTCGAAAGCCAGGAAGCCCGCCTCGCTGCGCTCCAGGAGCCCGCGGCTGAAGGGGCCCAGGCGGGCCTTGCGCGCGGCCGCCGGCTGCATCAGGCGGGAGCAGAGCATGGGCGTGAGCAGGAGGGCGCAGAGCAGGCTGGCCATCAGGGTCACCGTAACCACCCCGCCCAGCTGGGTGAAGAAGATGCCCACGATGCCCTTGACGAAGATGAGGGGGAGGAAGACGACGATGGTCGTATAGGTGCTGGCGGAGATGGCCAGGCCCACCTCCTCCGTTCCGAAGAGGGAGGCCTCGCGCACTTTTTCCCCGCGCTCGACGTGGCTGGTGATGTTCTCCAGCACCACCACGGCGTTGTCCACCACCATGCCGATCGCGATGGCCATGGCCGCCAGGCTCAGGACGTTGAGCGTCCAGCCCATCAGGTACATGAAGGCGAAGGCGATGATGAGGGAGAAGGGGATGGTCAGGGCGATGACGACCGAGCCGCGGATGCTCCGCAGGAAGACGAAGGAGGTCAGGATCACGAACAGGCCGCCCCACAAAACCGTTCCCGTCACGTTGTCGATCGACTGGCGGATGAACAGGCTGCTGTCGTTGATGACGTTGAGCCGGATGTCCCGCGGGAGGTTCCCCTTCAGCGCCTCCATCTCCTTCAGCACCGCCTCGCACACCTTCACGGTGTTGGCGCCCGAGCGCTTCTGCACCAGCATGACCATGCCCCGCCGGTCCATGGACTCCACGATGCGGGTCTCCTCCTCGAAGCCGTCCTCGACGTCGGCCACGTCCCGCATGTAGACGATCCGGCTGCCCGCGCGCTTGACGGGAATGTCCGGGATCTCGTCCGGGGTCTCGTATTCGCCCGGCACGCGGATCGTGTAGTCGATGGTCCCGATCTTCATCGAGCCCGCGGGCAGGGTCAGGTTCTCCGCCCGGAGCGCGCTTTCGACGTCGGCCAGGGCCAGCCCGTAGGCGGCCAGCCGCTCGCGGTTGAGGCGGATGTTGATCTGCCGGTGCGGGGCGCCGAAGGTCTGGACCGCGCCGACGCCCGGGAGCCGCTTGAGCGGGTCGGCCAGCTCGTCGTCGATGATCGTCTCGAGCCGCTCCCAGCTTTCGTCGCACGTGATGCTGATGAAGACCACCGGCATCATGGCCGTGTTGAACTTGAAGACGAAGGGCGTCTCGATGTCGTCCGGCATCACGCGCTTGGCGAACTCCAGCCGGTCGCGGATGTCGTTGGCCGCCTCGTCCAGGTCCGTGCCCCAGTCGAACTGGCAGGTGACGCTGGAGAGCCCCTCGCGCGTGATGCTGGTGATCTTGTCGAGGTTGTTGATGATGCTCAGGTTGTTCTCGATGACCCGCGTGACCTTGGTCTCGACGTCCTCGGTGCTGGCGCCCGTCCAGGCGGTGATGACGCTGATGGCCGGGGGTTCGATCTCGGGCATCAGGTCGAGGGGGAGCAGGTAGAGCGAAACGAGGCCCAGCACCAGGATGGCCAGGAAGACCATCGTGGTGGTGACGGGCTTGGTGACGCCCAGTTCGGACAGCTTCATGGCGTCGCCTCCGGAGCGGCCGCGGGGGCCTGGGGCGTGTCCCTTATTTCGATTGAAGCGCCGTCCGTCAGCCGCTGCTGGCCGGAGACGACGATGCGGTCGCCTTCCTTCAGGCCGTCCACGATCTCGACCCGCTCCGCCTCCCGGAGGCCCAGGGCGACGTCGCGCGACTCGGCCTTGCCGTCGTCGCGGGCGAGGTAGACCAGGTTGCGCTCGCGCACGCGGATGACGGCGTCGGCCGGGACGGCCAGCACGTTTTCGCGGGTTTCGAGGACGATCCGGAGGGTCGCGTACATCCCGGGCTTGAGGGGCGGGTTGTTGCCGCCGGCCGGGGCGGCGGGCACGCGCAGTTCGACCGTGGCGGTCCGGGTGGCTTCGTTCACCTCGGGAAAGACGGTCCGGATGTCGGCCGGGAAGAGGCGGTCCGGCCAGACGTCCACGCTGATGGCGGCCGTGGCGCGGCCCGAGGCCAGCGCGGGCAGGTGCCGCGTGGGGACGGCCGCCAGGATCCGCAGCTCGCCCGAGACGATGCGGAGCAGGGGCGTCGAGGGTGTCACCAGCGCCCCCGGGTCGGCGTACTTGGCGGCCACGACGCCGTCGAACGGGGCGCGCAGCACGGCCTCGGCGCGGAGGACCTCGGCCGAGAGGAGGGCGGCCCTGGCCTGGTCCGCCTGCGCCTTCGCCTGCGCCACGGCGGCGGCCGCGCGGTCGTCGGCCGTGGCAGCGCGGTCGCGCGCCTGCTCCGTGGCGGAGCCCTGGGCCAGCAGGTTCTCGGCCCGCTTGCGCTCGCGCTGCGTGTCGGCGTGGGCCGCCTGCGCGGCCTGGATCCCCGCCTCGGCGGTGGCCACTGCGGCGGCCGCGGCGGCGGCCTGGGCGTCCAGGTCCCGGTGCTCGAGCACCGCCACCACGTCCCCGGCCTTGACGGGGGTCCCTTCCTCGATCGCGCCGCCCTGCTCGCCGCCGAGGCGCTCCAGCCGGCCGGCGATCTTGGGCTTCAGGTCCACCTGGAGGATGGGCTCGATGTTGCCGCTCAGCACCAGCGACTGGCTCAGCGTGGCGCGCGAGACGGCCGCCGCCCGCACCGGGATGGACTTGAGCGCGGCCGTCGGGGCCTTGGACTGCTTGCTCAGCCGCGAGAGGGCGCGGTAGCCGAACCCCGTGGCGGCGAGGATGACGGCCAGGATCAGGACGTTCACGATCAGGCGGAGGGGGCGGGTCATGGCGGGGCTCCGGGTTGGAATTCCTTGAGGGACGAGGGGTCGGCGTCGCGCGGCTCGAGAAGGCCGGTGGCGCGGCGCAGGCTGAGCCGCGCCACCGTGTGGGCATAGAGGGCCTGCGCGCTCAGCCCCTCCGCCAGCCGCAGCGCCGCGCGCGCATCGGAAAGGTCGGTGCTGGTGTTGACGCCCTCGCGGAAGCCGGCCTCGGCCAGGTTCAGCGCCTCGCGGGCGCGGGCCAGGTTCAGGCGCTGGCTGGCGACGACCTTCTCCGCGTCCTGCAGGTTGGCGAGGGACTGGTTGATCTCCAGCAGCACCTGCTCCTCGGCGCCGGCCAGCTCCGCCTCGCGCCGCTTGAGCAGGGCCCGCTCCTGATCGACCCGGCCCTCGCGGGCCATGCCGTCGAAAATGGGGACATCCACCTGAACGCCGGCCGTCCAGGCGCGCAGCCAGTCCCCCTCGTCGGGCGTGCGGTTCTCGCGGAGGATCCAGTCGTAGGACGCCACGCCCGACACGGTGGGGTAGTAACGGCTTTTGGCGACCTGCAGGGATTCCCGCTGGAGGCGGACGAGAAGGTCGGCCTGGTAGAGGTCGGGCCGGTTGAGGTGGGCGAGGCGGAGGGCCGCGCCGAGCCCGGGCTCGGACTTTTCGAAGACCAGGTCGCCGGCGATGCGGAGGGCGGGGTCGGCCGTCACGCCCATGACCTGGAAGAGGCGGGTCCGGGCCAGGCGGTTGCGGTTCTCCTGCTGGATGAGGTCGGACTCGGCGTTGGCCACGGCCACCTCGGCGCGCAGGACGTCGTAGCGGGAGGCGGAGCCGGCGGCGGCCATGTCGCGGGCGACCTTGAGCTGGTCGGCCGCCGAGGCGAGGGTGGCGCTGGCCGCGGCCTGCAGGCGTTCGGCCAGCAGCACGTCGTAGAAGGCCAGGGCGGCGTTGTAGAGCACGCCCTGGGTGGCGGAGCGGATCAGTTCGTCGGCCCAGTAGGCGTAGAGGTGGGCCGCCTTGAGGGCCGACTCGATGGCGCCGCCCTTGTAGAGGGGCTGGCGGATGTGGAGCGAGGCCGCGTACTGGTCGAACGGGTCGGTCGGGGCCGTGGTCAGGTAGGTGTCCGCGGGCCCGACCCGGGAGTAGCCGGCCGCGCCCGTGAGGGTGGGGAGCACTTCGCTGTACGACTCGGTGGTGCGGCCGTCGGAAATGTCCTTTTCGAGGACGGTCGCCTGCAGCTGCTTGTTGTTCGCCAGGGCGAGCTTGAGGGCGTCCGGCAGGCTCAGCTCGCCGGAGAGGCGCGGCACGTCGCGGTCGGCATGGTCGAGGCGGTTCGACCAGGCGGCGGCGCTGGCCTCGCGGTCGCGGCCCACGGCGCGCTCGATGGAGTCGCGGGAGACGCAGCCGGCGAGGCCGAGAAGGGCGGCCGGCAGGAGCGGGAGGAGGCGGGTTAGCGGGTGTGCCATGGTCAGGTTCCTTGGGGCCGGAGAATGGCGCCGAACGTTTCGCGGGCTTTCCGGGAAAGCTGGGTGAGCGGCTCCTTGAAATCGGTGAGGGCCCAGTAGCGGATGGCCGCCGAGACGAAGCCCTCGTAGCAGAGGGCGAGAAAGGCGGGGTCGAGCGGGACGATCGCGCCTTCCTTGACGCCCTTCCGGAAAAGATCGCGGATGGAGTCGGAATAGTGGAGGTGGAACGCCCGGATCTCCGGCGGCAGGGTGCGGACCAGCCCCCCCTCGGAGGACTGGAAAAAGATCCGGACGAAGGCCTGGTGCTCGGTGAAGTGGCCCAGGAGCAGATCGAGGAGGGAGCCGAGCTTGTCGACGACCCCCTCCCGGGAGGCGAGGACCGCGTCGAAGCGGCGGGTCAGATCCTCGTGGTGGGAGAGGACGACGTTCAGGTAGAGGTCGTCCTTGTTCTTGAAAACGTTGTAGATCGTGCCGACGGCGAAGCCCGATTCGCGCGCGATCTCCTCGATGGTGGCCCCGTGGAAACCGAGTTTCGCGAAGACCGCTTCCGCGTTTTTCAGGATCGCCCGGCGATGCTCCAGCCGCTCGCGCTCCTTGCGCAGGACCGTCTGGCTGATTGCCGGCTTCCCGTTCGA
>JBIIYJ010000293.1:0-6679 GCA_044346855.1 Kiritimatiellia bacterium
TGGCTTGCGGTGCAGGCCTGACGGCCCCGATTTGCGACGGTAAATTCGGCAGATCTTTCGTGCGGCTGGCCTGGTTCAACATCCAACGCAGAGCGCGCGGGGGAGGATATACGGGGCGGCCCCGTACCCCCGATCCGGACGAGACAAGAATAGCTGATAGCTGATAGCGGATCGGTCAGGGGGAGTCGCCTGGTCGATCGTCTTTACCGTAATCTTTACCGTAATCTCTCTGTCGCGCGCCTGCCCAGGCATAGGTCAATGCAAGACGATGAGTGGGAGGGATGAGGGGGATGGATGAGTGGGAGGGATGAGGGGCCGTTTGCGGAGCACCTCTCATCGTTTCCCCTAATCGTTCCCCCTTATCCGCTTTCAGACGACAGGACTGTTCGCCGTCCAAGTGAAAGCCGATGAGCGGCAAAGCGTCAAACAACAAAACCGGCCCGAAAATAATTTGATGCAACTAATTGCGGTCCAATGACATATGTTCAAATCCAGCCGGCTGGACTTGGGTTTTCCGCTGATTGTCAGGACGCCTGATGTAGCGGTGCTTGCGTCGCCCGACAGGACAACTGGCCGGGTGCCGCATCGATGTTGTAGGCCGCGTGCCCTCACGCGGCGTAGGCGCCTTTTTGGCAAGAGGGGGATCCCGAAGGCCGCTGAGGGAGCGAACGCCGAACCTGGAACGCGGTCAGCGCCCGCGTCTACAGAAGAAGGGGATGAGGGGGATGGATGAGCGGGAGGGATGAGGGGCCCTATACATGGAGTCGGCGCCATGGGAGCGAAGCCGCTCCAGGTCTGGCTGGCGGTGCAGGCCTGATGGCCGATCAGGACTGCCGGGAGAAGAGCATGGCGAACACCCGGCGGATGAGGAACAGGAGGTGGCCGGGCGAGTGGATCTCCCGGAGCTGGTAGAACAGGATCCGCAGCCGCAGATGGAACCGCAGGAAGGCTTTCCGCTGGAAGGCCTTGAGCTCGGCGGGGGAAAGCTCCCCGTGCCGGTACGCCGCTTCGGAGGGCTTGAGTTTGGCCCAGTCCAGCTCCTCCAGCTCGCCCTTCGCCTTGAGCTCGTCGAAGATCGCGGTTCCGGGAAGCGGGTGGAAGATGGCGAATTGCGCGCGCTTCAGGTCGAGCTCCAGCGCGAACCGGAGGGTCGCCTCCATCTCCTCCCGGGTTTCGCCCGGGAAGCCGATCATGAAAAGCGCCGTCGGCTTGAACCCGACCTTGTTCATGAGCTTCACGCCGGCCCGCACGACCTCGAGCCTCAGGTTCTTGTTCATCAGGTCCAGTACCCGCTGGCTGCCGGATTCGATCGCCACCGACAGCGTGTAGCAGCGCGCCTTTTTCATCAGGGTCAGGATTTCCTCGTCCAGGGAATCCAGCCGCAGCCCGCTCGAGCAATACCAGTAGACGTCGATCCGGTCGTTCAAAATCGCGTTGCAGAAGCGGCGCACGTAGTCCTTGTCCATGGTGAAGTTGTCGTCCTCGACATGGATTTCCTTCACCCCGTAGCGCTCCCGCAGCAGCTTGATCTCGGCGATGACGTGGGCGGTGCTCCGATAGCGGATCTTCCGCCCCGTCAGTGTCCGCGTGGCGCAGAAGGTGCAGGAGAAGGGGCAGCCCCGCGTGGTGAAGATCGGGGCGATCGGGAACGCCTTCAGGAACCCCTGGTGAGGGGCTTCGGGATAGGTGCGGGGGTCGATCAGGTCCCAGGCCGGAAGGCCGAGGCTGTCCAGGTCTTCGACCAGGATGTTGGGGTTGCACCGGATCGCGCCGCCTTCCCGCCAGATCAGCCCGGGGATGGAGTCGAACCCGGCGGCGGTTTTCCCGGCCAGGCGGTCGACCAGCAGCGGCAGGCCCGTTTCGCCCTCCCCCCGGATGGCGTAATCCGCCTGCGGGAAATGGCGCAGCGTTTCCTCCAGCACCCCGGAGGGATGCGCCCCGCCGACCAGGGTGATGATGGAGGCGTCGGCGGCCTTGACGAGGGCCAGGCTTTTGCGGACGTTCGCCACGTCGCACGACCAGACCTGGAAGCCCACCAGGTCGGGCTTATTGTCCTTGATCGCGCGCGCGAAGGCGTCGAACCCCATCTGGTCCCGGCAGCAGTCGAGGATGTCCGGCTCGTGCCCGGCCTTGCGCAGCGCGGTGGCCAGATAGCCCAGTCCGATGGGGGGGGAAATGATATAGGTGTCGCTGATTGGCCGGACGAGTAGAACCTTCATAAAACCCCTTTTGTCAAGTATAGGGCGCGGCGGGGGTCGATGCAATTTATTATCCTCATTTCGTTGGAAAAACGGGCTGGTTGAGGTATGATGGAGGGCTATGAATGTGGTTTCAAAAGCCTGGCATCTGGCCCGCATCCTGCTCGATTACCGGCGCGGGCGGCCCGTTGTCGCCACCGCGCCCATCCGGATGTGGATCGAGTCCACCGCCCGCTGCAACCTGCGCTGCGGCATGTGCCCCAACAAGGATATGCCCGCCGCCGACAAGGGGCACATGAGCCTCGAGCTCTTCCGGAAGATCCTGGACGAGGCCGCCCCGTTCGTGCACGACATCTACCTGCACCACCGCGGCGAGCCGCTGCTCAATCCGGCCATTTTCGACATGATCCGCTATGCCGAGGGCAAGGGGGTTCCCGCCCGCTTCCACTCGAACGGCTGTCTGCTGGATCCGGCCAAAGCCGAGAAGCTGCTCGACGCCGGGCCCAGCCTGGTGTCCTTTTCCATCGACGGGTTCGAGAAGGAATGCTACGAGGCCGTTCGCGTGGGCGCGACCTTCGAGAAGACCCTTGAAAACGTCTTCCATTTCCTGGCCCGGCGCCGCGAGCGCGGCCTGCGCAAGCCGTATGTGGTCATCGAGAAGATCCTCTTCGCCGGCCGGCCGGAGTCGCCCGAGTCCCGGGCGCAAATCGCGGAGCTGACCCGCCGCTTCCGCGAGGCCGGGGCCGACGAGGTGGTGGAGAAGGCCGAGTACGAGTGGGCCGAGGAGCGCCTCCCCGAGGCCGCCGCCGCGAGCCGCCGGCTTTCCAAGTGCACCTTCCCCTGGTACGCCATGGTGGTGCTGTGGAACGGCACGGTCACGCCGTGCCCGCAGGATTTCTGGGGCAAGATGGCGCTGGGCGACCTGACCCGGCAGACGATCCGGGAGGTCTGGAACGGCGGGCCCTACCAGGCCTTGAGAAAGGCGTACGGCGCCTCCATCGACAGCCTGGCCCTGTGCCGGAAGTGCGATCGCCTGTGCCGGAAAACCGTGGGCGGCCTGCCGCTGCAGTACATGGTCACGTTCCTGACCGATCACCTGATCGGCTACAATGCCTTCCGCCGCTGGCTGGGAACCGCCGAGCGCAATTAGGAGGAGATGCATCATGGCTCTGGACTTGGATCTGTTCCTGCTGATCGGCCAATCCAACATGTGCGGCCGCGGGTTTCTTTCCTCGGTGACGCCGCTCCAGGATCCCCGCATCCTGATGTTCCGCGTGGGCCGGTGGAACCAGGCCAAGGAGCCGCTGTTCGTGGACAAGGAAACGGCCGGGGCGGGGCCGGGTATGAGTTTCGCCCTGCGCCTGCTGCGGGATGCGCCGGAGGCGAAAATCGGGCTGCTGCCCTGCGCCTTCGGGGGCACCAAGCTGCACCAGTGGGCGCCGGGCGAGGATCTGTACGAGCATGCCGTGGCGATCACCCGCATCGCGCTCAGGCAGGGCCGGCTGAAGGGCATCCTGTGGCACCAGGGCGAGGGCGACTCGGGCGACCCTGAGCGGGCGGCGTCCTACGGCGAGCGGTTCGAGACGATGATCGCCCGGCTCCGGGCGGACCTGAACGCCCCGGCAGTCCCCGTGGTGGCGGGCGAACTGGGCGAGTTCCTGAAAGACCGGCCCGGCATCTCCCATTTCCCGATCATCAACCAGGCGCTGCGCGAGGCGGCGGGTCGGATTTCCCGGTATGCCTGCGTCTCCTCCGCCGGCCTCACGGATATCGGCGACCATCTGCATTTCGATGCGCCCTCCCAGCGGATTTTCGGCGAGCGGTATGCGGAAGCCTACCTCGGGATTCCGGGATGAAGCCCCCGTTGCCGAACCCGCTCGCCTGGCCTGGCCGCTTCGCCGCGCATGGCCGGCTCGTGCTCCCGGCCATCCGGCGGCTGGGGCTGGCGATGACCGTGCGGATCGCGGTGCACGAGCTGCTCTTCGACTGGCGGTACGGCACCGAGACGCGCGACTACGTCGAGGCGGAGGACATCCAGACCGCGAGCCGGAACAAGGGGGAGGGAAACAAGTACGGCCCGCTCCCGATTCCCTTTTTCAGGAACGTGTTCGGGCCGGCCGGCCCGGTTGCCGACCGGGGTTGCCTCGTCGATTTCGGGTGCGGGAAGGGGCGGGCCATGATCCTGGCCGCCCTCGGCGGGTTCCGGGAGGTGATCGGGGTGGAGTACTCGGAGGCGCTGTGCGGCGCGTGCCGGCGGAATCTGGCGGCGTTCACGGCCCGCCTCCGCGGGGAGCCACCGGCGTTCGCCGTGATCCATGCGGATGCCGCCGACTATGCGGTGCCCGACCGCGCGACGACGCTGCTTTTCTACAACCCCTTCAGCCCGGCCGTTTTCGCGTCTGTCCTGCGCAACCTGCGGGCCTCGCTCCGCCGCGCCCCCCGCGCCGTCCGGATCGTCGTCTTCAACTGCCCGGAGAGCTACAAGGGGGAGCTCGCGGGCTTTGCCTGCGTGGCCGAGATCCGGGCGGACAAGACCGTGATTTACGGGAGTACCGGTTAGTGGCACGGGTCAGGAGACCCGTGCCCACTTACTTTTGTAGACCTTCCCCGTCACCCGTTAGTGGCACGGGTCTCCTGACCCGTGGCCCCCTTCACGCGCGGCCCATTCCCAGCCCACCGGTGGCACGGGTTTTCAATGCCCTCGCATCGCGCACGGGTCAGGAGACCCGTGCCCTCGGGTTTGGCCCTTTTAAAAAATAAAATGCAATTTTTTGTTGCATTTATTTCACATATTATCTAGTATATATACTAGACAGTGTAAAAAAGGAGAAGTTATGGGCTATCAGACTAAGGTTCAGCTGATTGAACGAAAACAGGGCGTCAATCAGTGGTACATCAACTTCCCTACTCCCATCGCAGAAGCGATGGGCTTTCAGAAAGGAGAGATAGTCGAATGGTCCATCGAAGACCGCACTCACCTTCTTCTCTCGAGGCCACATGCTCCAGCCAGCAAGCGGGCCAAAAAACAGAACCAGAATCCCTGATCAAAGCCTTTGACGAACTGCTGGAGGAGGCATCGGCGGCTTGCAAACAATCGCGCAGCAGAGAGCGGTTGCGCTCCCACTTGCTGGCCCAACTGGCCTGTTTTGGCGAGCATACCGTCAGTGGCATCCTCTGTGCCTTGGGGCAGCAGTTCCAGGACTGGACGGCCGCCTACCGCTTTTACAGTCACCAGCGGGTCGATCCGCAGCCCCTCTTCTGCGCCGTTCGCCGCCAGATTGAGTCCTCCTTACCCCCTTCGAGTCCGCTCGTTGTTGCCTTGGACGACTCGCTGCTTCGCAAGCGTGGGCGTAAGATCCCGGGGGCCACGTGGAGGGTCGACCCGCTGGGCCCCGCCTTCCAAGTCAATTTCGTATGGGCTCAGCGAGTGGTCCAACTGGCCGCGGCTCTTCCTTACGGATCCGAGGGTGCCGCCCGCACGGTGCCCATCGACTTCGCTCACGCTCCCAGTGCCCCGCGCCCTCGAAAAGGCGCCCCCCCGCAGGCGTGGGATGCTTATCGAGAAGAGCAAAAACGACTGAACCTCAACAGCCAAGCCGCCAAACGCCTCCATCAACTGACTCGTCAACTCGTCTTGGAAGGACAAACTCATCCGCTGTGGGTGACGGTCGATGGCGGTTACACCAACAAAACCTTCCTGAAACAAGCTCCTGCGGAAGCCATCATCATCGGGCGTGTCCGCAAAGACAGCCGCCTGCATGAACCGGTCAACCGCCCGCCAGGTCCCGCCGGCGGACGCCCTCGCCGCTATGGAACCCTGTTGCCAACCCCGGAAGCGCTTCGGAAAGATGAGCATGTTCCATGGCAAGAGGTGGTTGCCTTTGCGGCCGGCAAACGCCATATGTTCAAGGTCAAGACGCTCGGCCCCGTGCTCTGGCGTGTAACTGGAACGCAGCGCCTTCTGCGCCTGATAGTGCTGGCCCCGTTGGCTTATCGCCCCCGCAAGGGCTCTCACTTGCTCTATCGTAAACCCGCCTATCTGATCTGTACGGATCCGAACCTGTCGCTCGAAGAGATCCTTCAAGCCTATCTCTGGCGCTGGGGGATCGAGGTTAACTTCCGGGATGAAAAGACTCTTTTAGGTGTGGGCCAGGCCCGCGTTCGTAATCCACACGCCTCGCATGCCGTGCCGGCTGTTGTCGTTGCCGCCTATGCCCTGCTCCTGGCGGCGGCGGATCGCGCGCGTCTTCTACCGCAACTACCTCTGCCGGCTTGGCAACAGGTCTCTTCGCCATCCAAGCCTTCCACGGGTAGGCTTATCAATCAGTTGAGATATGAACTTTGGACGGATGCCTTGCGCCCAGGTTTAAGGGACTTCATGTCTCCAACCCAACTATATCAGAACTCGCATAAACCTGCCCCGCATCTGGAATCCTCCGTCTTGTACGCTAGCGCGGGATAACGAAAGGGCCAAACACGAG
>JBIIYJ010000294.1:0-6674 GCA_044346855.1 Kiritimatiellia bacterium
CGGCCATCGAGATCGCCCGCCGCACGGGCGGCAATCTGACCGAGGTGTTCGACAAGATCGCCGCCACCATCCGGGAGCGCGCCCGCATCGAGGGCCGCATCCGCTCCCTCACCGCCATGGGGAAACTGCAGGGCATCGTCGTGGGAGCCATGCCCATCCTCCTCCTCTTCGCCCTGAGCCTCCTGGAACCCAAGATGGTCAAGACGTTCGTCACCTCCTTCCAGGGAATCGCCATCCTGATCGTCGTGGTGCTGCTGGAACTCGCGGGCGCCCTGGTCATCCGCAAAATCATCCGGATCAAGGTGTAGCATGGATCTTCCCCTGCCAGCCCTTCTCCTCGCGCTGCTCTGGTCCGTCGCGGCCGGCGGCATCGCCTGGTACTGCCTTCGGCTGTCGACCCAGATCACCTATGTGACGCTGGCCGACGGCCGGCGCCAGGAACGGCGGCTGCCGCCCCTGTTCCGCCTGCTCCTGCCCCTGACCCCCAACGTGATCCGCCTCTTCGAAGGCCCCCGCTACGACCAGGTCCGCCGGAAAATCGACCGCCAGATCCTCGGCGCGGGCTACGAGGGCCTTCTCACGGCGCGGGAATTCCTGGCCCTGCGCATCCTGATCCCCGTGGTGGCCGGCGGATTCCTGGTGGTCCTGATGAAACTCGCCTTCGCCTACCTGCCCGGCAAGGTCGGCATCATGATGCGCAACCGGGAGTGGTCGTTCTTCATCCTGGTGATCGGCGCCCTCGCCTTCTCCCCCTGGGCCTGGCTGCGGGGCGCCCTGAAAGAACGGCAGCGGTCGATCGAAAGCGCCCTCCCGTTCGTGCTCGACCTGCTGACCCTCTCCGTGGAGGCGGGGCTCGACTTCATGACCGCCATCCAGCGCATCATCGAGAAGCGGGCCATCGATCCGCTGACCGAGGAACTGGTGCGGGTCTTCCGGGAGGTGCTTCTGGGCAAAACCCGCAAGGAGGCCCTCAAGGACATGGCCGACCGGGTGGGCCAGGATGACCTGAACACCGTGGTCCAGGCCCTGGTGCAGGCGGACGAACTGGGCGTCAGCATCGGCTCCATGCTCCGCATCCAGGCGGAACAGATGCGCACGCGCCGCTTCCAGCGGGCCGAGAAACTCGCCAACGAGGCGCCCGTCAAAATGCTCTTCCCGCTCGTGGCCTTCATCTTCCCCGCAGTGTTCCTCGTCCTGCTCGGCCCCGTCCTGGTCCAAATCCTCAAGAGCGGGTATTGATTGCCAGTGGTCAGTGATCAGTAATCAGTCCGGTCAATGGGGTCAACACGGTCAATGGGGTCAGCGCGGTCAGCGCGGTCAGCGCGGTCAGCGCGGTCAGCGCAGTCAGCGCAGTCAGCAAACAAAAAAAGGGCGGAGGCAAGCGCCTCCGCCCTTTTCATTTAAGCCCTCAACTCAATCGCGTTCCAGGAACATGGCCAGAAGGCGGGAGTTGGACATCACGTTGTTTTCCCAGCTGCTGGACACCGTGCCATACGTCTGCCCCAGGACCAGGACCGAATACCGGGGCATGGGCGCCAGTCCGTCAAAAAACTGATCCCACTCCAGGTCCGGATCGTTCCGCTGGAACAGCCCGCCGTTGTCAGTCCCCTGCAGCCCCAAAACATTGATTTCCAGGGACTCTTGTGCCCGGGCCAGGCCGAGCAACGCGCCGCCGCGGTTATACGAGAATTCATTGTCCATCACGTCCACAACCACCTTGTCGCCGGTCAGGATGAAGACGGCCGCCGGCACGTCCGGCATGGGGATGATGGGGTCGATTTCGACCTTGCCCGCCGTAACGACGGGAACCCACCCGGTCAGGTCGACCGGGCGGCCATTGCCGGTGATCGTGTTGCCCGAAAGGGCGAGATAGACGTCGCCATTCCGGAACTTAGCCTTTTCAAACTCATCCACGATATCCCCGAGCGAGTTGGCCTCAACCAGGAGCGACGCCAGCTGGCAGTCGCGGATCGTATTGTCCAGGATGTAGGCGTTCAACGATCCGTATTCCTGGAACAGCCCGAGGCCGATCGTGTGATTGCCTTCAATCGTGTTACCGATCACGAACGCATCCATCGATCCGCCGACGTTCACAATCAGGGCTCCGATGCCGAGCGGGAAATCGGTGTCGAAGCGGTTGTTGTTCATGAGCGCCGTCAGCCCGCCGCCGACCTGGACAACACCCGCGCCCACCAGGTTGTCCTGGAAGGTGTTGTCGGCAACCACCACCGTCGACGGGACAGGGGGCGGCATGGCCTTCAGCAGATCCCCCAGCGTCGCCAGATCCACACCCGCCACCAACAGGCCCGCCAGGTTGCGCTCGAACCGGTTGTTGACCACGGCAACCCGATGCTCGGCATGGGAGTCGGGAACGAAAGGCAGCTTGCTTCCGTACGCGAGCTCGGGGGGGGCCATCAACGCCAGCACGCCGATCGCGTGGCCGGAGAAGATGTTGTTCTCGATCAGGAGATTATTGGCGTCCAGCGCCAGGATCCCCGTGTAACGGAGCCCCTCGGCGATGATGTCTTCAATATCCCCGAGCCCGGGTTCCTTGACGTTTCCGGACAGCAGGTCATGCCTCAGGCTCTCCAGCAGGACGTCCGTCAGGTTCCCCTTGAACTCAATGCCGCTGACGGTTACGTCGTCCGCCATGACAGTCAGGCTGCCGTAGGGCTGCCGGGTTTTTTTCGTGGCGACCTTGCTTTCCAGCACCGGATAAATACCGGAGGCGAAGCGCCTGCCGCCATAGGCGGGGAGGCCCGTGCCCGAGCCGATCAGGGAGATGCCGTCCTTCGTGATGACCGGCCGTTCGCTGTAGGAGTCCGACGAATCGTAGACGTAGACGGTCTTGTAGTCGCCCTTCGCCGCAGCCAGGCCTTCGCTGATCGTGCTGAAGGGGTGCTCGTACGTCCCGTCCTCGATCCCGGACGCGTTATCGCGGTCCACATAAATCAGCGTGTCGGACAAGACCTGGGTGAACGGCTTGCGGACCTCTTTGAGCAGCTCCTGCTGGGTATACTCGACGACCTCGCGGACTTCCGAGACCGAGGTCTGCACCCGCGGATCGCGGATGACCATTTCGGTGAGGCGGCGGTCGAAGGGCAGCTGGGCGTTCCGTCGGGCGGGCTTGAATCCGGCCAGTGTGCCGGCGAACGGATTCTTCCCGGCGGCCCAGGCGCCGATGTCGAAGGGCACCTGCATGCGCGCGCCCACGTAATAGCGGCTGCCGTTCAGGTCGTCGTCCTCGAACGCCTCGGCGTCCAGCAGAAGGGCCGGCAGGGCCCGCACCTCGACGCGCCCCTTCCAGCCATCAACCGGGCTGTCCAGGTCGTTGTCGAAATAATAATAGCCGGCGAACAGCTTCACATCCGACCAGTCCTGTACGACCGGGATCGGCAGGCGCACGCCGAGTTCGCAATCGAAGCCTTCCAGCGCCTGCTCCTCATAGGAGTAGCGGACGTACGGGATGGCGCGCATGTCGGAATCGATCCGCACGCCCCGCTGAACGGCGGCGTTGCCCTGCCCGTAGGGGGCGTTCCAGTCATAGTCCCGGACCGTATAGTCGACACTGTCGCCGGTTTCCGTCCGGGTGACCTCCTCCTTGTCGTCGTCGGGCAGGTAATAGTTGGCGCGGGCGTCGATCCAGTCGCTGAGGAATTCCAGGCCCAGACCGGCCTGGTCAAACGTGTTGTTGGCGTCCGACTCGCGCCGGTCGTAAAAGGCGTTGATGCCGGCAATCATCCTCCGGTCGCCCAGCAGCTGGCGGTAGCCGGCGCCCAGGTTCATCTCGGACTCGTCGTCGCGGAAGGAACTGCGGGGGTTCATGTAGAGGAGGCCCGAGCGGGTCGAGAAGACGGGGAGCAGCAGGTCGCCGATGCCCTCGACGTTCCCCTCCTCCCAGGCGCGCGCGCCAAGGGTGATGACGGCCGGCTGAAGTTCCATGAAGGCCGACGGCGTCTCCGCCTTCACCGCGTCGCCGCGGGGATCGGCGGCAGGCGCCGCCTCCTGCGCCCATGCGCCTGTCCCCAGAATGACACCCAGAAGCACACACCCCTTTGCCACGGTCGCGTTCATCGGAATTCTCCTCATGCCCCCCCCCGGGGGAATCCACTTATTCAAGCATACGCGTAAATGCTAAGCCCGATCCGGATCGGTTGTCACTCTTTTTATGTAATCGTTATCAGGTACGCGAGAAGGGGGCTTCGCCCATGCACGTGACCTCGCGCCGGTCGTGATAAAGCTGGCGGAGGCGGTACCGGAGGCGGGGGAACTCCTGAAGCATGGCCTCAATCGGCTCCAGGACGGAATCCGGATGCTCCTGGGGAATCTTGAAGTTGACGATGAACCGGCGGATGTTCCCCTCCTCGAGCCAGCGCTTCAGCAGCCCCTGGGTCTTGCCGGGCGGCACCAGCATGTCGCAGGCCAGCCAGTCGGCGCGCTCCCACTCGCGGGGAAGGCGGAACCCGACCCCGTCCACGAGCAGATGGCGCAGCCGGCCGCCCGACGGATGGCGCTCGGGAATCTTCATGGGGCCCCGGTCCACGGCCAGCACCTCGCAGCCGCGCTTCAGGAAGGCATAGCTCCAGCCGCCGGGCGAGGCGCCCAGGTCCACCACCCGGTCGCCCTTGCGGGGCGCGCAGCCCATGACGTCGAACGCCTCCTCCACCTTCAAATAGGAACGGCTCGGGGCGGCCGCGTCGAACGGCATCCGGTGTTCCCCTCCTGGGAACAGATCCAGCAGGTCGCGGGCCTGCATGAGGCTCCACCAGGCGCCCCGGGCGGTCAGGCACAGCTGGAACACCTTGGCGTCGGCGCCCGCCCGGCGCGGGGGGATGTACCGCTGGTAGAGGTCCGGCGCCTTCTCGGCGCACGCCGCCAGCAGCGCGTCGCCCAGCCGGCCCGCCTGGTGGGTGTGCCCCGACCCTTCCCCGCCCGACCCGAAGGCGTGCAGCGTCCACGGGGCGGAGCCCCCGGCCAGCACGGAAAGCCCGTCGATCATCGCCGTGGAAACGCCCGCGGAGACCGGTTCGAAAAAGGGGTCGGCCAGCCACTGGGCGGCCAGGACCAGTGCGTTTCGCCCCTCCCGCCAGGCCTTGGGCACGGCATCGCCCACGAGGCGGACCACGTCCGGCTCGCCCGCCTGCAGGGGGGCCGCCGGACCGTACCGCCGGACCACCTCTTCCCGCAACGCCCCGCCGTATCCCGGCCGGGCCACCATCATCAGTTCGCGCATCAGGACTCCAGGAAGCGGCCCGCCAGCAGGATCGGCCGGTCGGGCAGCGGTTCGTGAACCATTTTCTTCCACAAGAGGTCAAGCGCGTATTCGGCGTTCCGCTTGGGCGTGAAGGCATACCGGATCACCGGAAGGCCGTATTCAATCTGCACATCCGAGTTGGCCTGGGACACCAACTCGAGCTTCACCGGCACGGAAACCCCCTTCGCGATCAGCGCAAGGGCCACGCCGCGCATGGCAATATCGTCGGAGACGATCAGCGCGTCGGGGAAGCGCCCCTCCTTCCTCCATCCGGCAATCAGCCCCCCCGTCTCCTTCGCAATCTGCTCGAGACAGGTCGAGTCCGACTCGAACGCGTGGGTGCGGGGGCGCGGCAGGTCGAACCGGGCGGCCGCTGCCAGCGCGGCATGGTATTCTTCCGAGTTCTCGTGAAAACCCAGGATCGCCAGGTTGCGCCGCCCGCGCTTGGCCAGGAACTCCACCGAATCGTAGGCGAACCGGTAGTAATCATTCATGACGTCGGAGGTGCGGTACTCCTGGCTGCAGTGCACGCCCGGCAGCGGGGTCCGCTTCGCCAGCAGCGCCCACGTCGCATGCGTCATCGCCACCATCACCGCCCCCGCAAAGCGGCGGGCCGCCTGGTCCGCCAGGAAGCGGCGCGCGTTGGCCGACTCCTCGACCCGGTCGAACTTCATCGCCAGCTGGAAATCGTCATAGACCTCGGGAATCCAGCCGTGCGACTCCACCTCGCTGCGCACCGCCTTGGTCAGCGCCCGGACGTAATGCACCGTCTCCTGGGCCAGGTCCGGCTGGGGCAGGATGGCCACCGTCAGCGGCCGCACGACCGTGCCCATCTTCGTCTTGCGCTCCAGCAGCCCCCACTCGGTCAGCCGCTCCATGGCCTTCTGAACCGAGACGAGGTTCACGCCCCACCGGCGCGTCAGCTCGTGGGTGCTCGGCAGGCGGTCGCCGGGCTTGATGCGGCCCGACCAGACCTGGTGCCGCAAAAACGCCTCGATCTGAGCCTGGACGCGTTGGCCCGACTCGCGGTCCACCGAAAAATCCTTCAGGGTCGCATGCACGGCGGCCTCCTTACTGGAACAAGGCGGTTATCTTCCGGACGACGCCCATGACGGCTTCCGAACCGGTGTAAACCAGGACCCCGAAATAGACGATCGTTGCCAGGTTGGTCAGGTAGCCCAGCAGGATGCAGCCCCCGTCCTTCTGGATCGCCCCCATGGCCAGGAACAGGATCGCCAGCCCCGGCAGGGTGTTCGAAAAGGGCACCAGTCCGAAGGGCATCATCAGCAGGACCGCCCCCAGCACCAGCATCATCGCGTTCAACCGGTCGACCAGGAAACCCCGGGCCAGCCGCGGAAGGCGCGGGTGGCTGATCCGCTCAAGCCGCGTCAGCCACACGATGCCTTTGGTCATGGCCGAT
>JBIIYJ010000064.1:0-20350 GCA_044346855.1 Kiritimatiellia bacterium
AGGCGTGGCACGGGTCTTCTGACCCGTGTCCCCTGCGTCGGCTACACGCCCGTTGCGATTGGAATGCAATTGACAGTTCTTATCGATCGGTATACCGTATTACAGTCAAAGGATCGATATGAAAAGCAATATCGTCACGCTGTCGCCGAAGTACCAGATCGTGATCCCCCAGCGGATCCGGGAGAACCTCCGCCTCCGTCCCGGCGAGCGATTCCACGTTGTCATTTGCGAAGGGCGGGTTGAGCTGATCCCGGTCAGGAAAATGAAGGAGATGCGCGGGTTCCTTCGCGGGATGGATTCCCACGTTCAGCGCGATGAGGACCGCCTATGAACGTGGTGGACTCCTCCGCCTGGCTCGAGTATTTCATAGACGGCCCCCATGCCGGGTTTTTCTCGGCCCCCATCGAAAACGTCCGGGAGCTTATCGTTCCGACCATTTCCCTGTATGAAGTCTTCAAGAAGGTTCTGGCGGACAACGGGGAAGCCGGGGCGTTCAGGGCCATCGCCCAGATGAAGCAAGGGCGCGTGGTCGATCTTGATGAAGACATCGCCTTGAGCGCCGCCCGCATCAGCTTCGAAACAAAACTGCCCATGGCGGACAGCATGATCCTGGCCTCGGCCAAAGCTTACAAGGCGATCCTTTGGACCCAGGACGAGCACTTCAAGGGATTGTCGGATGTAAGGTATTGTTCGAAATAATGATACCTTCACGGTGGAAGTCAATCCCAGTAAAGCAGGACAAGAGCCTATGAAACCTTTTGCCAAACTCGAAAACGATTCCCTTGTTCTCTCGACCGGCGCTGCCCGTTATGAAGCCAGGTGGAACGACGGGCATTTGATCGGAACGCTTCTTGAAGACGCCGCCGGCCACCGCTGGGAACTCGCGGGCGCGGCGCCCGACTGCGGATTCCCGGGGCAGTCCGACGCGGCCGCCGGCGGGCGGCTCGAGGTGATGGACATTCCGGCCACGCCGATGATTCTGGCCCACGTGCGGGTCGAGGCCTGGACGCGGCTCGGCTCGCTGGAGGTCAAGCGGGTCTTCCGCCTGTTCCCCGGCTGCCCGCTGATCGGCTGCCGGATTGAATTGCGCGGCAAGCCCGAGGGCGCCTGGGTCAAGGCCGCGCCCGACGCCGCCGCGCTGGTCAATATCGAGACCGCGGACGCGGCCCGGCAGGGCCAGGTGGAGCCCGTCCGTTTGCACCGGATACTGGCACCGCATCATCACCTGGACCTGGAGTGCGTCCGGTTCTTCGACATCACCGACCGCCGCAACAACCTTGTGGACGCGTGGACCGTCCAGCCCTACCGGCAGCCCCTGATGCTGTCCGGCAACGTGATCCTGGGGCGCGACCGGCTGGCGGACCGGGGGTTCGTGCTGCTCAAGGAGGCGCCGTGCTCGGACGTCCAGCTGGCCAGCCCGGGCTTCGATTTCATCGCCCGGCTCAACGACGTCGAGCTGGTCGGCCCGGGGCTCCGGCCGGAGGACCTGTCGGAAACCGACTGGACGGCCGGCTACGGCTTCGCGTTCGGGGCGGCCGGCCGCGATTCCTTCTCCCTGCTGTCGGCCCTCCAGGATTACCAGAAGCGGCTGCGGGTCTACGAGCCCGCCCGCGACGGGATGATCATGCTCAACACGTGGGGCGACCGCGGGCAGGACAAGCGCATGAACGAGGCGTTCGTGCTGGCGGAGATCGAGGCGGGGGCGCGGCTCGGGGTGACCCATTTCCAGCTCGACCACGGGTGGGAGACGACGCAGGCCGCGGAGAAGACCTGGCCGCTGATCCTGACGAACATCTGGGACACGCCCCATTTCTGGGATGTCCATCCCACCCGCTTCCCCCGCGGCCTGCGCCCCTGCGTGGAGGCGGCCAGAAAAGCGGGCATCGAGCTGTGCCTCTGGTTCAATCCCAGCGCGGACGACAGCTACGCCCATTGGCAGGACGACGCGAACGCCCTGATCCGGCTGCACCGCGAGCATGGCATCCGCACGTTCAAGATCGACGGGGTCGAGATCCCGGACAAGCGGGCCGAGCGCAACCTGCGCCGGATGCTGGAGGCCGTCCTGGAAGCGACCGGCCGGCAGGCCGTCTTCAACCTCGACGTTACCGCCGGCCGGCGGTTCGGCTATTTCGACTTTACCGAATATGGGAACAAGTTCCTGGAGAACCGCTATACGGACTGGTCGAACTACTATCCCCACTGGACCCTGCGGAACCTGTGGATGCTCAGCCGGTGCGTGCCGTCCCGCTCGTTCCAGGTGGAGTTCCTCAACCTGTGGCGCAATCCGGACAAGTATCCGGCGGGCGACCCGCTGGCCCCGGCGAAGGTACCGTTCGCCTATGCCTTCGCGGTCGCGATGGCGGCCCAGCCCCTGGCCTGGTTCGAGGCGACCGGCCTGCCCGCGGAGGCGTTCGACGCGGCGCCGCTGATCCGGCTGTACCGGGAGAACCAGGCGACCTTTCATGCCGGGACGGTGCTGCCGGTCGGGGAGTGCCCCGGGGGGACGGGCTGGACGGGCTTCCAGTCGTGCCGCGGCAACGAGGGCTATCTGCTTGTTTTCCGCGAGTTGAACGACCGGCCGCAGGCGTCCCTGGCGACGTGGTTCAGGCCGGGCGAGCGGATCGCGTTCACCCGCCTGGCGGGCGAGGGGGCCGACTTCGAGGCGATGGCGGGGGAGGAGGGGCGGCTGCCGGTTTCGCTGCCCAAGCCGTTCTCCTTCGGGTTCTATCGGTATCGGCTTGCGTGAAGGCGGTCGGCCCCTATTTAGAGGGGGGGCGTTTGCCGCTGGAGAGTTTGGCGGACAGGGTGACGAACAGCGTATCGTCGATGTCGCGCCCGTCCTGCAGTTCCGGATCGGGCGCGCCGTCCGTTTCAAGGGAGCGGTTGAAGAGGCCGCCGCCCGCGAGGGTGACAGAGAGTCCGGGGCGGAGGCGCCATTCGGTTCCGACGGAGGCCTGGATCGCCTTGTAGTGCAGGTCGCGCTCGGGGTCGTCCTCCGATTCGTCCCCGATGTTCCACTGGCCGCCCGCCGGGCCGGCGGAGGCGAACACCGAGCAGACGTCCGCGACTTTGTAAATCGCGCGCGGGCGGGGCATGAACAGTTCCAGGATCAGGTTGTCCGTGGCCTGCCAGCGGACGCCCGCGGCCGGCATGACGCCGTACAGGCCGGTCCAATCGCCCAGCATGAGCCCGCCGGCAACCTGGACGTTGGGCCGCCAGGGGTAGTAGGCGAGAAACAGCCCTGTGAGCCGCAAATCCTCGCGGTCGACCTGCTCGAAGTCGCTGTTCAGGCCTGGGATCACGCGGAGCATGAGCCGCGTCTTGGAGCCGGCCATCAGGGACGCCTGCACCGGAACCCGCAGGGCGTACAGGTTGCGGTCTTCGAGCGAGCCCGAGGAGAAATCCAGCAGCGTGGCGCGGGCGCCCAGTCCGACTCCGAACGAACCGGCCCGCTCTGGCCACCGTTGCCAGAGCGGCAGGATTTCCGCGTCCGATTCGGCGATTGTCAGGCGGCCGTCGGATTCCACGGGGGCGGAGCCTTGTAACTCGAATGACGCGGCGTGGTCCGCGCTTGCGCAGCAGGCCAGTAACGAAACAACAGCGATGAGCGGGTATTTCCCCATGGGGAAAGAATGTCAAAATTCGAAAAAAAACTCGACCCTTTCTTTTCGATGCCGTATGTTGAAATCGGATAAAGAAAGTGGTCTGTGAAATCTGAGGCACATATGACTTCCCCGGAGATGGGGAATGGTGAGATTATCCGCCGTCTGCTGGGGTTGACATGGCGATACCGGTTCGGATGCATCCGCATCATCCTGTTCCAGTTCCTTCTGCTGGGCATCACGGTTTTCAGCCTGGGCCTGACGGGGCGGGGGATCGACTACATCCATTCCGCCATCAACCCGGCCGTCAAGCCACCGCACTGGCCCGGCGGCTGGACTCCGCCCCCGCACTGGCCTCAAATGGGCATTCTTTTTCTCATCGGCGGCCTCATCCTGCTGCTGGCGGTGATTCGCGCCTGGTTGACATATTATAACAACTTAACGAGCGTCCGGGTCATCCAGCAGGGGATGGTGGTCAGTCTGCGCGCCCTGGTTTACGACAAACTGCAGCGGCTCAGCTTCCGTTATTTCGATGAAAAAGCGAGCGGCACATTGATCACCCGCGTGACGAGCGATGTGCAGCACATGCGGATGTTCGTGGACGGCGTGGTGATCCAGACCATTATCCTGGCCGCTTCGGCCGCGACCTATTTCCTCTACATGATCCGCATTCATGGCGGGCTGACCCTGGTGAGCCTGGCCATGCTGCCCCTGATCGCCGTTTCGGCCGTGGTGTTCTCCCGCAAGGTCAAGCCCGCCTACCGCCGCGACCGCGACCTGGTGGATTCGATGATCCTCGAACTGAACGAGTCGATTCAGGGCATGCATGTGATCAAGGGTTTCTCCCGCGAGGCCGAGGCGGCGAGCCGCTTCGATGCGGCCAACAAGGCTGTCTGGGCGCAGAAGAACAAGATCTTCTGGATTGTGACCATCTACAGCCCGTCGGTCGAGATGCTGACCCGGATCACGACCATCGCCGTGGTGGCGTATGGCGGCTGGCTCTGCTTCCAGGGCCGGCTGCCCCTGGGCGAGGGACTCATCGTATTCCTGGGTCTCCTTCAGCGGCTCACGGACCAGGTCAACGTGCTGACCAACATCACGGACTCGGTACAGCAGAGTCTGGCGGCCTCGCGGCGCGTGTTCGAGGTGCTGGACACGGAGCCCGAGGTCAAGAGTCCGCCGAGGCCCGTCGCCTTGCCCCTCATCCGCGGGCGCGTGCGCTTCGATCATGTCTCGTTCGCCTACTCGCCCAAGACCGACGTTCTCGCCGACGTGCATCTGGACATCCAGCCCGGGGAGAGCATCGGCATCCTGGGGACCACGGGCTCGGGCAAGAGCACGCTGCTGAGCCTGATCCCGCGCTTCTACGATGTCACGGCCGGCCGTCTGCTGATCGACGAGGCCGACGTGCGCGAGCTCGACCTCCAGGAGCTTCGCCGCCAGGTGGGCCTCGTGTTCCAGGAGAGTTTCCTGTTCAGCAACACCGTGGCGGCCAACATCGCGTTCGGCCGGCCGGACGCCTCGCGGGAGGCGATCGAACGGGCCGCCCGCCTGGCCTCGGCCCATGACTTCATCATGCAGCTTCCCCGCGGGTACGACTCCGTTCTCAGCGAGGGCGGCAGCAACCTCTCGGGCGGGCAGCGTCAGCGCCTGGCCATCGCCCGCGCCATTCTGCCCGATCCGCCCATCCTGCTGCTCGACGATCCCACCGCCGCGGTGGACGCCGAGACGGAAAGTGAAATCCTCTCCGCGATCGAGGGGGCCATGAAGGGCCGCACCACCTTTCTCGTCACCCATCGCCTCAGCGCCCTGCGTCGCATGGACCGGGTGGTGGTCATGCACCGGGGCAAGGTCGAACAGTTCGGCACGCATGCCGCGCTCCTGGCCTGCCGCGGACCCTACCGCCGGGCCGCCCGCATCCAGCTGGGAGAGGATTTCACCCGTCTGGTGCCGCCGCTTCCCCCGCTTCCCGCGGTTCCCGCGGCGGGAGGTGCGGCATGAGCACCGATCCTGTCGTCCAGGACGCGCCCAAGGCTCTCGGCCTGACCTATGTCACCCGCGAGCGTGCGGAATCGCGCCTGGACGTGAGACCCCTTTCCATGAGCCTGTTCCTGCGCCTTTTCGCCTATACGAAAGGCTGCAACACACAGCGCAACTGGCTTTTTGTCTGCGTCGTGCTCCGCTCGATCCAGGGCACGGTGGCGCCGTGGATGATGGCCTCCATCATCGCCGGGCCGGTGCGCCAGGGCGACTGGAATGGACTCGTCTACTGGCTGATCGGGTTGAGCCTGCTGAGCGTGTTCACGCAGATCACCCACCATTTCCGGCAGCGGCTGGCCCTCGAACTGGGGGAGACCGTGGTTCGCGACCTGCGGACCGACTTGTTCCGGCACATTCTCGAGCTGCCCATGGGCTATTTCCACCGCACCCGGCCGGGGCTGCTGATAAACCGGTTCACCTCCGACGCCGAAGCGGTGCGGACCGGGGTGCAGAACGTCGTCTTCGCGGGGCTGGTCCACATCGGCAACATGCTGGTGGCCGCCG
Source organism: Kiritimatiellia bacterium (assembly GCA_044346855.1). GTDB lineage: Bacteria > Verrucomicrobiota > Kiritimatiellia > CAIKKV01 > CAIKKV01 > CAIKKV01. The sequence goes on from JBIIYJ010000064.1 coordinate 6,147, forward strand.
CGTTCATGCTCTATTACGACTGGGGGCTTTTCCTGGTGATCCTGGCCATGGCGCCCATCCTGTTCGGGCTCAACCGTTATTTCCGCGTCCGCCTCAGCCGCGCCTACCGGGCCGTGCAGGAAAGTTTCAGCCGCGTCACCGCCACGGTGGTGGAGTCCGTCCGCGGCATCCGCGTGACCCAGGGCTTCAGCCGGTGGGATAAGAACGCCACGATGTTTCACGAACTGGTCTACGACCACTCCTTCTTCAACATCCGCGTGACGCAGACGGAGTCGCTCTTCCTGCCCATGCTGGACATCAACAGCCAGTTTTTCCTGGCGGCCCTGCTGATCGTGGGCGGCTACCGCGTCTTCCACAGCGGCGGCGGCACGGACATGGGCGACCTGATCCAGTTCTTCTTCCTGGCCGGGAGCTTTTTCGGCCCCATCAACGCCCTGGCCAACCAGTACAACCACGCGCTCACCGCCATGGCCAGCGCGGAGCGGGTGTTCAAATTCCTGGACACGAAGCCCGAGTGGGTGGATCCGCCCGCCGGGGAGCCGCTGCCCCGCATCCGGGGGCGCATCGATTTTGAAAACGTGGGGTTCCGGTATGTCGCCGACCGGCCCGTGCTGAAACAGGTGAGTTTCACGGCCGAGGCGGGGCAGACCGTGGCGCTGGTGGGTCCGACCGGCAGTGGCAAGACCACGCTGATCAACCTGATCGCCAAGTTCTACATTCCCGGGGAGGGAACGGTCCGCGTGGACGGGGAGGACATCCTCCAGATCAACGGCGGCGAGCTGAGGCGCCAGTTCGGCATCGTGCTGCAGCAGAATTTCCTGTTCACCGGCACGATCCTGGACAACATCCGCGTCGGCAAGCCGGAGGCCACGCTGGAAGAGGTGCGGGAGGCCGCCCGGCGGCTGGATTGCCTGGAGGTGATCGAGGGGCTTCCGAAAGGCTTCGACACCGAGGTGGGCGAGCAGGGGGCCGGCATCTCGCTGGGCGAGCGGCAGCTGATCTGCTTCACCCGTGCCATGCTGGCGGACCCGCGGATCGTGATTCTCGACGAGGCCACCAGCTCGGTGGACGCCCTGACCGAGGCGCGGCTGCAGGTGGCCCTCGAGAAACTGCTGGCCAACCGCACCAGCTTCGTCGTGGCCCACCGGCTCAGCACCATCCGCAACGCCCATTTGGTCCTGGTGCTGGACAAGGGGTGCATCGTGGAGCGCGGAACCCATCGCCAGTTGATGCGGCAGGACGGGCTCTACGCCCGCCTCTACCGCGAGTTCATGCTCTCCCACGCTCCGGGGATCTAATTCGCTATCCGCTATCCGCTATCCGCTATTCGCTATTCGCTATTCTTCTCACCCTTCGCCGCCGCGGAAGGCCTCGATGAAAGCCATGCCGTATTCGTCCTTGCCGGTCAGCAGGTCGGCCGCCAGCTTGAAATCCTTCGCCTGCGGGTCGAGCCCGTTCAGGATTTCCTTCCCGATCTGGGCCGGGTCCACGATGCCGCCATCCGCGCCCTTTTCCACCGCCAGGTAGCTGAACACCTGGTTGATCAGCTTGCGGTTCGGCATGCCGAAGGAGATGTTGCTCAGGCCCGCCACGATGTGGATGGACGGCCCGTAGGTCTTTCGGATGGCCGCCACGGCCTCCAGGAACCGGTTTCCGTTTTCGGCGTCCACGGAGATCGGGAACACCAGCGGGTCCACGTGGATGGCCGGCAGGTCGAAGCCCGACTTCTTCAGCAGTTCCATCAGCCGGGCGATGTTGGCGAGGCGCTCTTCCGTGGTGTTCGGCATGCCCTTTTCGCCGGCGGCGGAGGCGACGACCACGGCCTTGAACTCGGCGGCCGTGAGGACGGCGTCGGTCCGCTCCAGGGAGACGGAGTTGACCATGGGGCGGACGCGGGCGGGGTCGCAGGCGGAGAGGCCGGCGCGCAGGATCTCGGTGTTGGAGGAGTCGATGCTCATCGGGATCTTGACGGCCTTCTGCACGACGTCCACGGTCCACTTCATGAGCCGCACGCGCTCGGCGATGTCCGTGCTGAATTCGTCGACGTTGATGTCGAGGTAGGTGGCGCCCTGCATTTCTTGCCGCCGGGCCAGCGCCTGGAGGTATTCGATGCCCGCCGCCTTGCCGGCCGCGTCGCCGTAATTGCCCTGCCAGATCGCCACGGCGCAATGCTTCACCTTGCCGTTCGCCCAGTCGCCGCCCTCCTGGAAAACCTTCGGCACGGGCAGTTCGCGGTTGTCCTTGCCGGATTTGTAGGTGATGACCTGCTCGCCCTTCGCGTTGGGCCCCACGTTCTTGCCGCCCACCTTGAAGATCCGGGTGCAGTGGATGTTTTCGCCAACGCTGATGAAGGTGTCGATTTTCATGGTCATTCTCCTTGGTTATAAAAAGCAGTTAATATTACCGCTTTTCCGCGCTTCTTCAATGCAAATTCAGACCTGCAACGTCGAACGTCGAACCCTGAACCCTGAACCCTGAACCCCGAACCCTGAACCTTGAACCTTGAAACCCGAACCCTGTCATCTTATTCCGCCAGCACCACCTGGAGGGTGAGCAGGGCATAGCAGGTGACGGGCACGGCGTCCTGGCCGTCGCGGCCGCCCTCCGTCTTCCAGAAGAGGACTCCGCTTGTCGGGTCGACCTGTTGGCGGTTGATCAGGTTGCGCGCCAGAAGGGGGCGCCAGGTGAGGAGCGAGCGGTCGGAGAGCGGGAGCCGGTTTTCGCCCGACTGCGCCAGGGCGAGCGCCAGGACCAGCAGGTCCTCGTAAGCGCTTTCCGTGAAGCGCTCGGGCGAGAATACCTCCCGGTGACGGGCCAGCCAGCCGAACGCGGTCCACATGACGGGATCGTTACGCGGGGCGCCCGCGGCCTGGAAGCCCAGCAGTACGGCTGCGGCGTCCGACCCCGAGGCGGTGGCCGCGCGGGCCAGCCTCTGGGTCGATTCCAGGGCGGACGGCGGGTCGGGCAGCGAGCGGAGGGCCAGGAGCCGGAGCGCCAGCATCCGGGCTTCGGAAGGCAGGGGGGCGGCGGCCAGACGGTCGCGCAGGATGGGCAGGAGCGGTTTCAGATCGGGCCTGGCGCCCGCTTCCCGGGTCAGGGCGAGGATGCTGAAGACCATGGCGGGATCGGGGCTGTTGGTGGCGGCCCGGCTCAGCCAGGCCAGTCCCTGCCGACGGATCGGCTCGTGGGCGGGGTTGGGGCTTCCCGCCAGGACAAGAAGGGGAAGGGCCGTCAGTTCGGGTCGGTCGGCGCCGTTCCAGCCCCCGTCCGGATTCTGCATGCCGGCCAGCCAGGCCAGCCCGCGGTCCAGCGCCGCGCGCGTCTCCTGGGCCAGGGAGGGATCCAGGAGGCCGGACGATTGGTAGCCGGGCGCCAGGGGGACCCCTGCGAGGCAGGCGGCCGCCAGAACGATGAACCCGGCAGTCATGGCAAGCAGACGCATGAAAAAGGAATTCCTTTCGGTCGCAAAAGAATATACTCTGCCCGTGTGGGAGTCCAGCGCAAGCGGACCGCCTCACCGGGAGAGTTTTCATGCCTGCCTCTGTTTCCGTCCTCCGCAAAGGAGTCTGTCTTATGAGCGCCTTGACCATGCTGACGGGCTGCGGGAGCCGGGCCGGCGAAACGGCTGCCGGCCCCGCACCGAAATCGCCGCCCTCCGCCCGGATCCGTCCCCCCGCCGTGGCGGGCATGTTCTATGAGGAGGATCCCCGGAAGCTTGATCGTGAGGTTCGCGAGCTGCTCCGCGAGGCGCCCCGCGGCGGGGAGGGCCGGCTGCTGGCCGCGGTGGTCCCGCATGCCGGCTATGTCTATTCGGGCTCCTGCGCGGCGGCCGCGTACGGCTGCCTGAAGACCGGGCAATACGACCGGGTCGTCATCCTGGCCCCCTCCCACGCGCGCGGGTTCCGCGGCCTGGCCCTGCCCGCCCCGGAGGCCGCCCAGTATGCCACTCCGCTCGGCGCCGTTCCCCTCGACCTCGAGGCCTGCCAGAAGCTGGCGTCGCTGCCGGGGTTCGGGCGGGAGCCCGAGGTGGCCACGCGCGAACACGCGGTCGAGGTGCACCTGCCGTTCCTCCAGGCCGCTTTGGGCACATTCAAGCTTGTTCCCGTTATCTGCGGCTCGCTGTCGACGGCGGAATTGGACCGGGCCGGCCGGGCCCTCGCCCCGCTGGCGGACGGTCGGACGCTGGTCATCGCCTCGTCCGATTTCACCCATTTCGGGGAGGATTTCGACTACGTGCCGTTCAAGGACCGGCTCCGCGAGCAGCTTTACGGGTATCTCGACGCGGCGTCCTCGGCCGTCGCGGCGCGCGATCGGGCCGCCTTCCGCGCGCATTGCCAGACGACCGGCGACACCATCTGCGGCAGGTTCCCGATCGACATCCTGCTCGGCATGCTCGATGAAAGGGGAGAGCCGGCGGAGGGCCGGGTTCTGGCCAAGCTGACGTCCGGCGACCGCACCGGCGACTACCGGCACTGCGTATCCTATGCCACCATCGGCTTTTTCAGCCCCGCCGCCGCAGCCGCCCCCCGTCCCGCCCAGGCGGCCGGCCTGACGAAGGAGGAGCGCTCGACGCTGCTGGCCATCGCCCGGGACACGCTGAACTGGGTCTGCTCCGGCACGACCAACGCCTTTGATTTCACCCGGTACGGCCTCACGGAGCCGCTGAAGGAGGTGACCGCCACCTTCGTCACGCTCAAGGTCCGCGGGCGGCTGCGCGGGTGCATCGGGTCCCTGGAGCCCGAGGCGCCGCTCTACCGTTCGGTGCACGATAACGCCGTCCATGCGGCTTCGCACGATCCCCGGTTCATGCCGGTCCGGGCGGACGAGCTGGCTGACATCCATCTGGACGTGTCGGTCCTCAGCCCGATCCGGCCGATCGCATCCTGGAAGGAATTCGAGATCGGGAAGCACGGCATCATCATGACCAAGGGCCGCCGCCGGGCCGTCTACCTGCCCGAGGTGGCGCCGGAGCAGGGGTGGACCGTCGAGGAGACCCTCGACTCGCTGAGCGAGAAGGCGGGGCTTCCGCCCGACGCGTGGCGGGAAGGCGCCTCCTTCCAGGTGTTCGAGAGCCTGGTGCTGGCGGAGGAATGATGGGCCTTTCCATGTTTTTCCTGGGCTGCTACGCCATGGTGGTCCAGATGCTCGTCATGCGCGAGATGCTCTCCGCCTTCTCGGGGAACGAGCTGACCATCGGCGCGACCTTCGGCGTCTGGTTCATCGCCATCAGCGCGGGCGCCCTGGCTGGCCGCACCATCGCCCGCTCGTGGTCCAGCAACTGGCTGCGCGTGCTGGTCGCCTCGCTGCTGCTGGGGCTCGCCCTGCTGCCCCCAATCCTTCTGATCATCCTGGTCCGGTCCCGCGAATGGCTCGACCTTCCGGTTTATGCCGGGCTGCCCTTTGACCGCCTGATCCGGATGCTGGTCCTGATCCTGACCCCGCTCTGCCTGGCGCAGGGCGCCGTGTTCCCGTGCGCCTGCCGGCTCGCCAGCGAGGGGAAGCGGCAGGGCGTGAGCCGCCTTTACGGGTTCGAATCGCTCGGGGGTCTGGCGGGCGGGCTGGGTTTCGGCGCGGCGATGACCCTCGGGATGGCCGCTCCCTCGGCCGCGCTGGCAGCCTCGGCCCTGGGCTTCGCCGCCCTGGCCGCCAGCCTGCTCACCCCTGTTCGCAGGCTGGCCGCCGCCGCCCTGGCCCTGGCCTTCGGCCTGATCCCGTTCCTTTTCCACGCCCACCTCGCCAACGCCACCCTGGCGCTGGAGGTGCGCCGGTGGGAGTCGGCGTCGGACCGCTCGGTCACGGTCGCCGCCCGGGTCGAGTCGCCTTACCAGCGACTCACCGTGGTGCGCATGGGCGCCCAGTCGATGCTGTACGGCAACAGCCAGCCGTTCTTCATGTTCCCGGATCCGGTACAGGCGGAGCCGCTGGTCCACGGCGTCCTGGCCCGCCACCCCGGGCCGCGCTCGGTGCTGCTCATCGGCGGCAATCCGGCCGACCTCGGGCGGGCCCTCCTGGCGCATCCCGGGGTCCGGGTGACCTATGTGGAGACGGATCCCTGGATCTGGCGGCTGACGGCGGATGCGGAGTTTATCCGGGCCTCGCGGGGGCGCTTCCGGGTGTCCAACCTCGATCCGGTCTGGTTCGCGCGGGAGGGGGCGGGGGAGGCGTACGACGTCATCCTGCTGTTCGCCCCGGAGCCGGAGACGGTGGGCCTGAACCGGTTCTACACGGTCGAGTTTTACCGGTCCCTCCGCCGCCTGTTGAAGCCGGACGGCTTTCTCTGGACGTCGGTGGAGGCCAGCGAACAGCTCCAGGCGGAGACGGGGCTGCTGGCCGCCTCGGTCTGCCGCACATTGGACAAGGTGTTCCCCTCGGTCGTCGTGACGTTCGGGTCCCGGCTGTCGTTTTATGCGTCGAACCGGTCGGGCGGCGTGCCGGTGGACCGGGAGGCGCTGGCCGCCGAGGCCGCCCGGGCGGGCGTGAGGTCCGAGTATTTCAAGCCCGAGCAGTTCCTGTCGGACGAATCCGTCGACCCCGTCAAGATGGCCGCCACCCGCAAGGCGCTTGACGACATGATGGCGCCGGTCAATACGCTGAGCCATCCGGTCACCCACACGTTCATGCTTCTGCGCTGGAACCGGTTTTCCGATTCCCGGCTGGACCGTGTTTTGTGGGCCCTGATCCGCCTCGACGGTTTGCGCCTGGCGGAGGTTCTGTCAGGGGCGCTCCTGGTGGCGGCGCTGCTGCTGATCACCGGGCTGTTCGGTTTCCGGACCCGGCGGCGCCAGTTCCTGGTGCTGGGATTGCTCCGGTTCGCCATGGCCATGGCCGGCTTCACGGCGATCGCCCTTGAGCTGATCCTGATTTTCCTGGCGCAGTCGCTGTTCGGGTATGTGTATGAGCGGCTGGCCTTCATCGTGGCGCTGTTCATGGCCGGCCTGGCCGCGGGGGCGTTCCTGGTGAAACGGTTCGAGACGGCCGAGCCCAATGTGGCCTGGAGCCTTTCCGTGGCCGCCTGCACGCTGCCGGTCCTGCTGGGCATGCTGCTGCCGGTCTGGCTGGAGGCGGGGCTGGTCCACCGCGCGCTGGCGGAGTGGGTTCTGCACGGCTGCATGGTCGTGGCGGGCGCGTCGATCGGCATCTTGTTCCCCATGATCAACCGGTTGCTGAGGGAGCGGGGCGATGCTCTGACCGAGGCCGCCGGCTCCACGCATGCCGCCGATAACATCGGCGCGGCCCTGGGCGCCCTGCTGGTGGGTTTGGTGCTCATACCGGTTCTGGGAATCGGCCTCGCCTGCTTTGTGGTGGCGCTGGCCAACACGATGCTGGCGCTGTGCATGGCGACGGCGAAGCAGACGGGTTGACGGGATCAGCTCCAAAGTCCGGCAACCGCCGCGGAGCAGGCGGGGCAGGATCCGTTTTTCAGCGTGTTTGAGAGAACCCGGTTGCCGATCCGTTCGACGACGACCTGGCCGCAGGCGGGGCAGGCGGTGTTTTCGCCTCCCAATCCGGCCGCATTGCCGATGTAGACGTAACGGCAACCTTCCTTCACCGCCAGGGCCCGCGCCTTTTTCAGCGTGTCATAGGGGGTGGGCGGCAGGTTGCGCATGCGGTACAGCGGCGAAAAGCGCGAAAAATGCAGGGGCACGTCCGGTCCGAGTTCGGCCGCTACCCAGGCGGAAAGTTTGCGGAGTTCGGCCTCGCTGTCGTTCAGGCCGGGAATCACCAGCGTCACCACTTCGGTCCAGATTTTCTTTTCCTTCAGCACCTTCAGGGTGTCGAGCACCGGCTGGAGGCTGCCTCCGCAGACGTCGGAGTAGAAGGATTCGGTGAATCCCTTCAGGTCGATTTTCACGGCTGTCAGCAGGGGCAGCAGATCGGTCAGAGCCCTCGGGCTGATGAAGCCGTTGGACACCATGACGCTGCCGATGCCCGCCTCCCTGGCGGCGCGGGCGCAGTCGGCCATGTATTCGTAGAAGACGACCGGCTCCGAGTAGGTGAAGGCCAGGAGGGGGGCCTGCGCGAGCCGGGCGCGGCGGACCACCTCGGCCGGCGGGAGGTCGGCGGCCTTCACCTCCTCGGGCGAGGCCTGGGCGATGTCGTAATTCTGGCAGAACTGGCAGGTGAAGTTGCAGCCGGCCGTGGCGAGGGAGAAGGCCGCGGCGCCGGGGCGGACGTGGAAGAAGGGTTTCTTTTCGATGGGGTCCACGTTGAGGGCCACGGGGCGGCCATAGACCAGGCTGACCAGGCGGCCCTCCCTGTTTTCGCGGACCTTGCAGAAGCCGCGCCGCCCCGGCAGGATGCGGCATTCGCGGGGGCAGAGCGCGCACTGCACCTCCCGGTCGGCCAGTTTTTCGTAGAAACGCGCCTCATGGCCGCCGGCGGCGGGGTCGGGCGGGGTTTCGGCCGGCCGGCTTCCGCAGCCGGTCGCGCAGGCGGCCAGGGTGAGCCCGCAGCCGGCCAGGAAGCGCCGGCGGGTGAGGGCAGGATGGTGGCAGATCATGCAACATTGTAGCGGCTGTTGCGGCCGCTTGCCAGTGATTTGTGGACGGGGGTGGACGGGAGTGGACAGATTTCTTGCCAAACCCGGACTTCATTTCATAAGCTTTCCCGTGAAGGAGAAGCATCGCCGTGAAATTTTTAAGGATAGTTTTCGAAATTGCGGCCGTGTTGCTCGTGGGGGCCATTTTCACGTTTTTCATCCACGACACCCTCCAGCATTTCCAGGGGGGCTCTAACGTTGCTCTGGATGAGGATGCCTATCGGCGGGTCGTGCTTTACCTGGTCCTTACACTGGCGGGCCTTGCCGGCGGCTGGCTGATTTTCAAATATGCCGAGGAGCGCAAGGAGCGCCAGCTTGAGGCCGAGGAAGAGGCGGCGGAAGAGGCGGCGGAAGAGCGGGCCAAACGGCAGGGCTAGCAGCCTGCGGGCAGAGTGGACGGAGTGGACGGGGTGGACGGAGTGGGGAAAATCATTCCGAAATGGCCCGGCTCGTGATATAGTGGCGAAATGGCACGTTTACCACCCTGGATCCGGGTTCGGCTGTCGCACAACGAGGATGCGGCGGCCGTCCGGCATATTCTCGAGAGCGGCCGGCTGAACACCGTGTGTCAGGGCGCGCAATGCCCCAACCAGCACGAGTGTTATAGTCGCGGCACGGCCACCTTCATGATCCTGGGCGACATTTGCACGCGCAACTGCCGTTTCTGCGCCGTTGGCCACGGCCGGCCAACTTCCGCGGATGAGGGCGAACCGGTCCGCGTGGCCGAAGCCGCCTCCAGGATGAAACTCCAGCATGTGGTGGTCACCAGCGTGACCCGGGACGACCTGCCCGATGGTGGCGCCGCCCTTTTCGCCGCCACGATCCGCGAGATCCGGGCGCGCCTGCCAAAAGCCTCCATCGAGGTGTTGATTCCGGATTTCAAAGGGGACCCGGGGCCCTTGGCGGTCGTGCTGGAGGCGGGGCCGGACGTCCTCAACCACAACCTGGAGACCGTGAGGCGGTTGCAGTCCGTCATTCGCCCCCAGGCGGATTACGAGCGGTCGCTGGGCGTGCTGCGCCGTGCGGCCGCCTGGACGGGCGAGCCGAAGGCGCGGGTGAAGTCGGGGCTGATGGTGGGGCTGGGGGAGACGGACGCCGAGATCGACGAGGCGTTGAAGGATCTGCGGGCGGCGGGCGTGGTGTTCCTGACCATCGGGCAGTATCTGGCGCCGTCGGCGGCCCATGCGGCCGTGGAGCGGTTCGTCACGCCGGAACAATTTGAAGCTTACGGGAAGCGGGCTTTGGAACTGGGCTTTACAGGTGTGGCGTCGGCGCCGCTGGTGCGATCGTCGTATCGGGCCGAGCGGATGCTGGAGGCTGACGGAGTTTGCGGAAAGGCGGAGTCATGATCGAGGATCGCAAGGAAGAGCAGGCCGTATACGGATTTCGGACCTGCCGGGCCATATTCGAGACCCGGCGGGAAGACATTGTGCGGATTTTCTACCGGGCTGACCGGCTGCGGGCGCTGGCGCCGATGCTGAAATGGGCGGCTTCGCAGCACCGCGTCTACCGGGAGTTGAAGGACGAGGATCTGCAGAAGGTCGCCGGGGGGATGCATCACGAGGGCGTGGTGATGGAGGTGCAGCCGCGCCTGATTCGGCGTTTTTCGGCGGAGGCCATCCGGGCCGGCACGAACTGGGTGGCGGTGGATCGGGTGGAGAATCCGCACAACCTGGGCGCCATTGTGCGGACCTGCGCCTTTTTCGGCATCGAGGGGCTCATCATGGGCGGCCTGGAGTCGGGCGGCCGGATGAGCAGCGCGTTCCTGCGCATGGCCGAAGGCGGGGCGGAGCGCATCAGCGTGTTTGCCACGCTGCACCTGGCGCCGTGCCTCGACGTCTTCAAGGAGAAGGGGCTGACGGTGATCGGGCTCGAGACGGATGTGGACGCCAAACTCGGCTCCACGCCCATTCCCCGGCCCGCGTGCCTGGTGTTCGGCAACGAGAACGAGGGGATGTCCGCCGCGGTTCGGAAGGCCTGCACCAAGCTTGTGGCCATTCCCGGCACCTGGCCGGGCGCGTCGTTGAACGTGTCGGTCACCGTTGGCGTGGCGGTGGCGGAACTGATGCGGAAGTAGCAAGCAGGCGGAAGAAGAGGGGTCAGGGTTCGGGGTTCAGGGTTCGGGCAATAGGACCTATAAGTCCTATAGGACCTATTGCTTGAACCCCTGAACCGCTGAACCCCTGAACCCTGAACCCTCCCCCCCCCTATATCTGCATTTTCTTGAACCGGGGCAGGTAGGGCTTGTTCTTGAGGAGCATCTCCTGGACCATCTTTTTGATTTCGGCCAGGGAGAGGACGGCGGCGGAGAGGGGATCGTAGCAGATTGACTGGTAGACGAGGCGGGGGTCGCCGGTGAGGGCGGCTTCGACGGCCATTTCCTCCACCGACACGCTGACCTGGTTGAGGGCGGCCAGTTGCGGGGGGAGGGGGCCGACGTGGATGGGGTTGAAGCCGCGGCGGTCGACGAGCACCGGCACTTCCACGCAGCAGCCTTCCTTGAGGTTGTCGATCAGTTTGGTGTTGGCCACGTTGCCGCTGAAGGAGTAGAGTTCGCCGCCCATCCAGGCGTTGATGATGTAGGCCGCGTATTCGTGGCCGCGATCCAGGCTGATGGGCGCGCCCTTCTTGAACCATTCCTTGATGTTCTTTTTCCAGTTTTTCTTGTTCTTGGCGTAGGAGTCAAGGATGTAGGCGTAGTGGCCGGGATTCCAGTTCGTGCCGGTGGTGCAATATTTCTTGATCAGGTCCGGGCGCTTGCGGAACCACCAGTTGTATTCCGAGTTGTGCCCGCTCGATTCGGTGACGTAATAATCCAGCGCCAGGTACATCTCGTTGCGGACCTGCTCGGCGTTGTAGATTTTCCTGTCGGTCGTGATGGCCTTGTGGATCCTGGGGTAGGCGTCCTTGCCCTTGACCTTGAAGTCGAGGTAGAAGGCCTGGTGGTTGATGCCCGCGCAGGTGTAGGTGACGTCCGCCATCTTCGCGTTGATCCACTTGGCCAGCATCTCGGCGGTGCCCTGCACGCTGTGGCAGAGGCCGGTGGTCTTGATGAACGATTCGCGCTGCATGGCGCGGCAGAGCATGGCCATGGGGTTTGTGTAGTTCAGCAGGACCGCGTTGGGACAGCATTCTTCCATGTCCTTGACGATGGAGACCATGACCGGGATCGTGCGCAGGGCGCGGAAGACGCCGCTGACGCTGCGCGTGTCGCCCACATTCGTGTCGATGCCGTATTTCTTGGGAATCAGGATGTCGTGCTGCCAGACCTCCACGCCGCCGTTCAGGATGGTGCACAGGACGGCGTCGGCGCCCTTGAGCGCCTCGCGCCGGTTCATCGTGGCGATCACCTTGGCGGGATAGTTGCCCTGGGCGATGATGGATTCGCAAGCCTTCTTGGCGAAGGCGAGGCGTTCCTTGTCGATGTCCATGAGGACCAGCGTGGCATCGCGAAGCAGGGGGAAGGTGAGGATGTCGCGAACGAGTCCGCGGGTGAAGCCGAGGCTGCCGGCGCCGATGAAGGTGATGCGTGCCATGGTGCGTTCTCCTTTGAAAAGCGGTAACCATAGCAAATGGAGGAGATAGTTCAAGGAAAAGGGGATGAAAGAGTGGACACAGTGGACAGAGTGGACACAGTGGACAGAAAACCCTTGAACCGCTGAACCCTGAACCCTGAACCCTGAACCCTGAACCCTTTCCCCCCCCTTCCCTTGATGGGTGGACGGTGTGGCGGATGGATGATAGAGTGAGGGGCATGAACAATCCATCCAGTCGGGCGCCCCGGCAATCCACCGTGACCGCGCCGGAGGCGGCGTCGGGGATGGCGCTGGCGGATTTCCTGGCGGACCGGTTTCCGCAAGTGGGGCGGGCGGAATGGCTCCGGCGGCTGGCGGCGGGGGGCGTGACGGACGATGCGGGCGCGCCGCTTCCCGCGGATTGGGTCGTCCCCGGGCGGATCCGCATCCGCTACAGCCGCGAGGTGGCGGCCGAGCCGGCGATTCCCTTCGAGGAGACGATCATTTACCGGGATGAGCGGCTCCTGGTTGTGGACAAGCCCCATTTCGTGCCGGTGACGCCATCGGGCCCGTGGGTCAACGAATGCCTGCTTTACCGCCTGATGCGCAAGACGGGGTGCGGGGATCTGGTCCCGCTGCACCGGCTTGACCGCGAGACGGCCGGGGTGACGCTTTTTTCCGCCGAGCCCGCCTCGCGGGCCGCCTATTCAGCCCTGTTCATGAAGGGCCGGGCGCGCAAGCGTTACGAGGCCATCGCGGCGCTGCCGGCCGAGGCCGAGGCCGGGGGCGGGGAGTGGGAGGTCGAGGGTCGCATCGTGAAAGGGGAGCCGTGGTTCCGGATGAAGGAAATCCCCGGCCCGGCGAACGCGCTCACCCGCATCCGGCTGATCGAAGCCCGCGGCGTCTGGGGGCGATTTTCAATCGAGCCCATGAGCGGCAAGCAGCACCAGATCCGGCTGCACATGGCCCGGATCGGCGCGCCCATTGTCAACGACTGGCTCTACCCGGAACTTCAGCCCGAGCCGAAGGCGGGCGTGGACAGGCCGCTGCTGCTGCTGGCGGGGGAGCTGGCGTTCCGCGATCCCGTTACCGGGGACGAGCGCGTGTTCCGCAGCGGGCTGCGGCTGGACTGGCCGGCGGCGCCGCCCGGGGAGGGCTCGCTCAGCCCGGGTGGATGAACCGGCGGAAGGAGTAGAGGGCGCGGTCCAGGATGCGGCCGGGCGACTGGATGAGCAGCAGGCGCAGGAACTCGTCGGTCGCCATGGCCTTCGGCTCGTCCAGCCGGCGGCGGAAGAACTGGGCGCCCAGCGTGCCCATCAGCACGATGGCGTAGAAGAGGCTGTACCTGTTCCAGGTCCAGCCGGAGGCCGCGGGGAAGCCGTTCCCGATGGCGCGGCCCAGGGCGTCCAGCCCGAATCCCCAGAGGATCGGCATCAGGCCGAGCGTGAGGCTGATCGACACGCTGGAGATGGCGAAGAAGTGGCTCCGCCCCGTGGAGGGGACGATGCCCATCAGCAGGCGGGTGGAGGCGAGGCCGAGGATGGAATAGCCGACGGCGCCGAACGTGACGATCAGGAAGGGAAGGGCGGGGAAGCGGGGCAGGGCGCCGGCGGCCAGCGCCATCCAGCCGCTCTGGGAAACCAGGATCAGCAGGCTGGAGAAGGCCATCAGGGGGCGGCTGCCCGTGCGGTCGGCGACGGGACCCATCAGCAGGACGGTTCCGGCCGCGATGATGCTGCTGTAGGCCGTGAGCGCCAGCACGAGGCTGCTGGAGGCCAGGAAGCCGTCCTTCATGAACGGCACCCACACCACCCCCAGCGCCGAGATGAAGAGGTTGAACACCACGTTGTACAGGACGAAACGGAAGAAGGGCGGGAAGAGGAGCATCTCCTTCCAGGGCGGGTGGCCGGCGCCGGCCCGCGGCTTCACCGTCTGCACGTCGGGGATGCGGCGCAGGAAGATCAGGCTGAAGAGGGCGGCGGCGTAGCTGAGCAGGAAGAGGACGCCGAAGGTGCGGGGGCCTGGGAAAAGGCCGACGCACCAGCTCGAGAGGACCATGGTGCCCGTCAGGGCCGAATACATGCACAGGTTGTCGCGGGAAATGAAGGCGCCCCGCACCGATTCGGGAACAAGGTGCGTGATCCAGGGCA
>JBIIYJ010000065.1:0-20339 GCA_044346855.1 Kiritimatiellia bacterium
CCGGGCGGTCGCCTTCGCGCTGCTGCTGTCGGCCGATCCCAAGACCCGCCGCCAGCAGCTGGAACTGCTCCAGAGCCGGTGCGGCCAGCCCTGCCGGGAGAAGGCCGAAAGCCTGCTGCCGCTGATCCTGCAAGTGCCCCGCAGCGGATACCTTCCGCTGGGCGACCTGGCCATGGGCACTCTGCGCCAGATGGCGGCGGACGAGTACGAGACCTTCCGCAGCACGGCCATGGCCCTGGCCGCGGCCGACGAGCAGATCGACCTCTTCGAGTATGCCTTCCTGCGCATGATGGTGCGCCGGCTGGATTCCGCGTTCGGCAAAGGCCGCAAGCCGGGCGCCCTCATCACCCGGCTGGCAGACGCGCGCGGCGAGTGCCTCGTGCTGCTGGGCGGGCTGGCCTACTACGGGCAGCCTGAAGCCGGGGCGCGGAAAGCGTTCCAGATAGGCGCGGGGAAGCTGTTTGGCCAGGCCGTCGAAATGCCCGCCGCCGCAGCCTGCACGCTGAAGCAGGTCGACGAGGCGCTGGCCAGGCTTGCAGACCTGCGGCCCACGCTCAAGGAAGCCGTGCTGGACGCCTGCGGCCTGTGCGCCGGCCACGACGGCCAGGTGACGGTGGAAGAGGCCGACCTGCTGCGGGCCGTGGCGGACGCCCTCGATTGCCCCGTTCCGCCGCTGTCGTTGAAGAATAGCGGATAGCTGATAGCTGATAGCGAATACAAGTATCCGCTATTCTTTGTTCCGCTATTAGCTATTAGCTATCAGCTATTCCTCACAGATTGCCGAAGGGATTGTTATTGAACGTATTGCGCGGCGGCGGCGGCGGAGTGCGCGGGGCGCCGGGCCGGTTCGGGCTTGAGGAAGGGCCGCCCGGGCCGGGGGCGGGGGACGAGCCTTTGGGCGCGCGGGGCTGGGTCCGGGCGCTGAGGGCGATCCGCTTCCGGGCCGCGTCCACGTCCAGCACCCGCACCTTGAGCTTGTCGCCCGCCTTCACCACGTCCGCCGGATCGCTCACGTAGCGGTCGGACAGTTCCGAAATATGAACCAGGCCGTCCTGGTGGACGCCGATGTCGACGAACGCGCCGAAGGCGGTCACGTTTGTGACGATCCCCTCCAGCAGCATGCCGGCCTTGAGGTGCTCGATCTCCGTCACGCCGTCGAGGAAGGCTGGCTTTTCGAAGACGGCGCGCGGATCCCGGCCGGGCTTCTTGAGCTCGGCCACGATGTCGCGCAGCGTCGGCTCGCCGACCGTTTCCGAGACATACTTCCGGATGTCGATCTTGTCGGCCAGCTCCCCGTTGCCCAGCAGCGCGGGGAGCGGGGTTTTCAGGTCGGCCGCCATGCTTTCCACGAGCGTGTAGCGCTCCGGATGCACCGCCGAGGCGTCGAGCGGGTTTTCCGAGCCGCGGATGCGCAGGAAGCCGGCCGCCTGCTCGTAGGTTTTCGGGCCCATCCCCGGCACCTTGAGCAGCTGTTTGCGGTTCTTGAAGGCGCCGTTGGTGTTGCGGGTCTCGACGATTTTCTTCGCCATCGAGGCGCCGATGCCCGAGACCCGCGCCAGGAGCGGGGCGCTGGCCGTGTTCAGTTCCACGCCCACGTGGTTCACGCAGCTCACCACCACGTCCTCCAGCTTCTGGGCCAGCAGGGGCTGGTGAACGTCGTGCTGGTACTGCCCCACGCCGATGGACTTGGGGTCGATCTTGACCAGCTCCGCCAGCGGGTCCTGGAGCCGCCGGCCGATCGAGATGGCGCCGCGGATCGTCAGGTCCAGGTCCGGAAATTCCTCGCGGGCGACCTCCGAGGCGCTGTAGACGCTGGCGCCCGATTCGCTCACGGAGATGACGAGCACGTCCTTGATGTTGCCCTTGGCCAGCGTCTCGCGGACGAACGCCTCGGTCTCGCGGCCGCCGGTGCCGTTGCCCACGGCGATGGCGAAGGGCTTGTGCTGCTGGACGAACTTGAAGAGCTCGACGCGCGCTTCCGTTTCCTTCCGGTCGCCCTGGCTCGGGTAGATCACGGTGGTGGAGAGGAATTTGCCCGTGGCGTCCAGCGCCGTGCACTTGCAGCCCGTGCGCAGGCCGGGATCGATGCCGATGACCGACTTTTCACCGAGCGGCGCGGAGAGCAGCAGGTTGCGCAGGTTCTGCGCGAAGATCTCGACGGCGGCGCGATCCGCCTTCATCTTGAGTTCCACCGTGACGTCCACCTCCACGCTGGGCGAGAGGAGCCGCTTGTAGGCATCCTCCATGGCCAGGGCCAGGTGGGGGGCCCACGGGGAGCCCGGATTCATCTTGAAGGCGGCCGTCATGCGGCGGACCAGGGGCTCGGCTTCCACCCCGATCTTGCAGCGCAGCACGCCCTCGTTCTGGCCCCGGCGGATGGCGAGGAACCGGTGGGAGGGGATGGTGGAGACCTTTTCCTTGAAGTCGTAGTACTGCTCGAACTTGGTGGGCTCCGCGGGCTTGGGATCCACCACTTCCGAGGCGAGCACGCCCTCGGTGGCGTAGGCCTGGCGGATCATGCCGCGGATTTCGGCGTCCTCCGCCGCCCACTCGGCCACGATGTCGCGCGCCCCGGCGAGGGCCTCGTCGGAGGTGGCCACGCCCTTTTCGGCGTTGACGAAGGAGCCCGCTTCCGTGGCCGGCACGGCCTGGACCGCCTGGTCTCGGATCTGCTGGGCCAGCGGCTCGAGCCCCTTTTCGCGGGCGATCATGGCGCGCGTGCGGCGCTTCGGCTTGAAGGGGAGGTACAGGTCTTCCAGTTCGGTCTTGGTCTTGGCGCCCAGGAGCTTGACCTTGAGGGCGTCGGTGAGCTTGCCCTGATCCTCGATGGAGCGGAGCACCACGCTGCGGCGCTCCTCCATCTCGCGATGGTAGGCGAGGCGCTCCTGGATCTTGCCGATCTGGACCTCGTCGAGGTTGCCGTGGATTTCCTTCCGGTAGCGGGCGATGAAGGGAATGGTGTTTCCTTCTCCCAGCAGGCGGGCCACGGCGATGATCTGGCGGGGGGTGATCTTGAGTTCGTCAACCAGCAGGGGAATGGATTCCAGCCCCTGGTCCTTGTCGGGCGATTCAGCAACCATGCGCGCAAACTCCTTGGGTCCAATTAAAAGGCGTATTTTCAGCGATTGACGGGTGTTGCACAAGACAAAACGGACGAGAAGGCGGGGCGGGGGACGCTTTGGAGTTAAGTCTGGATTAGGCCAGTCTGGTGCGAAGCCTATTTGGAGTGCGGCGGCTTGACGCCGCTTTGGCTGGCACCGACTGGACGCGACACCAACGGCTGGGCGCCTCTCCAAGCTGACACGCTCAGGCAGGCCTATCGAAGCGCGCAGGGCAGTCGCATCGCAGAAAGCGGCGTCAAGCCGCCGCACTCCAAATTTACGATTTAAAGCTGTTTGTCTCGGCGAGAGGCTATTTCCCGGCCTGGAGGGCCAGGATGGAATAGCAGGTCACCAGGACGGGGTCCGACTCCTGCCAGCGGCCGGCGTCGTTCACCCAGAAGCCCTGGCCCTTTTCCTCGCCGGCCTTCTGGAGGGAGGCGAGTTTGTCGGCCAGTTCCTTGCGCCAGGCCAAAGGCTGATCGCGCCCCTCCACCTTTAGCTCGGAACGGCCCGACACGGACAAGGCCTTGGCCAGGATGCTGTAGAAATAATACTGGCCTTCCTTGCCCATGCCCGGATTCTCGTCCAGAGTCCAGTGCTTGCCAGCCCAGTCGAGGGCCGACTTGACGCGGGAATCGCTCCGGTCGATGTTGGCGTAGATCAGGCTCAGGATGCCCGCGTAGGTCATGGTGCCGTAGGAGCGGAACACCACCTGCCCCTGCGCATTGGTCTCGACCCCCGCCTTGCTCTCCACGGGGCGGTAGGTGAAGCCCCCCGCGTTGTCGTGGCCGGCCGCCTCGCCGTTCTGGCAGCGGGCCAGGTATTTCTGCACGGCGTCCCAGTTCAGGTCGGCCTTGGCCGTGCCCGCGGGGCGCAGATCCTCGACCTTTTCCGAAAGGCGCATGGCCTCGATCGCCCAGACCGTGTTGTTCAGGTCGGAATAGGGCCGGTCGGACTTGGCGTCATAGCCCATGCCGCCGCTGTTGACGTCCTCGCCGATATACTGGGCCGCGGCCAGGAAGCGCCGGGCCTTGAGCAGCGTGGGAGCCAGCTCGGGGTCGTTGACCGCGCTGAGGGCGGCCAGGCAGATCGCCGTGTTGTAGTTGCTCAGCCCGCCGCCGCGGCCGGGCAGGATGCGGTAGAGGCCGCCGTCCTCCTGGCGGCAGGAGAGGATGAAGGCCACCGCCTTCTTGATGATCTCCGCCTTGCCGGGGAAGTCGCTTTGCGCGAAGCACCAGACCGGAAGGGCGGTCAGGGCGGGGTAGCGGTCGTCGGACCAGGAGCCGTCGGGCTTCTGCTTGGCCTTGAGCCATTCCAGCCCGCGCTGCACGGCTTCCTGGCTCGAAGCCGGGGGCGTGACCGCGGCCGCGGCCGGCGGGGCGGGAGGGGGCGGAGCAGGCGGGGTCGCGGGGGTCTGGGCCCGGAGCAGCGAGGCGGCCGTCAGCAGCAGGGCTGCGGGAACGACAAGAACGGTGTTTTTCATGATGCATCTTCCTTTCACGAAGATAAATAACACAATAACTAGCGCTTGAACATGGCAAAAGGTTCACTATCGGCCTTCCTTTTTCTTGTTGCTTTCGGGGCCTATGCTCGCGGATTATGAAAGATTATGGACAGGCCGGAAAATCCCCTTGAAGATGCGGCGCTGATGGCTGCCTCGCGCGATGGCGACATGCAGGCATTCGCCGAGTTGGTCCGCCGTCATCAGCGGGGGCTGGTGAACTTTTTCGTTCGATTGGGCGCTTCCTCTTATGCCGAGGATCTGGCGCAGGAGACGTTTATCCGGGTTTTCAAGTACCGGGACCGGTATTCGCCCTCCGCCAAGTTCACGACCTTCTTGTATACGCTGGGCCGCCATGCGTGGTGCGACCTGCTCCGCCAGTGGCAGCGCCGGGACAAGGGGCTGGCCCTGATCCGGAGCGAGTCGGACGCCCGGGAGGACGAGCGGCGCGAACCGCTCGACCAGCGGGTCGAAGCGGTGCGGGCCGCGGTGGAGCGCCTGCCCGAAAAGCTGAGGCTGGTGGTGGTGCTCGGGGTCTACGAAGGATTCGATTACGAAACGATCGGCCGGGTGGCGGGGATTCCCGTGGGTACGGTGAAGTCGCGCATGCACCTGGCCGTGCAACGGCTGAAGGAGTGGTTGAACAATGAAAACGCCCCGGACGCCCGGTCCTGACAACGAATCGCCCCTGGCGCTGGTGCCGCCGGCCCTGCTGGCACGCCTGAGGGAGTGGCCCGACCGCGAGCCCTCGCGCGACCTGACGCCCGGCGTCCTTCGCCGGCTGGCCGCGGAGCCGGCCCCGGCGCGGTTCCGCCTGGCGCGCGCGGTCTGCGCGGCCGCGGCCGTCCTGCTGCTGCTGGCCGGCGGCGTCGAGCTGTGGCGGCGGCACGAGCCCCGCCGGCAGGCCGTGGCGGAGGCGTCGCGCTGGCTGGTCTCGGCCCAGCGCCCCGATGGCAGCTGGGGCGGCGCGGCCAAGGCCGGCGAGCCGTACGACGCCGCTCTCACCGGGCTGGGGCTGCTGGCGGCCCTGGATCTTCCGGTCGATTCTAAATTAGGAACAGCCTCCGGGAAGGCAGCGGCTTGGCTGATCCGCGCCCAGGCCGGGGATGGCCGGCTGGGACCGGCTTTTTCGGGCAGCCCCTACAACCAGGGCATCGGCACGCTGGCGCTGCTGAAATGGTGCGCCCGGCAGCCGGGCCCCCTGCCGCCGGAAGCGACGCGGGCGGTGGGGCGGATTCTCGAAACCCAGGACGGCTCCGGCGGGTGGGGCTACGGGGAGGGGGATCCGACCCCCAACGTCTCGGTCACCATCTGGCAGCTCCAGGCCCTGCGGCAGGCGGAGACGATGGGGCTGGCGGAGGTGCGGACCGCCCTCCAGCGTGGGCTGCGCTGGCTGAGGACGAACCGGAACGGGGAGGGGCTGTACGGCTACCGCCAGCCCGGCGATTACCCCGAGGGCTCCGGGACGCTGACGGCCATGAGCGTGTTTTGCGAACTGGACTGCGATGGGCGGGCGGCTGACCGCCCTGAGATCCGGCGCAGCATCGGGGAGGTGCTCCGGCAGGCGGCCGGCGGAGAGTCGCAGAGCTATTACACGGCGTTTTTTGTCACCCGGGTGCTCCAGCAGGCGGGCGGGAAGCAGACGGAGTCCCTGCTCGGCCAGGTGCAGCAGACCCTTCTGGCGCGGCAGGTGCGGGACGGCCAGGAGCGCGGGAGCTGGGACCTGAGGGACTCCTACACGGGCGTTGGCGGCCCGGTCTATGCCACCACCATGGCCGTCCTGGCGCTGAAGGATTGATTGAAGAATAGCTGATAGCTGATAGCTGATAGCGGACCCGTCTGACCTGTCTGACCGGTCGGACCCGTCTGACCTTTCTCGCTTGAACCCCTGAACCCTGAACCCCCGAATCCTGAACCCCTGAACCCCTGAACCGCTGAACCGCTGAACCCCTGAACCCTGAACCCCCCTGAACGGCTTCGCCCTTTTTCCCGTGACGTTTGCTGCTTTTCGTGCTAACATGTAAACGTCGTGAGTGCAGTACCCCCGGGCCGTTATGAAAGGCGGGGCTTGCCTCACGGGAAATGTTCCGCGGAAGGAGCGAAACCGCCATGAGAACGAGAACAGCAGGCTATACGATGATTGAGATCGCGATCGTTGTCGCTGTCATCTCGCTTCTGACGGCGATCTCCATTCCTTCGTACGGGATCGCCCGCAAAAACAGCAAGAAGAACACGTGTCTGAACAACTTGCGGCAGATTGCCGCGGCCGTGGATCAATGGTCGGTCGCGAACAGCAAGGGTCCCGGGGACCCTTACACGTGGACTGATATTCTTCCTTACCTCAAGGGCAAGTCGGTGTGCCCCGCCGGCGGGGTGTATGAGGCGTTTGTTCTCGGAAGCAATCTCCATTGCACCGTGCATGAAGAATAGCGGATAGCGAATAGCTAATAGCGAAGCGATCGCGAACATCTGAATACTGCCCTGTAGGGGGGGGTACCCTGAACCCCGAACCCTGGTTCCGAACCCTTGCTCCGCTATCAGCTATTAGCTATCCGCTATTTCATCCTTGCCCGGGCATTGGCCACAAGGGCCATGATGAAGTCGTCGAAGGGGATGCCCGCCGCCTTGATGGCCGCCGGAAGGCCTGCCAGGGGTGAGATGTCGGGGTTGACGTTGACTTCCAGCACGTAAGTCCGGCCTTCCCGGTCCATGCGGAAATCGATCCGGGCGTAGTCCCGGCACCCGCAGGCGTGCCACGCCTTCACGGCCTCGCTCCTCAGTCGTTCAGCCGAGACGGCATCCACGTCCGCCGGCACCTTGCGGGGCGAGACATGCCCCGGGATCGTGCCCGGGATCCACTTCACCGCGTAGTCCACAATATGGGGACGGCCCGGGGGGAACAGGCGGAAGTCGATCTCCGCCACCGGCATGACCTCGGGCCGGCCGTTGCGCTCGATGACCGAAAGGTTGAATTCACGCCCCTCGATGAAACGCTCCGCGATGGCGGGTTGGTTGAACTGGGCGTGGATGCGCGCGGCGGCGCGGGCCAGAGACTCCCGGTCGCGCACGATGGAGAGGGCGGCGTCGATGCCTTCGCTGCCGCCGGCGGAGGCTGGCTTCACGAGGAGGGGGAAGGGGGGCAGGTCGGGCGGATCCGCTTCGCCCTGCGCGAGCACGGCGGCGTCCGCCACGGAGACTCCGCAAGCCCGCAGCCGCGCCTTGGCGATCCACTTGTCCAGGGTCAGCCCGAGCGCGTCCGCCGAGCCGCCCGTGCAGGAGCGGCCCAGGGCTTCGCAGACCGCGGGCACGAAGTTGAAGGCGGTGAAGGAGTCGTCCAGCCGCTCCACCAGGTTGAAGACGAGCGGCTCGCCCGCGGCCAGGGCGCCCGGGATGTCGCTCAGCCGCCGCACGCCCGCCCGGCGGACGGTCATGCCGTGGCGCCGCAGGGACTGCTCCGCCGCCTCCACCTCGTTCAGCACGCCGGCGTCGGACTCGGAATAGGCGGCCTGGAGGCCGGTTTCGACCGGCAGGTTGTAGAGGATGACGATGCGGGAGGAGTCGCTCACAGCGGTCAGGGCGCCTCGGTTTTCAGGGGGCGGGTTTCGGCGATGGAGGCGGCCTCGAGCTTCTGGATGATGCCGGGATTGACCTCGATCTCCACGTCGCCGTTGGGCAGCTTGCGGAGCAGCTGGCCGGTAACCTCGTAGCGGCCGCCATCCTTGCGGACCACGATCACGGTGTCGCGGATGAACAGGCGCGTGAGCTGCTCCTGGAGCTGGACCACTTGGCCGGCCTCGATGGTGAACCGGACGGGCTTGAAGGAGTAGCCCCGCCGGGTGAGCTGGAGGGTGTGCTCGCCGCGGGCCAGCAGGTCCACGCGAAGCGGTTCGGAAATGGCTCCTCCCGCGGCGGAGGCGGCCGTGACGCCCGCGGCCTCGCCGTCCACGAAGACCTCGGCCCCCGGGGGCGCCGTGATCAGCACCAGGGTGCCGCTGTTGCGGACCAGGATGACGTCCTCGCGGACCCGGCCGGCGCCGCTGATGGCGACGACCCGCTCCTGGGGTTCATAGCCCTTCAGGTCGACGGCCAGCTTGTGGTCGCCCCGGGCCAGGCCCTGGATGGTGGCGGGGGTTACGCCCTTGAAAGTTCCGTCCACGAAGACCCGCGCGCCGGCCGGGGTGGAGGTGACCTCCAGGTCCGCGGGCAGGGCGACGAGACGCGCCTTGATCGGATAGCGGCCGCCGGCCTGCAGCGTGAGCGTTTCGACGAACGGGGCGAAGCCTTCCAGCTTCAGCTCCACCTTGGCCTGTGTGTCGGCCGGCGCCTCCACTTCGCAGGGGGTGGCGCCCCGCGGGGCGTTGTCGATATAGACCGAGGCGCCCTCGGGCTCCGACGAGATGTCAAGGCGCGCGGTCTTGGACGCCAGGTCCACGGTTGTCTTGAGCGGCGTGCGGTCCTTGACCGTCAGCTCGATCTCCTTGACCTCGAAGCCGGGGAGGCTGAGGCGCAGGCGGTGGGTGCCCAGGGGGAAGTCGGGGATCAGCAGGGGCGTCTGGCCGCGGAAGGCGCTGTCCACCGTCACCTCCGCGCCTGCCGGCGAGGATTGCACCAGCACGAGACCCAGGACGGGCTCGAGCGTCATCCGGACCGTGGCCTTCTGGCCGGCCATCAGCGAGAGGGTCTGGCGGGCTTCCCGGAAGCCGTCCTTCCCGGCGGTTACCATGTAGAGGCCGGGCGCCAGGTTGTCGAAGGAGGCCGGGCTGATGCGCGGCGGCCCGTCGTTGCAGACTACGGCCGCGCCGTCGGGCGCGGTTTCGACCCGGATGTCGCCTGTTGCGGTATCGGGCGGGGCGGCCAGGTCGCAGCCGGCGGAGAGCCAGAGGAGGGACAGCAGGATGAGCGGAATGAACGGGCGGCGCATGGTTATCTCCTGAAACGGCGTTCCACGTCGAGCTGTTTTTTCAGCGCATTCTGGTGGCGGTCATCGGAGCGGTCGGGGATCAGCTCCAGGATCTGGCGGTACTGTTCGGCGGCCTTGGGCCAGTCGCTCAGGCTCCAGGCCTTCTCGGCTTCGAAGAGCCGGACGTTGTATTCCTTGTCCAGGTCCTTGCGCGCCGCCTCGGCGGCGTCGTTCGCCTCGCTGAAGAAGGCGGGCTTGGGCTCCACCGTCTCCAGGTACCACTGGCAGGCCTCGAAGGTGCGGATGGCGTTGTAGAGGTTGTCGGCCCGCACCTCGCGCTCGTCGAGGTACTTGTGGCCCAGTTGGAAGGATTCCCGGGCCAGCTCCGTGAGGCGCTCGGGCGGAAGGGTGAGGGAGGCCAGGCTCAGCTCGTTCTGGGCGAAGGTCTCCAGCGTTTCACGGAGGGGCTTGAACTCGTCGGGGTCGAGGCGGTTGATCACCCGGACCCGGTGCGAGCGGATGCCGAGCGTCATGGCCAGCTCGCGCGTCTCCCATTCGCCGTCGCGCGGGACCCCGGCGTAGTCGCTGCGCAGGTCGAAGAACCCGAGCTTGTCGAGATCCACGCGGAGGTTCTTGAGTACTTCCGGCGCCAGCTTCTTTTCCCGCACCACGTGGCGGCGGCTGACGGCGTCGTCGATCTGGGCGGCCAGGGTGTTGTCCCGCAGGGTCAGCACGTACCGGAACAGGTTGTTCGTGGTGCCGATCTCCTTCTCGTAGCTGAACTCGAAGAGCGCCTGCTGGACGGCTCCGGCCAGGGGCTGGCCGGCGGGCTGGCCGGAGGGGCCCGGGCGGGCGGGGCGCGGCTTGAGCCAGTAGACCGCGGCCACGACGACGACGGCCAGCGCCACGACGACCAGCACGAGGGAGGGTTTGGAGGAACGGGGCTCGTCGCGCGGGGGCGCCTCGGAGTCGCGGCCCAGGCCCAGGTCGAGCTTGGCGGGGGCGGCGGGGGTTGAGGCGGGGGGCGGGGCGCTGGCGGGAGCGGCCTCCGGCTGGTCGTGGAGGATCAGCATTTTGGTTTCGCCGAATTCGACGACATCGCCCGTGTGCAGCGGGCGGTCGGCAACGGGGCTGCCGTTGACCAGCGAGGCGTTGGTGCTGCCCAGGTCGTTGATCCAGAGCGCCCCGTCCTTGAAGAACAGGCGGCAGTGGAAACGGGAGAGGGCGGGGTCGGTCAGGACGATGTCGTTGCCGGAGGACCGGCCGACACGGGCTCCCGCCGGAGGAATGGTGAACCGGCGGCCCTGATCGGGCCCGGCTTCCACGCGAAGATGAAACAAGTCCAGCTTTCCGCTCACAAGGCACCTCCGCTTTCTTTTATACCACAGGTTGATTCCGGTAACAACTGTTCAATCAGGGAGGGGGCCAATCAGTGGTGGATTTGACCGTCCGCATCGGCTAAGCTGAAGCCTTTCATGATCCGGGTGGATGCGTGCCGGCTCCGGTTGTATCACCCGAACCCGCGACAACAAGGCCTGAAGAATGATGGATATGACCCAGATTGTCAGCGCGCTCCTGATCGTGCTGTTCGGCGGATTCCTGCAGGGGACCGTGGCGTTCGGGTTCGGCCTGCTCTCCGTTCCGCTGCTGCTCATGATCGGCCTGCCCATCCCGGTGGTCCTGACGATTTCCTCGGTCTGCACGGCCGTTCAGTCCGCAAGCGGGATCCACCACCTGCGCCATGCGGTCCCCTGGAAAATCGTCATTTACTCGGTGGCCCTGCGGGCGGCCGCCATGGTGGCGGGCGTCTGGGTTCTCCGTATTCTGGCCAATCATCCCGTCAGCCAGCTCAAGTTCTGGGTCGGCTTCGTGATGCTCCTGATGGTGCTCCTCCAGATGTCATGGAAACCGCTGCCCCGCCCGAAACTGCACGGTGGCTGGAACCTGGCGGCCTTCGGGCTCAGCGGGTTCACGGGGGGCCTCTGCTCGATGGGGGGCCCGCCGCTGGTGCTCTGGGTCATGGCCCACGACTGGAGCGCGGAGCGGACGCGCGCATTCTTATTCGCTTCGTTCGCTTCCCTGGTGCCCATCCAGCTGATCCTTCTTTACCTGTCCTTCGGCCACGAGGTCACCCGGGGCATGGCGCTGGGCGCCGCGCTCTCGCCCGCTGTCCTGCTGGGTTCCCTGATCGGACTGCGGGTGGGGGCCCGTTTCTCGAAGCCCTTCCTGACGCGCCTGGCCTTCCTGCTCCTGACCGTCATTGCGCTGAATGCCATGTTTCCCCTGGCGTGGAAGTGGCTGAAAGCAGTGATCGGTGATCAGTGATCGGTCGTGGTCGTGATCGTAATCGATCCCACATTTGCGTTGCCGCGACGATTATGATCACGATCACGATCGCGACTACGACAAAAAAAGTGTCAAACCGTATTCAGGATGTGACATAATCAGGCAAAATGAAACGGAAATTTATTGTAATTGTCCTGCTGGTTGCAGCGGTGGCGTTGTGCGCCAGGCCGCAGGTGGTGCGGCCGGTCATGCGGGCTATCCGGTCTTTGAAAGGGTCTCATACGGTCAGCCAGCGTGTTGCGCAATATGGGGCGGATGTGCGCCTCCGGCTCAAGCCCGACTTCGACCGGCTTGGCGTGTCGTATCCGCCCCGTCGCGTGGTGCTGGCGGCGTTCAAGGCGGAACGGCGGCTGGAGGTCTGGGTGGCGGACGAGCCGGCCCGCTTCAAGTTGTTGAAGACGTACCCGATCCTGGCTGCCAGCGGGGTGCTGGGCCCCAAGCTGAGGGAGGGGGACTATCAGGTGCCGGAGGGGCTCTACCGGGTGGAGTCGCTGAATCCGAACAGCCTTTACCATCTGTCGCTGCGGCTGAACTATCCGAACGACTTTGACCGGTCCAAGGCGATCAAGGAGAACCGGACCCAGCTGGGGGGCGACATCATGATTCACGGGAGCGCCTGTTCGATCGGCTGCCTGGCCATGGGCGACCCGGCGTCCGAGGATCTATTCGTGCTGGCCGCGGAAACCGGCATCGCGCACATCGAGGTGATTGTCAGTCCTGTGGATTTCCGAGTCACCGCGCTGGCGGAGCGGCCGCCTTTGGCGCCGCCCTGGTATTATGAGCTTTGCGGTCAGATCCGCGCCCGGCTGCTGCTGCTGAAGGATGAGCCCCGTGGAACGAAAAAACGCGTCAAGTAGGCGGACGCTGAGTGCGTATGTTCGGAACACAACAATGCGAAGCCGCCCCTAAGCGAAGAGGGGATGGAACTACGAAACACACGAAAGTCGCGAAAGCCGGATTAGTTTTCGCGCCTTTAGCGCATTTTTGTAGTTAAAACCATCGTGGCCGAATCATTGATTGACGCCGATCCGGATCCGTTGGAGCGCTTGCGCCCCCTCTTTGCTTTCTCTTATCCGTGAGATCTGTGTAATCCGTGGTGACTCTTTCCGAGTGCCAGAACTCCCAAGCCAATTGGCATTGATTCCGGCGTCCGGATTGGCTACTGTGAAGGGTCGATCGAAAGGGGCGGGTCGTGTCTTTTCATCAGTGCATCATCACCGGCGGCTGCGGCTTCGTCGGCTCCTCGCTGGCGCTGCGCCTGAAGGCGCGGCAACCGGGGTGCCGGATCGTGGCGCTCGACAATTTCTATCGCGCCGGCTCGCGCCTCAACGTCTCCCGCCTCCGCCAGGCCGGCATCGAGGTTGTCGAGGGCGATGTCCGGCGGAAAGCCGACCTGGAAGCGCTGGGCGGGGCGGACCTGGTGATCGACGCCGCGGCTGAGCCGTCCGTGATGGCAGGCGCCGGGGGGACCGGGGCCGATTACGTGGTCGACACCAACCTGGTCGGCACGCTTCACCTCCTTGAGTGCGCCCGGCGCTGGAAAAGCCGCTTCCTGTTTCTCTCCACGAGCCGCGTCTACCCGGTGGAAGCCCTGCGGGCGATCCGCCTGACGGAAGGCGCCGAGCGTTTCGAGATCGACCCCGTCCAGGCGCTTCCCGGCGTATCCGAGCGCGGGATCGGCGCGGCCTTTCCGCTGGAAGGCCCCCGCACCCTGTATGGCTCCACCAAACTGGCCTCGGAGATCATGGTCCGCGAATACGCCGCCCAGTTCGGGCTTGATGCGGTTGTCAATCGCTGCGGCGTGATAGCAGGCCCCTGGCAGATGGGGAAAGCCGACCAGGGAGTTGTCGCCCTCTGGGTCGCGCGCCACCTGTACGGGCTGCCCCTGCGCTACATCGGCTACGGGGGCAAGCAGGTGCGGGACGTGCTGCACGTCGACGACCTGGCCGATCTGGTCGTGCTCCAAGCGGAGCGGCGCGACCCGTTCCGCGGCGAGGTGTATATGGTCGGCGGCGGCCGCGGATGCAGCGCCTCCCTGCGGGAGCTCACGGCCCTGTGCCGCGAAGCCACCGGGCGGGCGCAGGAGGTCGGGCTTGAACCGGCGGTCCGCGAGGGCGACGTTCCGTTGTATGTCACGGACGGGGCAGCCACCGAGGTGGCGCTGGGCTGGAAGCCGGCACGGTCGATGCAAACGGTCGTGGGCGATATTGCGGCATGGATTGAAGGCAACAAGGACGCGTTGAGGCCGGTTCTGGCCGGTTAACCGGGAAGGGGCGAGATGAAAACTGCGATCGTAACGGGGTCCGGTGGCCTGGTGGGCGGGGAATCCGCCCGGTACTACCTTCAGCAGGGCTGGCGGGTGGTGGGGGTGGACAACGACATGCGCGCCCGTTTCTTCGGGCCCGAGGCCTCCACGCGCTGGCATCTGGACGAACTGAAGGAGTCTTTTCCCGGCTACGTCCACATCGACGCCGACATCCGGGACCTGGCGGCCATGGACCGCCTTTTTGCCGGGTACGGCTCCGATATCGGCCTGGTGGTCCACACCGCGGCGCAGCCTTCGCACGACTGGGCGGCCTCGGATCCGCACACCGATTTTACCGTCAACGCCAACGGCACGCTGACCCTGCTCGAGGCCGCGCGCAAGCACGCGCCGAAGGCGGTGTTCATCTTCACCTCCACGAACAAGGTCTACGGCGACACGCCCAACCGCCTGCCGCTTGTTGAGAAGGAGACGCGGTGGGAGATCGCCGAGGATCATCCGTATTCGCGCCACGGCATCGACGAAACCATGTCCATCGACCAGACCAAGCACAGCCTGTTCGGCGCCTCCAAGGTGGCGGCCGACGTGCTCGTGCAGGAATACGGCCGTTACTTCGGCATGCCCACGGCGGTCTTCCGCGGCGGTTGTCTGACGGGGCCCGGCCATTCGGGAACCAAGCTGCATGGCTTCCTGTCCTACCTGATGAAGTGCGCCGTGAGCGGCCGCGAGTATGTCATTTACGGGTACAAGGGCAAGCAGGTTCGGGACAACATCCACAGCTTCGACCTGGTGCGCGCGTTCGAGGCGTTCCGGCTGGCGCCCCGCCCCGGCGAGGTTTACAACATGGGCGGGAGCCGGTTCAGCAACTGCTCCATGAAGGAGGCCATCGCCGTCTGCGAAGGCCTGACCGGCAAGGCCATGAAGGTTCGGTACTCGGACGAGAACCGCATCGGCGACCACATCTGGTGGATCAGCAGCGTCGAGAAGTTCAAGGCGCATTATCCCGGCTGGAACCTGACCTACGACGTGCCGGCCATCCTGAAAGAGATCTTCCAGGCGAGCGCATGATCCTGAGCATCGTCATCCCCACCCGGCAGGAGGCCGCCCGCATCGGCGAGTGCCTGGCGGCTCTCGACTGGGCCGCCCGGGCGGGACTGGCGGAACTGCTGGTGGTGGACAACGGGTCGACCGACGGCACGCCCGGCCTGGCGGCCGCGGGCGGCGCTCGCGTGATGCAGCAGGGGCCCGAGCGGAGCGCCCAGCGGAACCGGGGCGCGCGCGAGGCGGCGGGGGACTACCTCCTGTTCGTGGATGCTGACATGCGCATCCCGCGCGAAACCCTGGAGGAGATAATCAGCCGCCTCCAGTCCGCCGACCCGCCCGACGCCCTCTACATCCGGGAGCGCATGGCGGGCGAGGGCTGGTGGGTGCGGGTGCGGAATTTCGAGCGGTCTTTCTACGACGCCACCTGCATCGACGGCCTGCGCGTGATCCGCAAAGCCGTCTTCGAAGCGGCCGGCGGGTTCGATGAGGCCCTTTACGCAGGTGAGGATTGGGACCTGGACCGGCGGATCCTGGCCCTGACGCCGCGCGTCGCGCTCACGGAGGGTCACCTCATCCACGACGAAGGGGCCTTTTCCCTGCTTCGCTTTCTGCGGAAAAAAGCGTATTATGGTGGGAACTTCGGGCTCTATGCCGCGAAGTGGGGCTGGGATGCCACCGTCCGGAAGCAGTTCGGCGTGCGGTACCGGTTCTGGACGGTTTTCATGGAGAACGGGAAGTGGCGGAGAAGCCTGTCCCATCCGATCCTGCTGGCGGGGGTCTGGGTTCTCAAGGGGCTTGTGGGAATCAATTTCTGGCTGGCCATGCGGCGCGCGTCCGCGGCCCCGGCGAAGGCCGGGTAGCGAAGGGAAGCGAGTATGTGCGGAATAGCGGGCATGTTATGGAAGGACGGCGTTCCCGGGGACACGCTGCTTTCCCGGATGATCGGCCGGATCCGCCATCGGGGCCCGGATGCGGAAGGCGTGTGGGCGGAGCCCTCTGACGGCATTTACCTCGGCCACCGCCGCCTCAGCATCATCGATCTGTCCGAGCGCGGCCGCCAGCCCATGGGCAACGAGAACGGCCGCATCCAGATGGTCTGCAACGGCGAGATCTACAACTACATGGAGCTGCGCCGGGAGCTCGAGGGGAAGGGCCACCGGTTCTATTCCGAGTGCGACTCCGAGATCGTCGTCCACGCCTACGAGGAGTGGGGGCGCGACTGCTTTTCGCGCTTCAACGGGATGTTCGCCGTCGCGCTCTGGGACGCCGACAAAAAAATCCTGCTGCTTGCGCGCGACCAGCTCGGGATCAAGCCCCTGGTCTACCTCCCCACGGCGCACGGCGTGTTCTTTTCCTCCGAGGCCAAGAGCTTCCTCGAGCTGCCGCCGGAGGTCTGGACGCCGGCGTTCGACGAGCCCGCCCTCGAGCACCTGCTGACCTTCCAGTTCCTGTCGGACCCCGGCATGTGCCTCCTGCGGGGCGTGAAGAAGGTTCTCCCCGCGCAGGTCGTGACGCTCCGCCAGGGCAGCGTGGAGGCGTCCACCTACTGGACCCTGCGCAAGGACGAATCGGTCGCCTCCCAGGACTACGCCGCCGCCACCGCGGAGTGCGAGGCCCGGCTGCTGAAAAGCGTGGCCTACCAGATGCGGGCGGACGTGCCCGTGGGCATCCTGCTGTCCGGCGGGCTCGACTCCTCCCTGGTGGCGGCGCTGGCGGCCCGCAAGACGGACCAGCCGGTGCACACCTACACGGCGGGCTTCGAGCACCGCTGGGACGAGCGCCCGCACGCGGCCGCCGTGGCCGCGCACATCAAGTCCGACCACCATGAAATCCTGGTCAGCCCCCGGGAGATCAACGACCGGATCGAGGAGCTGATCTATTATTTCGACGATCTCAGCTCGCTTGACGGCGGGCTTTTCACGACCATCCTGATGACCGAGCAGATTCGTCGGGAGGGCATCAAGGTGCTCCTGGTCGGGGAGGGGGCGGACGAGGCATTCGCCGGCTATTCCTGGTACGGGCTTTCCACGCTTCCCTACCGCCTGCTGCCCTCCCGGATCCGCTCGGAGCTGTTTTCCTACACGCTCTCCCGGCTGCTTCCCACCAGCCGGGCCCGGCGGCGGACCGCGGACCGGGTCCACCGGATCCTGGCGGGTTCGGGCGAGCCTGACATCTGCCGGCAGTTGCACCGCTTCGACCTGCTGCACGAGCTGCCCTCCCACTTCCTGATGAAGGTGGATCACGGGACCATGGCCAACGCGATCGAGGCGCGGGTTCCGTACCTGGACGTGAACGTGGTCGAATTCGGCTACTCGCTGCCGCGTGAGTACAAGTTCGAGGGGGACTGGTTCCGCTTCAACGCGGTCCAGGAGAAGCGCATCCTGCGGGAGGTGGCGAAGACGTACCTGCCGGACGTCATCCGCGGCCGGAAAAAGCGCGGCTTCAGCATCCCGGTGCCCGAGATGCTGCTGAGCAACCGGGACAAGGTTCGCGATTACCTGCTCGCCCCCGCGAGCCTGGCCCGTTCCCTGTACTCCCCGGCGCAGATCGGGCGGCTGCTGGACTTCAAGCCGTCCTTCTACTCGCCCCTCGAGAAGGACAAGGAGTTCATGGTCTGGAAGCTCTTCCTGCTGGAGGTCTGGCGCAAGCACTACCTGCAGCCCGGCGGCTTCGGCGGCGCCCGGAAGGAAAGCTGAAATGGGAACAAGCCCGGCCCTCCTGATCGTCACTCCCAGCTTCGCGCCCGAGGTGGGCGGCGTGGAGACCCGGCTCGACGACCTGTGCGCCTACCTCGAGAAGAACGCGGTTCCCGCCTCCGTCGTCACCTACCAGCCCATCATCACCCGGGCGCGGGGCGCGGCCGTGGAGCGGCGGGGAAGCGTGGTCATCCAGCGTCACCGGTGGCCGGGTGGGGACCTGTTCCACCGCCTGCTCAAGTATCCGGCCCTGGAGGTGGCCTACCTGGTGCCGGGGCTGCTGTTCTGGTCGTTTCTGCACCTGCTCCGCCATCGCAAGAGCCTCCGCGCCGTTCACACGCTGGGGCTGAACTCCGCCCTGGCCATCCGGCTGCTGCGACCCTTCTTCCGGTTTCGCTGGGTGGTGACCACCCATGCCATCTACGATTTCGTGCCGGGTTCCGCGCTGGCCCGCATGACGCGGTGGGTGCTGGCCGGGGCGGATGCCGTCCTGGCACTCTCCAACGTCTCGCGCGACGAGCTGGTGGCCATCGGCCTGCCCCGCGAGCGCGTCGAGACGCACCTCACCTGGGTGAACAACTGGACCCGGTTCGTGCCGGCCGACCGGGCCCAGGCCCGCCGGGAGCTTGGCTGGCCCGACCGCTTCACCGTGCTTTTCGTGGGGCGGCTGCGCGCGATCAAGGGGATCGGGCTGCTGCTCGCCATCGCCCGCCGCCATCCGGAGTGGACCTTTGCCTTCGCGGGCGGGGGGGAGATGTTGTCGGAGGTCGAGGCCGCCGCCAAGGCGTCGCCCAACATCCGGGCCTGCGGGAATGTGATCAACACCGCTTTGGCGCCTTATTACAACGGGGCGGACGTCTTCGTCATGCCGTCGCTGTACAGCGAGGGGTTCGGCCGGGTGGCGATCGAGGCGCTCTCCTGCGGCACGCCGATCGTCTGCTCGAACAAGGGCGGGATCAAGGATCATGTGGACGACTCCGTGGCGATCCTCGTCGAGCCGGCCGAAGCGGCCCTGGAAGAAGTTCTCGCCCGGCTGGCGGGGTCGCCGGAGGAGCTGGCCCGGCGCCGGGCCGCCTGCCGCGCCTTTGCCCTGGAGCATTTTGGCGAGAAAAACGCTGGCCAGCTGATGGCCGCCTATTTCGGGGCCTAACTTGACTCGTCCGGACGGGGTTGCTAAGCTGGCTATTTCACGTCGACAGGGTCGTCAAGCGGAGTCGCAGCAAAGAAGCCTATGGCAAAACCGGCACGAGTGGATATCCTGATCCCGGCCTACAACGCGGCGGCGACCCTGCGCGCCACGTTGAATTCCGTCCGGCTTCAGACCCTGCCCCTGGAATCGGTGACGGTGGTGGATGACGGATCGACGGACGCCACGGCCGATATCGCCGGCTCGTTCAAAGGCGTCCGCTACGTCCGCAACGAGCGCAATCTCGGCTGTTCGGGCAACTGGAACCGCTGCCTTGACCTGGCGACGGGGGACCTGGTCTGCCTGCTGCACTCGGACGACTTGCTGGTCCCCGGCTGGCACGCCCGGCTGCAGGACGACGTCCGCTTGGCGGAAAAGCCTTTGGAGACGGCCTATTACCTCGGCGCCGTCCGCTTTGCGGACCGGGGGGGCATCGTCGAATCCTACCGCTTCGACGACCGCGCCCGCCTCCATGCGCCCGGCGAACTGCTGAAGCGGCTGTGGCGGCATCATTTTTACGGACTCACCACCAGCGCCTGCATGGTGTATGGCCGCGAGCTGCTGGCGCGGCTGGGCCGTTTTCCGGGGGCGGAGTTTCCCAACATGCCCGACGTCCCGTTCCACTGGGCTCTGCTGCTGGACTACCCGATCGTCTATGATCCCGAACTGCTGGTGCTCATTCGGCGCGGGGCTCCCAACCAGGTGGGGAAGAGCCGCCGGACCGAGCTGGCCCTCGGCGCGCTCAAGGCGTACGAGGCCGTCGCCGGCCGCCTTGCCGCCGTCCTGGGTCGGGATCCGGCGCGGGTGACGGCGGAGTACCTGTTCCCGTACGGGGTGATGGACCTGCTGGGGACGGGGCGCGGGAAGAGCGAGGTGCCGGCCGCCGTACTGGAGGCGTTCCGGGCCGCGGAAGCCCGGTGCGGGAAGGCGTACCTGCTGGCCGTGGCGCTGGGCGAACTGGCGGAGCGGATGCGGCGGGGGTGTGAGCGGTCGCGCCGGGCCAAACAGGTCGCCGCGCTCCTCGCGCAGATCGAGGACGGCGGTGAGCGCCTCGAGGGGAGCCGGGAACCAAGTCGGAACTGATCAACTGGATTTGACGGGAGTGCCTGCCATGACGCAAGAAAGTGGATTCGAAGGGAAGACGCTGTTGATCACGGGCGGAACGGGATCGTTCGGGAACGTGGTCATCCGGCATTTTCTGCGCTCCAAGATCGGCGAAATCCGCGTTTTCAGCCGGGACGAGAAGAAGCAGGACGACATGCGGCACCACCTGAAGGACAACCGCATCCGCTTTTACATCGG
>JBIIYJ010000295.1:0-6659 GCA_044346855.1 Kiritimatiellia bacterium
GAGGCGGTGGCTTCCTTTTCCCGGCGCACGCCCGTGGCCCGCTGCCGGGCCTCGCTGGCGTGCGCGGAGGCGGGCGGGGCGCCCGTCCCGCCGCCGGTCCCGCCCCCGGCGGGGCGCCCGGCTCGTCCCCCGGCCGCCCTCCCTGCCCGGGTGACGATCCCCCCGATCAGCGTGCCGCGCGTCAAGGCCGCCGTCCGGGGCGTGCTGGGCGTGTGCCGGCGGGTGGAGGCGGAAGGACCCGGGGGGAAGGCCGCCGCGACGCTTCGGAGGCGGCTCGAGGCCTGCCCGTATCCCTTCATCTATCCGATGTGCGCGCTTCGCGAGACGCTGGCCCGGGGCGATTCGGCAGGGCTCATGGCCGTTATCCGCGACGCGCTGGCGGCCTACGAGGATTCGCAGGAGCAGACGCTTCGCGCTTGAATTCCTGGTTTCGGAGGACTAGGATCGCCCTGTCATCAAAAAGGAACACGCCATGGACTCCCTGCCGCAGCCCCCCGACCTCCCCCGCGCCTTTCTTCGCCGTCACGCCGTGACCCTCAAAATGGCCGGGATCCTGGTCCTGGCCCTGCTGCTGCTGATCCCGCTGGCGATGATTAAGTCCCTGATTTCGGAACGCCAGATCCGGCGCAACCAGTCCATCGCCGACATCACCTCCACGTGGGGGTTCGAGCAGGTGCTCGTGGGGCCGGTGCTGATCGTCCCCTACGAGTACAAGACCAAGGTGCTGAAGGATGAGACCGTCAACGGCCGGCGCGAGCGCGTGGAGGTGCTGGAGACGGCCGTCGCGAACGCCTATTTCCTCCCGGCGGACCTGTCCATCGAAGGCATGGTGGATCCCGGCAAGCTGCACCGCGGCATCTACGAGGCCATCGTCTATAAAAGCGAGCTGGCCCTGGCCGGGCGCTTTCCGGAGCCCGATTACAAGGCCCTGAACATCGAGCCCGAAAGCATGCGGTGGGCGGACGCCCAGGTGACCCTGGCCGTCAGCGACCTGCGCGGGGTGGGGGATGTGATCGCCATGACCCTGGGCGACCTGACGGGCGAGTTCTCGCCCGGCTGCCGGCTGGCGGGCTACGAGTCGGGGGTGACCGCCCGGTTTCCCGGGCTGCTGCCGGGCAGCAACATGACGTTCCAGATGAAGCTGGACCTGAAGGGGAGCCGGGGCATCCAGTTCGCGCCGGTGGGCCAGAAGACGCGCGTCTCGCTGACCTCGCTCTGGCCGGACCCGAGCTTCATCGGGGCCTTCCTGCCGACGGACCGCAAGGTGGGGGATGAGGGCTTCCGGGCTGCGTGGGAGGTGTCCTGGTACGGGAGGAGCTATCCCCAGCAGACGACGGACCAGGCCAAGAACTACGCCTTCGCGGCGGGTGATATGGCCTCCTCGCTCTTCGGCGTGAATTTCATTTCCGTGGTGGACGCCTACCGGATGGTGGAGCGGGCGGCGAAGTACGGCATCCTGTTCATTGCCCTGATCTTCACGGCCTTCTTCCTCTTCGAGATCCTCTCCGCGCTGTCGATCCACACGTTCCAGTATACTCTCGTCGGCGCGGCGCTCTGTCTGTTCTACCTGGCGCTGCTCTCCCTCTCGGAATTCATTTCCTTCGGCCTGGCCTACTGGGCCGGGGCGGCGGCCTCCTCGATCCTGATTGTCCTCTACACCCTGAACGTGCTGGGGGGAGGCTGGCGCACGCTTATCATCACGCTCTCCCTGGCCACCATCTACACCTATCTTTACGTGGTGCTGCAGCTGCAGGATTACTCGCTGCTGATCGGTACGGCGGGGTTGTTTGTCGTGCTCGGCCTGGTGATGTACGTGACCCGCAACGTGGACTGGGCGAACCGCGACTAGGCGCTCGTCTCAGGCGGAGGGATGGTGGGCGCGCCAGCGCATCTGGCGCGCGATCCCCATGAGGATGTTTACGTCGTCCACGGTCATTTTGCCGCGCGACCAGACCCGGCGCAGGCCGAGCATCATGTGGTCGGCCTTGTCCTGGTCCATGAACCCGATGTCGAGCAGGGTTTCGCGCCAGATGGCGAAGAGCCGCTCCCGCAGGTCGCCCGGCGCCTCGGCGGATTTCTCGACGGGGGCTTCGAAGAGGCCGGAGGCCGTGAAAAGCTCGTAGGCGCAGATCATGACGGCCTGGGCGAGGTTGAGCGAGAGATAGCCGGGGTGGGTGGGGATGCGGATGAGCTGGGTGCAGAGGGCGATCTCATCGTTGGACAGCCCCTTGTCCTCCCGTCCGAAGACGAGGGCCACGGGGCCGAGTTCGGCCGCCTCCAGGGCGCGGGGCGCGAGTTCGCGGGGGGTGGCCGCGTGCTGGCGGTAGAGCCCGACGCGCGCCGTGGCGCCCATGACGAGGCCGCAGTCGGCCACGGCCTCGGCGAGAGTGGCCGTTTCCCGCCGGGCATCAAGGATGTTGCCGGCGCTCACCGCCATTTTGCGGGCCTCTTCCATGTCAAGCCCGGGCGGGGCGACCAGGACCAGGTCGCTCAGTCCCGCGTTGGCCATGGCGCGGCAGACCGAGCCCACATTGCCCCCGTACAGCGGGGCGACAAGCACGATCCGGATGCGGTCCAGGCGCGGCATGGCGGCTTCCCTTTCTATTTGTCAGCGTAAAACAAACATGTTAACTTGAAACAATTCAGGACTCAACTCAAACCTGGGGCCGCCTGTGCCGGCGGCCCGGAGGATCGGCTATGGACGAATTGCTCAAGTTGTTGCGCCGGAACGCGATGGAGACGCCCGAGAACCTCTCGCGCCTGCTGAACATGCCCCAGGATGAGATTCGCTCCAGGATCCTGGATTACGAGAAAAAGGGCGTGATCCGCGGCTACCACGCCATTGTCAACGAGGATGCGCTCGACCTGGAGGTCGTGCATGCGGTGATCGAGGTGAAGATCACGCCTGAGCGCGACGGCGGCTTTGACCGGGTCGCTTCGCGCATCGCCCGCTTTCCGGAGGTGGATTCCCTGTTCCTGATGTCGGGCGGGTACGACCTGCTGGTGTTCGTCTCCGGGCGCCGGCTCAAGGAGGTGGCCGCCTTCGTGGCCGCCAAGCTGTCGACCATGGAAGGCGTTCTCTCCACGGCGACCCACTTCATGCTCAAGCCCTACAAGGACCATGGCATTCTGATGGAAGAGAAGGACACGCATGAGCGGCTCAAAGTTTCCCCGTAATCCCGTTGCCGACTATCTCCGGGATGTGCCGCGGTCGGGCATCCGGGACTTTTTCGACCTGGTCAGCACCCGCAAGGACGTGATCAGCCTCGGCATCGGCGAGCCCGATTTCGTGACGCCCTGGCGCATCCGCGAGGCGTCCATGTTTGCGCTGGACCACGGGGCCACGAGCTACACCTCGAACCGCGGCCTGCTGAAGCTCCGGACGGCCATCGCCGGCTACGTGGAGCGGATGTTCGGCGTGGCGTACGATCCCGCCACCGAGATCCTGATCACGGTGGGCGTGAGCGAGGCGCTCGACCTGGCGGTGCGGGCCCTGTGCAATCCCGGCGACGAGGTGCTGTACCACGAGCCGTGCTACGTCTCCTATCCGGCGGTGGTGACCTTCGCCCACGCGAAGCCGGTTCCCATCCCGACCCGCCGCGAGCAGGGCTTCGGGCTGACCCGGGCCATGATCGAGCCGCACCTCACGGAGCGGTCGCGCGCGCTGATGCTGAATTTTCCGACCAACCCCACGGGCGCCGTCATGAACCGGCGCGACCTGGAGGGGATCGCGCGACTGGCCGTCGAGCGCGACCTCGTGGTGCTGGCCGACGAGATCTACTCCGAGCTGACCTACGAGGGCGAGCGCCTTTCCATCGCCTCCATGCCGGGCATGAAGGAGCGGACGGTGTTCCTGCACGGCTTCTCCAAGGGGTGGGCGATGACCGGGTTCCGGCTGGGCTATGCCTGCGCGCCCGCGGAACTGACGGAAGCGATGATGAAGATCCACCAGTATACGATGCTGTGCGCCCCGATCCTGAGCCAGGAGGCCGCGGCGGAGGCGCTGAAAAGCGATGCCGACACCGAGGCCATGCGGGCCTCCTACGAGAAGCGCCGCAATTTCATCTACGCCGGCCTGAACGAGATTGGCCTGCCGTGCCACAAGCCGGCCGGCGCTTTCTATGCATTTCCCTACATCGGCCACAGCGGGCTGAAGTCGAAGGAGTTCGCCCTGCGCCTCCTGGACGAGGAGAACGTGGCCTGCGTGCCGGGGTCGGCGTTCGGCGAATCGGGCGAGGGCTTCCTGCGGTGCGCCTACGCCACCTCGCTGGATGACATCCGGGAAGCCCTGGCGCGCATGGGCCGGTTTGTCGGGCGGCTCGGGGTGAAGGCTTGAGAGACGCCATCCAGGAGCGGATATTTCCGCGGAAGACGATCCGTCCCGAATGGACGGTGATGAAGACGTTCTTCTTCCTGATCCTGGGCGGCGCTTTCCTGCTTATGCTGCCGGTGGCGAACACCGGATACAAGTGGCTCCATCCCATCAACGCTCTCTTCACCGCCACCAGCGCCACCTGCGTGACCGGATTGACGGTGGTCGACACGGGAACCAGCTTCACCCTGTTCGGCCAGTTGGTGATCCTGGCGCTGATCCAGATCGGCGGCCTCGGGCTGATGACCCTGGCCACGTTCCTCCTGCTGGTCGTGGGGCGGCGGATGAGCGTGTCGGATGAAAGCGCGATGCTGGTGACCCTGGGGCTCGGGCGGGCGTCGGGGCTGAAGCTGGTTTTGCGGAAGGCCGTCATCTTCACCGTGCTCTTCGAGGCGGCGGGGGCCGCCATCCTGTTCTGGCGCTTTTCCACCTTCCACGGCATGCCGGTGGCGCAGGCGGCCTACTCGGGCGTTTTTCATTCCATCAGCGCCTTCTGCAACGCCGGGTTTTCCCTGTTTCCGGACAACCTGATCGGCGTCCGCGACGATCCCTGGATCATCCTGACGCTGGCGTTCCTGCTGATTTCGGGCGGCCTCGGGTTCATCGTCTGGCACGAGCTGAC
This sequence comes from Kiritimatiellia bacterium, assembly GCA_044346855.1. Taxonomy (GTDB): domain Bacteria; phylum Verrucomicrobiota; class Kiritimatiellia; order CAIKKV01; family CAIKKV01; genus CAIKKV01. The sequence continues at coordinate 4,995 of JBIIYJ010000295.1, forward strand.
CGAGATCAAATTCTGGCGGATCAAGACACTGCGAGGCACGCTCTCCCTGCACACCCGGCTGGTGCTGGTCACGACGGGCGTTCTGGTGGCCGCGGGCTTTCTCGGTTTCCTGGCGCTGGAGTGGCGGCACACCCTGGACGGCCTGCCCTACTGGAATCGGGTGCTGGCGGCGTTTTTCCAGGGCGTCACGCCCCGTACCGCGGGTTTCAATCTCGTGGACATGGGGCAGGTTACGCCCCAGACCCTGTTCATGACCATGGGGCTGATGTTCATCGGCGGGGCGCCCTGTTCGACGGCCGGCGGCATTAAGCTGACCACCATTATCGTGATGGTGCTGACCCTGCGCACCATGATACGCGGCCGGCGGGATGTGTATTTTGCCGACCGCACGATCCCGGATTCCGCCGTGCGGGAAGGGTTGGCCATTTTCGTGCTTTCCTTGTTCCAGATAGGCCTGGTCTTTGCCGTCCTGCTGTTCACCGAAAACCTGGATGCCGTCGTCGGCCGTTTCGGGATGGTGGATGCCGTCCTGTTCGAGACGGTTTCGGCGTTCGGCACGGTCGGCCTGTCCACGGGGCTCACGCCGAGCCTGTCCCTGTCCGGGCAGGTCGCCCTGTCGGTCCTGATGTTCCTGGGGCGTCTGGGGCCTGTTGCGATAGCCTCGATCATCGGGCGCAAGGTGGTGCAGCAGCGGGTCCGGTATCCGGAAGAATACGTGCTGCTCGGCTGAGCGGCGCGGAGGAGGTCTCATGCAGAGGGTTGGCATTATCGGCGGCGGGCGGTTCGGGTCGGCCCTGGCACTGTGCCTGGTCCAGCGCGGGGTTGAGGTGGTGCTGCTGGATCGCGATCGCGGCATCGTGCAGCGGCTGATGAGCGTGGTTTCGCGCGCCGTCGAGGGCGACGCCACCGAGATTCAGACCCTGGTCGAGGCCGGCTTCGAGCGGTGCGACACGGCCGTGGTGGCGATCGGGACCGACCTGGAGGGCAGCATCCTCGCCACGCTGAACCTCAAGGAGCTCAAGATCCGCCAGGTGGTGGCCAAGGCCTCCACGGAACTGCACGGCACCGTGCTTCAGCGCGTGGGCGCGGACCGCGTGATCTATCCCGACCGCGACATGGCCATCCGGCTTGCCCGGTCGATCGCGGCGCCTTCCATCCTCGACTACATCGAGCTCTCCGGCGGGGCCAGCATCGTGGAGATGAAGGCGCCGGAGGAGTTGGTCGGCAAGACCCTGAGCGAGGCCAAGATCCGCAATATCTACGGAGTCCATGTGCTGGCGCTCCGGCATAAGGGCGTGGACCGCGCCGAGGAGACCACCATCGCCCCGAGCGGGTCCGACACGATCAGCCCCGGCGACACGCTGGTGCTCTTCGGGCCAGACGAGCGGATACGGACGATGAGCCAGAATTTCGCGTAACCGGGCCGGGGCGGGACGGGGAAGCGGAGAGGCCGCGAATTTCGACTTCGGGCCGGGGCGGGACAGGGAAGCGGAGAGGCCGCGAATTTCGACTTCGGGCCGGGGCGGGACAGGGAAGCGGAGAGGCCGCGAAGAGCCCCGGCTTGGCCGTGAGCGGCCTGGCGGTCGGCGCTATGCGGCCCTGCCCAGGGCCGCGAGCGCCTCTCGGCCCCGCTACCCTCGCGGGGCCTCGCCCGCCGCCGCTGCA
>JBIIYJ010000296.1:0-6647 GCA_044346855.1 Kiritimatiellia bacterium
CACCAGCGCCTCGCGCGCCAGGGGGTGGGCGATCTCCTCGATCTGCGAGACCGTTTCCACCTGGCTGTAGCGGATGATGGACTTCCGCTCCGTGGCCGGCAGGTGGTGCAGCATGATGTACATGTACTTGTCGATCGTCATGGAGAAGACGAAGCCGCCATGCCGCTCGTAGTAGGAGGGGAGGTCCGTTCCGCCTCCGCCCAGCGTGATCCGGAAAGGGGTGCGCGTGATGATCATGGGAAACCTCGCCTTATTCGTCTTCCAGGATTTTGAAGCCGCTCTTCACGGCATCCGAATAGAACATCTTGACCGTGTCCAGGGAGTACTCGTCCAGGTCCTTGCCGAAATTCTTCGCCTTGGCCAGCAGGTCGGGCGTCACGGTGATGATGGGGCAGCCGATCCACTCGGCCTGCAGGATGTTGAGCGGCTCGCGCGGGCTGGCCCAGAGCAGCTCCGCCCCGGCCACGGGGGCGGTCAGGCGCAGCGACTCCTTCATGAGCGGGATCGGGTCGCGCCCGCTGTCCGCGATGCGGCCGGCGAAGACGGAAACGATCGACGGCACGCCCGGGCAGAGCGCCTCCGTCACGTGCCGCACCTGCTCGAGCGTCAGCATGGCCGTGATGTTCAGCTTCACCCCCGCGTGGGCCAGGTCCCGGATCAGGGGACAGGCCGACTCCCGCTTGGTGTTCGTGATCGGGATTTTGACGTAGACGTTCGGCGCCAGGTCGTTCAGCACCCGGGCCTGGCGGCGCATCCCCTCGAAGTCATCGCTGAACACTTCGAGCGAGACCGGCAGGTCGGGCACGATCTTGAGCATCTCCCGCGCGAAGGAGATGTAGTTGGTGACGCCCGACTTGGCCATCAGGGTCGGGTTGGTTGTGAACCCCTTCACCACTTTCTTCTGGTAGGCGTCGGCGATGGCGTCCAGGTCGGCGCCGTCCGAGAAGATCTTGATGCGCAGCTGGGCGAGGGTGGGGATCGAAGCGGGCGTGTCGCTCATGGTATGTTCCTTAAACCGGTTTTGCCACGGATTCCCATTTGGCGGTGGCTGTTTTCAAGAGCGGGTGGCTGACGAGCAAGTGGCAGATCACGGCGTGGAACGCCTCGGTGTGCGGCGTGACCGCGTCCGGGTTGACCGTCGGGATCAGGACGCATGCGTCGGCCTCCCGGGCCGTGTAGCCGCCGTCCCGCCCCACGATCCCGGTCACCGTGGCGCCGACCTTCCTGGCCAGCCGGATGGCCTCCACCAGGTTGGGGCTGACGTTCTTCTCGAGGTTGCCGCCGCCGACGGAGAGGATGACCAGTCCGTCGCGGCTGTCCAGGCGGCTGCCCAGCAGCCACGCGGCGAAGACCGTGGCCCAGCCCTCGTCGTTGGTGCGGGCGGTCAGCTCGGAGACGTTGTCGGTGGGGCAGTAGGCCTCGAAGCCCGCCAGTTTCCGGAAGTCGTTCACGGCGTGCGAGGCGGCCGCCGCGCTTCCCCCGACGCCCAGGAAAAAGAGCCGGCCGCCGGCCTTGCGCACCGCCGCCAGCCGCTCCGCCATGCGTTCGATGGCGGCCCGGTCGAGGCGCCGCGTAATCTCCGCCGTCTCATTCAGGAACTGTTCGGCAAAACTGTCAGGCATGTTCGGGTTCCTCCTGGCTCAGGGCATACACCTGCTCCACCACGCGCATGGCGGCCGCCGCGGCCGGCAGCCCCGCCGCCGGCTCCCGGCCGAGGCGGATGTCGTCGAGAAAATCCTGGAACTCCAGGGCCCACGACCGGTCTCCCCGGGGGTATTCCCACATGAGGGTGTCGGGCGGCCCCATCTCCGGCAGCATCTTGTAGAACGTCAGCCGCTCAACGCCGTAGCTGCCGCCCAGGCCATCCACCTGCAGTTTGCCGGTCCGGCCCGCGATTTCAAAGCAAAAAAGGTTTTTCCACTCCGTGCAGCTGACGTGCAGGAAGGCGGTCCGGCGCTCGGGCGTCTGGAGCAGCAGGAAGGCGTTGTCGTCGACCGGCATGTCCCAGAAATAGGTGCCGGCATAGCCGCCGGCGACGGCCAGGTCCCCCAGGAACCAGCGGGCCAGGTCGATCAGGTGCACGCCCTGGTCAATCAGTTCACCGCCTCCCGAAAGGGCGGGATCGGCGCGCCACTCCTTTTCATATCCCAGCCGCCCGCCGTGGCCGTAGCGGCCGCGGACGAACATCAGCGGGCCGATGGCGCCCGAGTCGACCAGCTCGCGCGCCTTGAGAAAGGCGGGGTGGTAGCGGTGATTGAAGCCCACCCGCACCAGGCGCCGGGCTTTGCGGGCCAGCGCCTCCAGCGGCAGCAGTTCCGCCAGAGAGCGGCCGGCCGGCTTCTCGATGAGCACGTGCTTGCCGGCCGCCAGGGCGGCCTCGGACAGCTCGGCCAGCTTGTGGTTGGTCGTCGAGACGATTACCAGGCCGACTTCGGGGAGGCGCAGCAGGTCGGCCGGATCGGCGAACGCCCGGCAGCCCGGCGCGGAGCGCGCCAGCTCGCGCGCGCGGTCTTCGGCGGGGTCCGCGCAGGCGACCAGCCGGGCCGGGCCGAGGGCCGCGGCGCGCTTCCGGCCGATCAAGCCGCAGCCGATGATGCCCACTCCGGGCGGGGTGAACGCGGTCATGGCTTGCCTCCGTCCCAGCTCTGGCCGCGGTCGGCCGGCACGATGCGGCGGAGCGTGTAGACGTCCGTCTCCTTCAGCTCCTTCCGGTGGCCCTCGAAGCGGTCCCAGGGATCCCAGATCGCGCTGATCAGCTTGCCGGTCAGCCCGTCGCTGGCGGCCGAGGCGAGGTAGACGGCCAGCGCGGCCCCCTTTTCGAGGGGCGTGCCGCCTGTTTCCTTCTGCTGCAGCGCCTTCTTGAAGAAGGCTGCGCCCACCTTGTCCGGCCCCGCCTCCAGCACCTCGTCCAGCAGGCGCGTGTTGAGCGCCCCGGGGGCGATGGAATTCACGTCGATGCCCGCGTCCGCCGTCTCCAGGGCCAGCGTTTCGGCGAACCGGACCACGGCCGCCTTGGAGGCCGCGTAGGCGCTGATGCCGGGCAGCGGGGCGGTGGCGCCGCCGCCGGAAAGCTGGATGATTTTCCCGTACCGGTTCTGCCGGAAGTGGGGCAGGAGCGCCCGGCACATCAGCACGGAGCCCATCAGGTTGATCTGCACGGCCTCCACCCAGGCGTCCCAGTCGGCGGACTCGCTGGGGCCCATGGGCCCGTAGATGCCGGCGTTGTTGACCAGGATCTCGATGCGGCCGAAGCGCGCGAGCGCCCGGTTGGCGAACGCCCGCACCTCGTCGGGGCTGGAAATGTCGGCCGGCCAGGCCTCGACCGCGGCGCCTGGCGCGGCCAGGCCGCGGAGCTCAGTGGCGGTTTCGGCCAGCTCGGCGGCGGACCGGGCGCAGAGGCCCACGGAGGCGCCCTCCCGGACAAAGGCCTCGGCGATGGCGCGCCCGAGCCCCCGGGCCGCCCCTGTGATCAGCGCGGTTCTTCCGCTCAGCCGGTTCATAAGCCGCCTTTCAGTCCCACGGCGCGGTAGCGGACGCCCGCGGCCCGGCCCACGTGTTCGAACAGGTGGCGGGCGGGGTCCACCACGCATTTCCCCTCCGCCCAGGCCAGCCAGTCCGCCCGCGGCACGGCCTTGAACTCCGGGCAGTCGGACGCCACGACCAGCGCGTCGGCCCCGGCGCAGGCGGTCCTGATATCGGGACAGAGATGAAGGGCCGAATCGCCCGGCGGCAGGGCGCGCACGAGCGGGTCGTAGGCCTGCACGCGCCAGCCCCGGCCCGCGGCCGCCCGGCAGAATTCGAGGGCGGTGGAGCGGCGGAGCGTGTCCGTGCCCGGCTTGTAGGCCAGGCCCAGCACGGCCACCACGGGGCGGGGGAGGCCGGCCAGGGCTTCCGCCGTCACCCGGAGCAGCCAGCCCTTGTGCGATTCGTTGGCCCGCTGGATGGAGGGGATCAGCTGGAGCGGGAGCCCCGCCTCGGAGCCCAGCCCCGCCAGGAAAAGGACGTCGCGGGCCAGGGTGCCGCCGTCGAAGGCGCGGCCGGGCCGGAGGTAGGCCTTCGGGCCGATCCGCGCTTCGGTCTTCAGGCCGCGCTCGACCTCGCGGCCGTCGGCTCCCGCCTTTTCGCAGAGGGTCGCGAGCTCGTTGGCGAAGGTGACGGAGAGCGCCAGGAAGGCGTTGATGGCGTGCTTGGTCATTTCCGCGGATTCGACGGTCATCCATTCCACGGGGCAGCCGAGGGGCTTCCACAGCTCGGCGAGGGGCGCCTTGTCCGCCTCCGCGCGCACGCCCCCGACGATGCGGTCGGGCTTCATGAAGCAGGCGAGGGCCTGGCCCAGGCGCAGGTTCTCGGGAGAGCAGGCGAAGCGCAGGCCCCGCCCGGGTAGGGTCCGGTCGGCGTCCGCCTCCAGGGCCCGGATCGAGCCGGCGGGGAGCTGCGAGGAGACGAGGACGAGAAGCCCCGGCCCCACGTGGGGCAGGAGGCCGAGGATGGCGTTGCGGACGAAGGCCGTGTCGGCCGTGTCGTCATCCCGGACCGGGGTGTCGAAGGTCACCCAGAGGAGATCGGCGCCGGCCAGCAGGGCGGCGGGGGAGTCGGCCACGGCCAGCCGCCCGCTGCGGAGCCCCTCGGCGAGGGCCTCGTCCAGCTCCGGCTCGAAGAGGGGGGCCTTGCCCCGCTTCACGCTTTCGCGCGTTTCCGGATCGGGGTCGTAGACGGTGACGCGGTGGCCCGCGCGGGCCAGGCCGGCCGCCGTCACGCATCCCAGATGCCACAAGCCCGCGAGCGCCACGTTCATAGGCGGGGGCCCGGCGCGGCTTGGATGTTGACCTTGCGGGCGACCAGGTATTTCGGGCGGCCGCGCACCTCCTCGTAGATGCGGCCCACGTACTCGCCCATGATCCCCAGGGAGATGAGCTGCACGCCGCCGAGGAAGGTGACGATCAGCAGGATCGGGACCAGGCCGGTGGCCATGGGCTGGCCCCGGATGATTTTGGGAACGACGTAGAGGAGGGAGGCCAGCAGGCTCAGCCCGGCGGCGCCGAAGCCCATGACGGTGGCCAGCGTGAGGGGCTTGCTCGAGAACGCCACCACGCCGTTCATGCCGATCCGCAGCGAGCCGGTGATCTGGCTGTACTTCGACTGGCCGCCCGCGCGCGGGTCGCGGTCGTACAGCACCGCCGTTTGGCGGTAGCCCACGAAGGCCACCAGGCCGCGGAGGAAGCCGTGCGTCTCCTTGAGATCGCTAAGCGCGTCCATGACGGTCCGGTCGAGGAGCCGGAAGTCGCCGGTGTTGCGGGGGATGGGGACGTCCGAGATGCGGTTGATGACCCAGTAGCCGGCGTAGGAGACGAGGCGCTTGGGCAGCGTTTCGCCCTTGCGGCTTTTCCGCTGGGCGTAGACCACCTCGTAGCCCTCCTTCCATTTGGCGACCAGGTCGGCGATCAGTTCGGGCGGATCCTGCAGGTCCACGTCGATCACGACGCAGGCGCGGCCCCGGGCATGGTCGATGCCGGCCATGGTGGCCGCGGGCTGGCCCCAGCGGCGGGTCATGACCAGCAGGCGGACCCGCGGGTTGGCGGCGATGCAGGCCTCGATCACGCCCTGCGTATCGTCGCGGCCGGGATCCAGGGCGAAGATGACCTCGTAATCGGGGGCGACCTTGTCGAGCACCGGGCACAGGCGCGCCAGGAAGGGCCGGATGGTCTTCTCTTCCTGGTACACGGGAACGATCACCGAGAGTTCGGGCTGGCGTTCCGTTTCAAGCTGGCTGGGATTGGGGGTCATGGGCAGGATTCCGCCGCGGTTAGTGGGTTCGCTCTTCCATGAGCCAGGTGTTGTCCAGGAGATAGTCGACCGTCTTCAGCACGCCTTCCCGGATCGACAGGCGCGGCTTCCAGCCCAGCGCCCGGATGCGGGAGCAGTCCAGGAAGATGAAGGGGGAGTCGCCGATCCAGCCCCGGGAGCCGCCGCTGTAGAGGCGCCTGGGCTCAAGCTTCAGGCGGCCGCAGATCCAGCCGATCGAGTCGTTGACCTCGCAGTATTCGTCGGCCCCCAGGTTGAACAGGTGGATCTTCTCCCGCCCCTTTTCGAGGGCCAGAAAAATGGCGTCGATGCAGTCCTGGACATACAGGTAGGATTTGCGCTGCCGGCCGTCGCCCAGGATCGCGAGCTCCGCGGGATTGGCGCGCAGCCGCTTGACGAAGTCGAAGACGTGGCCGTGCGAATAGCGCTCGCCGAGGATCGAGACGAACCGGAAAATGAAGCCCTGGAAGCCGAAGCCCTCGCAGTAGGCCTGGATCAGCCCCTCGCAGGCGAGCTTCGAGGCGCCGTAGAGCGAGGTCTGGAGGGGGAAGGGGGCGTTTTCGGGGGTGGGGAAGACGGCGGGTTCGCCGTAGATCGAACCGGTGGAGGAGAAGGCGATGCGTTTGACGCCCGCCCGGCGCATGGCTTCGAGCACCTTGAAGGTGACGATGGTGTTCTGCTCGAGGTCGCGCCCGGGGTGCTCCGTGCCGAAGCGGACATCGGCGTTGGCCGCCAGGTGGACCACCAGGTCGCAGCCCGCCATCGCGTCGGCCAGCCCCTCGTCCTTGAAGAGATCCAGCGGCACGACCCGGCAGGCGGGCTTGGCGGCGGCGTCGGAAAGGAAG
>JBIIYJ010000066.1:0-20177 GCA_044346855.1 Kiritimatiellia bacterium
GCTCCTCCCTCCGGGTCTCGGCCCGGAGCGTGGCAATCTGGTCCTGGTCGGCCTCGGCCCAGATGCCGCGCCGCTTGAGCATGGCGGAAACCTCCAGGTCGGCGAGCCAGGCCTTGTATTCGTCCTGGGGCACGCCCTCGGGCGTGCCCCGCCCCGTGCCGTAGGCCCGCGCGAGCCCCTGGCGGACCAGCAGTTCCGCCAGGTCCTGCCCGGCGGCGGTGCGGATGAAGGCGTAGTAGCGCTTGTCGTCGCTCCGGCCAAGGGCTCCGGCGAAGGCGGTGTGGAAGGTGAACGGGGCGGCGAGGGCCTTTTTCGTGAAGGCCGCAGCGACGCGGCCGGAGGCGATCACCTGCTGCTCGTTCGTCAGGCCGAAATAGCGCCGCTGGTCCCGCACCCGCTGGAAATCGGCGTCCTGGGTGGCGCGCGACTCGGGGCAGTCGGCGAAATACAGCCGCAGGTGGTGGCGCACGCCGCCGGCGGAAACGATGAAGCTGTCGCCGTCGTTCGCGGGATGGTCGGCCACCAGCACGGCGTTCGAGAAGGCCCGCAGGACCAGGGGCTCGGCCCCCGCCGCCCGGAGCGCTCCGGACGCCAGGAGGCACGCGCCGGCGCATCCCCATAAAAGGGACAACACGGGGCGGTTCATGACGGGGCTCCTCGACTTAAAACGGCCAGAAACGGGCGACCCATTCCGACACCTGCGGGTAGGCGTACAGGTAGAAGAGCCAGTTGATCGCCAGGGCGTAGAGCGAGGCGAAGACGTCGTCGATCACGATGCCGTAGCCGCCCTCGAGGGATTGCAGGCCGCGCGCGGGCCAGGGCTTAACGATATCGCACACCCGGGCGACGACGAAGGCGACGGGCAGCATCAGCGGCGCCTGGCAGAGGGGAAGGCCGAGCACGGCCAGGGGGAAGGTCAGGTACTCGTCGGCCACGATGCGGCCGTCGTCCTTGCGGCCGAACCAGGATTCGGCCCGGCTGCAGAACGGGACGGCCAGCGAGGCCAGGACGAGCGCCACGGTCAGCTGCCAGGGCCAGGCCAGCCCGGAGAGCGCCCAGACCAGCGGCAGCGCCGGCAGCGTGCCGACCGTGCCGGAGGCGACGGGGCTGAGCCCGAGCCCGAACCCGGTGGCGATGACGAGCGATGCCTTCACGCCCGGAGGCGTACTGTCCCAGCGGCTCATGGCGACCTCCTCAGTTCAGCGCCGGCTCAGCCGACGTCCTGGATGGCGTACTTCCGGACGCCCAGCCCGTGCTTCTCGAGCGCTTCGACCTGGATCCACGGATCCTTGCCGTGGATCTTCTCGAAGAGGTGCGTCCCCTCGTGCAGTTCCCATTTCCCGATCAGCGTCCCGGGGATCAGGTTCTCGGCCTTGATGGCGTCGAGGCAGGCCGCCTCGAGGGCCACCATGTCCTGGGAGGCCATGATGCCGATGTCCGGCACGAGGCTGGGCGTGGTCATGCCCCAGCAGTCGCAGAACATCGTGATCTGGGTCAGCACATTGACGTGCAGCACCCGGGTGGGGTCGAAGGAGTCCATCACGGTCTTGGTGGTGAGCGCCATGCCCTCCTGGAAAAACTTGAACCCGGTCTTGTCGCGCATGGTCAGCGCCTGGGTCGGGCAGGCGGCCACGCAATGGCGGCAGTAGCGGCAGTGGTGGAAGAAGATGGAGACGGTCTTATCCTCCTTGTCGAGCGTGACGGCCTCGGTGTCGCAGGCCTTGACGCAGCGGCCACAGAAGGTGCACTTGGCCTTGTCCCAGTCGATCCCGCCCTCGAGCGCGTGGATCTTGGCGCGGGTGGGCCCGTCCACGCAGCCCATGGCGATGTTCTTGCAGGCGCCGCCGTAGCCGCAGTCGCCATGGCCCTTGACGTGGGAGAGGTTGATCAGGCAGGGCGCGTCCCAGATGGCGCCGTAGATGCGGAGCTTGTCGAGCTGGCGGAAGCCAACCTCGCGCTCCACCACATAGGTGTCATAGGGGCCGCCGGCGGCGATGATGGGACAGCCGAGCGTCTCGGTCGTGTAGCCGCGCTCGGCGGCGGCGGCGACGGTTCCGAAGCCGGCCTCCACGATGAACGGCTTGCCGCCGGCCGCCTTGACGGCGTTGACGACCGTGCGCACGATCAGGGGGTGGATGGTTGAATAGCCGTACTTGCCGCCCAGGTGCATCTTGATCGGCACCACCTTGCCCTGGCAGAGGTGTTTGAGATCGTACTGCGCCAGGAGCCGCTCCAGCTTGGCAGGCAGCGTGGCCGAGCCTTCGGGACGGGCGACCCCGACGGATGCGAAACGGACGATGGACGCGCTCTTGTCTTTCACCTGCTATCTCCCCTCATCATGTAATCGGTAAAGTCGGCGAACGTTTCAAAAACGAGATCGGGTTTTTCAGGCCCCGGCTCGCCAATCCCGTAACTCATCAGCACGGACCGGACGCCGGCCCGCCGGGCCGCTTCCAGGTCGGTCCGGTTGTCCCCCACCATCCAGGTCGCGCCGGGCCCGAACCCGAGCCGGCCCATGATCGCCTCCAGCATGGCGGGATGCGGCTTCAGTTCCGGCACGCTGCCACCCCCGTAGACGGCGGCGAACCGCGCCCTCAGCCCGAGCTTTTCCAGCAGCGTTTCGGTCACGTCGGTGGGCTTGTTCGTGGCCAGCGCCAGCGCGTGGCCGGCGGTCCGCAGCCGCTCCAGTCCTTCCGGCACGCCCGGATACGGGCGGGTCAGGTCGCATAGATGGGCGAGGTAGAATTCCTTCTGAAGGCGGACCGCGCGGTCAAGATCGGCCCCCGGCTTGTCCTGCAAGGCCCGGGCCATGAGCACCCGGATGCCGTCCCCGACATATCCGCCCACGGTTTGAACGGAAACCGGGCCGAGTCCGAACTCGGCCCGGGTGAGGTTGACTGCGGCGGCCAGATCGCCGACCGAATCGACGAGCGTGCCGTCGAGGTCAAAAATAAACAGCTTCGACGCCACCCTTACTTCGCGGGCGCGGCGGCCGGAGCGGCCGCGGGAGCGCTGGCGGGAACCTCAGCGGCCGGGGCGGCAGGAGCCGCCGCGGGAGCTTCAGCGGCCGGAGCGGGAGCGGGCGGAGCGGTCACTTCCACTTCCCCGGCCGCTTCCTCAATCTCTTCGCCCTCTTCCTGCGCGGCCATCATGGCCTGCTTGGATTCCTCGAGCTGGGCGGCCTTGATTTCCTTGTCCAGTTCGGGATCCACGGTGATCTTCGCCTCTTCGCGGAGCTTCTCGATGAAGGGCGGGATGACCTTGCGGCTCTTCATCATCTTGAGGTAATCCAGGATCTGGGCTTTCACTTCTTCCAGGTCGCGGGTTTCGCCGGGATTCTTCTCGATCACCTGGACGATGTGGTAGCCGAACTGGGTATCAACAACCGGGCCGATGGCGTTGGTTTCCTGGGTGAACGCGGCCGTCTCGAACGCGGGAACCATCTGGCCGCGGCCGAATTTGCCGAGCATGCCGCCGTCCTTGGCGGACGGGCAATCGGAATTCTCGGTGGCCAGCTTGGCGAAATCGGCGCCGGCGAGAAGCTGCTTGCGAAGGTCTTCGATCTTGGCCTTCTTGGCGGCCTTGGCGGCATCGTCATCCTTCTCGTCCGTCTTAACCAGGATGTGCCGGGCCGTCACCTGCTCCGGAACCTCGAACGCGCCCTTCTGCGACGCGTAGAAGTCGGCCACTTCCTTGTCCGTGATGGCGCCGGTCTTCTCCATCTCCTGGTCGAAGAGCTTCTTGATGCGGAGATCCTTTTTCAGGCGCTCCTTGAAGGTGTCCTGGGTCATGTCTTCCATCTCGAGGACCTTGTCCAGGGTCATGTCAGGCGGGAGGCGCTTGGTGATGTCCGCAATGGCCTTCTCGATGTCGGTGTCGGTGACCGTGAGGCCGCGCTTGGAGGCTTCGCCCTCAAGCAGGGTGGAGACGATGAAGGACTGGGCGGCCTGGACGCGCATCTGGCTGCGGTAGGTTTCGATCTGCTCCGGAGGGACCATGGCGGAAACCTGTTCGAACTGCTCGTCGGCCTGCTTGGCCAGGTCGCCTTCGGTCAGCGTCTTGTCGCCAATCGTGACGAGCACCTTGGCGGGATCGGCCGGCGGGCGGGCCTTGACGGCGGCAGGAGCGGAAGCGGCCGGCTTTTCAACCGAAACGTCAACTTCCTTCTTGGGCTGTTCGCCCTGGCGGTTGCAACCGGTCGAGAAAAGAGCGGCGCAGAGAACGGCAAAAACGGCGGGCCGAAGCATCGAACGATCGTCTGACATAAAACTCTCCTTTTGAGTGTCTGTTCACGATAGCAAAAAGGGAAAAGTGTTTCCAGTGTTAAAAAAGATAAAAAAAGACCTACAATTGCCGGGTAAAGATGACCATGGCATCGCCCGGCCCGTAATAGTCGCGGATCACGGCGGCCTCGGCATACCCGCATTTCAGGTAAAAGCCGCGGGTGGGCAGGTAGTCGTCGCGGCCGGAGGTCTCCAGCACGGCAAGCTTCCCTCCCCGCTCGCGGATGCAGGCTTCCGCCTGGTTGAGCAGCGCGCGGCCGAGACTGCGTTTCTGGAACGCGGGATCGACTGCGATCCAATAGATGTCCCACGTGCCGACCGTGCAGGGCGTGGGCCCGCAGCAGACCCAGCCCGCGACCGTGCCGTCGGCTTCGATGACGAACGACTGGTAGTGCCCGCCGGGCCCGTCGCGAAGGGCGTCGTCCAGCACCTCGCGGGCGACTTCGACCTCGTCGGGCCTGAAGAAGCCGGTTTTCCGCACCAGGGCCAGCACGGCCTCACGGTCCTCAACGCCGCTGCGCCGGATCGAGGCGGCACGGGTTGCTGGTTGCGAAGCCGGCGCGGGGACGGCCCCGGGGCCGAGTCGGGCGAAAGCGTTGCGCAGCACCGTTTCCACGAACGCCGCATAGGACACCCCGCCCGCTTCCAGAGCCTTGGCGAAGCCGGCGTCGGGGGCGATGTCGGGGTTGGGATTGACCTCGATGACGGTCAGCGCGCCCGCCTCGTCCATACGGAGGTCGACCCGTGCATAATCGCGGCAGCCCAAGGCCTGCCAGGCCTCGCGGGCGCACGCGCCGATGCGGTCGGCCTCGGCCTGGGTCAGGCAGGCCGGCAGCACGCGGACGGTGTGCTTGAACTCGAAGGCGTCCGGATTCCACTTGGCCTCGTAGCTCACGATGCGGGGCCGGTCCGCCCCGAATTGCCGGAACTCGATTTCCGCCACGGGCATCACGCGCAGGCGGTCGCCGTCCTGCAGGAGGGAAACGTTGAATTCGCGGGTGCCGCAGAAGGCCTCGATCACGGCCGGCTGGCGAAACACGTCGTGCACCCGGCGGACAGCCTCCCGCAGGGCGTCACCGGGCCACGGGCCGACCGAGCGGGCGTCGATCCCCTCGCTGCCGTCGGAGCGGGCGGGCTTGACGATGTAGGCGCCGGCGGGAAGGAACGAATCGGGAAGCGGCTGCCCGGGCGCGGCCAGCCGGCCGGCCGGCACGGGCACGCCGGCGGTGGCCAGCACGGCCTTGGCCACGGCCTTGTCCAGGGAGAGCTCCAGCGCGGGCGTGTCGTTTCCCGTCACGCTCCGGCCGAAGGCGCGGCAGACGGCGGGAACCAGGTTGGCGTCCTCGGGCCGGCCCGGGAAGGCTTCGACGAGGTTGATGACCAGTCGGGCGGGATAGGTGATGAGCACGGCCGGGAGATCGGCGAGCGAGTCGAGCCCGGCCTTGACGAAGGGCAGCTTAAGCTCCCCGAGTGCGGCCTCCACCGCCGCCACTTCGGCCAGGATGCCGCGCTCGCTCTCATCATCCGACTGGGGGACATTGAAGACCAGCAGAACCGACTCGCCGAACCGTTTCATGTCCCCCGATTCTAATTTAGGCTTCCGGCAGGGGCTTGCGCACCTGCATGCGGGCCCGGCGGGTAAGCCGCTCGCTGCCCGACGGCACAAGGGCCGACACGCGGCCATTGGCCACCTGCCACACGCCGCGCGCGGCGCCGCAGTCCGAAACGGGCGCGGCCTCGCTTTCGGTCCGGTACTGGGGCTCCGGGTAGCTCATCATCATCCCCTCGAAGTTCCGCAGCACCGTGTGCGTCGGACTGGTCGAGACGATGTAGTTGGGCAGCAGGGGCACCTTGCCGCCGCCGTGGGGAGTGTCCACCACGAAGGTCGGGATGGCCAGCCCGCTCACGCGGCCGCGCAGGTATTCCATGATCTCCAGGCCCTTGGTCAGCGGGGTGCGGAAATGCTCCACGCCGCGGACCAGGTCGCACTGGAAGAGGTAATAGGGCTTGACCCGCGAGCGCAGCAGCCCGCGGCACAGCTGGGCCATGAGCTCGGCGTCGTCGTTCACCCCGCGCAGCAGCACGGTCTGGTTGCCCATCGGGATGCCGGCGTCCACCAGCGCGCCGCAGGCGGCGATCGCCTCGGGCGTCAACTCCTGGGGGTGGTTGAAATGGGTGTTGATCCACAGGGGCTGGAACTTCTTCAGCATCGCGGTCAACTCGGGCGTGATGCGCATCGGCAGCACCACGGGCGTGCGCGTGCCGATCCGGATCAGCTCCACCGTGGGGACGCTGCGGACGGCTTCAAGCAGGCGCTCGAGGACCGCCGTCTCCATCGTCAGCGGGTCGCCGCCGGAGATGATGACGTCCTTGATCTCGGGATGCTGGGCCAGATAGTCGTGCACCTGCCGGATGCGGAAGGAGGAGATGGTGACCTCGCGCGTGCCGGCCACCCGCTTGCGGGTGCAATGGCGGCAATACATGGAGCACATCGTGGTGGCCATGACGAGGGCGCGGTCCCGGTACCGGTGAATCAGCCCGGGCACCGGCATGTCGCTCTCCTCCTCAAGCGGGTCGGCCTTGAGGAAGGGCGGATCCATCAGTTCCTGCGACTGCGGAACAGCCATGCGGAAAATGGGATCCAGATCGTCCATCCGGCGGATGATGGAGGCATAATACGGCGTGATGGCCAGGGGATATTTTTCGGCCACCTCGAGCAGGCCCGGACTGAGCCGGAGCTCGGGATAACATTCCTGAAGGGCGCCAATCGACCGGATGCGGTTCCTGACCTGCCATTTCCAGTCATTCCACTTGGGATTGGCCCGATCAATCCGGGAGGAAACGGCATTTGCCTTCCCTTCTTCCCGGGGTGCCGCGGCACGCGGCTGACTAAGCAACGGAGGTTCGTCTATCGTAAGCGGACATTCACCAGTTGTACCAGTGTCCATCGAGTGACTGAATTTCCTTTCCTACTCCAACTCTAGCGCTAGTTATACCAACCCTCACCAAACACTATCTATTGTGCCCCCTGATCAGTGCTTAATTTTTACAAAGGCTACTTCATTTTGAGGAATAGTCAATGCGAAGCGGACAATTTTTAATATTTTCTTCGCTTACTTTTTTTCGGCGGCCAAAATCCCCTTCAAATGCTCGACATAGGCGGCCGCTCCGCCTTCGAGGTAGCCGGTCTGTTTAACCAGGTTTCCGGCCGGGCTCAGGATCAGGATTGTGGGATACCCTTGGACGCGGTATTTCTGCGCCAGTTCGGCGTTCTGCTTCTTCGTTTCATCGGGCAGGGTTTTGCGGCGGGGGAAGTCCAGTTTGAGCAGCACCAGCTTGTCGGCCGCGAAATCCTTGAATTCCTTCTGGCTGAACACTTCCTTGTCCAGCCGGATGCACCAGCCGCACCAGTCGGACCCCGTGAAATCCATGAGCAGGTATTTACTCTCCGCCAGGGCCTTTTCGGAGGCGGCCTTGAAGTCCGTCATCCAGATGTCGGGTGCGCTTTCGGCCGCCGGGGCCGCAACCGGGGCCGCGGGCTGCTGCGCGCACGCCAGCGACACGAATCCAATCAGTCCCGCCAGAAGAAAAAACTTTTTCATGATCGGTCTCCTTCGATGACCCTCACTATACCAGATTGCGTCCGGAAGTTCATGCGGTTTTATCCTACCGTGCAAAAAAACCTACCCCCGCGCCGTCTCGTTCTTGTAGACCCCCATGACCCGGCAGGAATCCGTCACCGAGCTCAATTCGTCCAGCACCGCTTTCATGCGCTCGCCGCCCGCATGCTCGGCGGCCTCCAGGAAGAACCCGTATTCCCACGGCTTGCCCGGCAGCGGGCGGCTCTGGATGAAGGTCAGGTTGACCCCGTGGGCCCGGAAGGGCTGCAGGCTCTCCAGCAGCGCGCCCGGCCGGTTGGCGAGCACGATGTGGAGGAGCGACCGCCAGTCCCCCGACACGCCGGCCTCGGGCATGGGACCGGCCGACGCCTTCCGGATGACCAGGAAGCGGGTCGCGTTGCCAGGATCGTCCTGGATCGTCTCGGCCAGCGTGGTCAGCCCGTACAGCTTGGCCGCGTATTCGCCCGCGATCGCGGCGCAGTCCTTGTGCTCGCGCACGCGCATGGCGGCGTCCGCGGTGCTGCTCATGGCCACTCGCTCAGCCCCATCCAGGTTGGCGTCGAGCCACGCCTCGCACTGCGCCAGGGCCTGGGGATGGCTGTAGACAATCTTGATGCGGCCCAGCGGCGGGGCCTCCGCCGTGCCAAGCAGGGCCTGGCGGACCGGCAGGCTGAACTGCGCCCGCACGAGAACCCAGTCGCACCGCGCAAGCTGGTCGAGCGTCTGCGTGACAGGCCCTTCGGTGGAGTTTTCAACCGGCACCACGGCCTCGTCAACTTTCGAGAGGGAATCCGGGGCCAGGCTCCAGAACACTTCGCGGGCGGTGCGGCAGGGATAGCCCTCGAAATCGGAACGGTAATAGTTCAGGCAGGCTTCGTGCGAATGGGTTCCCTCGGGACCGAGGTAGGCGATGCGTTTCGTTACTTTTTTCCGGGTCGGGGTCATGGGTGCTCCTGTTGCTGAAAAACAAAAAACCGCGCGTCCGTCTGCCGGACACGCGGTTTGTCTGTCGGTCGATCCTGGGCAAACGCCTACAGGGCCGGCCGGACCGCTGTGTCCGGCTGCCTAAAGGCGAACTGATAAACGTATGACCGACTCATGATGTTTGAATCATCGTACAAAAGGGACGGATTGTCAAGTTTCCGCTGAATCTCCATGCAGTTTCGTAGGGCTTTCGCGATGCAAAGCTGCTTAGTGGCACGGGTCTCCTGACCCGTGGCCCCCTTCACCGCGCGGCCCTTATCCCGCCCACCGGAGACACGGGTTTTCAATGGTCTCGCATCCCGCACGGGTCAGGAGACCCGTGCCCACTTCCTTTTGCAGTCCTTCCCAGCCACCAGTTATAGTCGTTCTTTGCGGGGCCGCCCCGCCCTTCTTCTCTTCTCAAACGACATTTTGCGGAGCGCCGGCCAGGAAGGCGCGGACGTTCTCGACGACGGTTGTCATCAACCGGCCGCGGGCGGCTTGGGTGGCCCAGGCGCAGTGGGGCGTGATGATGCAGTTCTTCGCCGCCAGGAGCGGATTGGAGGCCGGCGGCGGCTCCTGCGACAGCACGTCCAGTCCGGCGCCGGCAATGCGGCCCGCGTTCAACGCGTCCGCCAGGTCCTGCTCCACCACCAGCGGACCCCGCCCCGTGTTGATCAGGAACGCCGTCCGCTTCATCATCGACAACCGTTCCGCGTTCACCAGCCCCTTCGTCTCCGCGGTCAACGGACAATGCAGCGTCACCACGTCGCTTTGCCGGAACAGCTCGTCCAGGCTCGCGGTCGTCGCCACGCCCGCGGGCGCCGCCTTCGGCCGGTGCTGATACGCCAGCACCCGCATGCCGAACGCCTGCCCCAGTGCCGCCACGGCGCGGCCGATCCGGCCCAGCCCCACAATGCCCAGGGTCCGGCCATCCAGCTCAACCAGGGGATAGTCCCAGAACGAAAAATCGATGCTCGTGGTCCACCGGCCGGCCCGCACCGCCTCGGAATGGGCGCCGGCATGCTGGCACAGCTCGAGCAGCAGCGCGAACACCATCTGCGCCACAGACCGCGTGCTGTACTCGGGAACGTTCGTCACCACGATCCCCCGCTCCCGCGCGGCCGCCAGGTCCACGACGTTATAGCCCGTGGCCAGCACGCCGATATAGCGCAACCGGGGAAGCGCCGCGATGGCGCCCCGATCCAGCACCACCTTGTTGGTCAACACCAGGTCCGCCTCCCCGGCCCGCGCCGCGAGCTCCCCCGGTGCGGTCCGCGGATAGATGTCGCACGGCCCCAGCGCCTTCAGCGCCTCCCAGGACAGATCGCCCGGATTCAACGTATGCCCGTCCAGCACCACCAGTTTCATGACTCGCTCCCTTCCCTGCACCGTTTCAGAAGATGCGCCTTCGCCACCCCCGCCGCCTCGCGCGCCTCGGGATGGTCCGGCAGGCGCTCGATGATCCCATCGAACAGCCCCCGCTCGACCAGCCGGCGGCAGGTCGCCTGGAACGCCAGGTCATAGGCCCACGAGAGCAGTTGAAGCCCGAAGTCGATCCGGTTCCGGATGTCCCCGTACGAGGCGGTGCGCCCCTGCCGGAGACAGTCCAGGATGGCGGGATTCGGGGGCCCGTCCGGCGAGGCCTTCAGGAATACCTCCGCGTTCTTCTCGAAGTCGCCGTTGTCCAGGGCGTCGATGATCACCTTGAAAATGTCGAGCTTGTCCGCGTCCCTCACGATGTCCGTCAGCCGCCGCTCTGACGGGCTGAGCGCCTCCGGCAGCACGCGCCGGTTGTGGTACCGCACCGCCGCCAGCAGGTCGGCGCGGGCCGGCAGGTCGAGCTGCGTAAAGGCCGGGTCCGCGCACAGGACGGCATAGCCGCACTCGCCGTGATCCACCGACCGCAGGTCGGAAAAGGTGCCGTAGTCGCGGAACTGCGGAAAGCGGCCCACGTCGTGCAGCAGCCCCGCCGTCTGCGCGACCAGCACGCCGCCCTCCGTGACGCCGGACTCGCGGGCGATCTCGGCGGCGTTCGCCGCCACGCGCCGGGAATGCTGCGTCTTGCCCTGCAGCAGCGGCGGCAACGCCCCGTCGGCCCCGGCAAAGCCCAGCCCGTAGGCCATGAACCACTCCCGCGTCACCTGCCATTGCGCTTGCTGCATCACGGTCCGCCCGCCCTCCTAGAAATGGACATCCACGCCCCGCGCCTTGAGAGCGGGAATCTGTTTTGCCCGGGCCTCGTCGCTCAGGGGATTTCCGACCAGCCACAGCGAGTCGCCCTTCCCCAGCCCGCGCGTGTTTTTCACCAGCGGGGTCAAATCGGTTATCTTGTTTCCGAAAAGGAAAACATGGGTCAGCTGCCGGAGCCCCGCCAGCGGCGCCAGGTTGGTGATCCCGTTCTGCGCCAGGTTGAGGGTCCTCAGGTTCTCCAGCCCGGCCAGCGGGGCCACGTCCTCGATCCGGTTGCCGTTCAGGTGCAGCGCCGTCAGCGCCGTCAGCCCGGCCAGCGGCGCCAGGTTCGTGATCCCGTTCTGCGCCAGGTTCAGCGTGGTCAGGCGCGCCAGGGAGGCCAGGGGAGCGAGGTCGGCCACCCGGTTGGCGGGAAGGTGCAGCATGACCAGGTTGGTGAGCCCCGCCAGCGGCCCCGCGTCCGCCACGCCGTTCGCCCCCAGGTTCAACAGGCGCAGGTTGACCAGCGCCGCCAGGGGCGCGAGGTCGGCCACCTGGTTGCCCCCCGCGTGAAGCCACTCCAGCCCCCGGAGCCCCGCCAGCGGCCGCAGGTCGGCGAGCGCGTTCCCCGAGAGGTCCAACCCCTTGAGCCCCTTGAGCGGAACGAGCGCCGCCAGGTCCCGCACGCCGGCCTGGGACAGGTAAAGCCGGCTGAGATTCGGCAGCGCGCCGAGCGGGCGAAGGTCCTGGACCGGATTCAGCGACAGGTGCAGCGCCCGGAGCTCCTTCAACTCCGCCAGCGGCGCGATGTTCGTCAGGCCGTCATCCGTCAGGTAGAGCCACCAGCAGGATTTCAGGGAGGCCAGCACCCCGGCGTCGGTCATCCGGTTGAACGACAGGTCCAGCCACAGCCGTCCGTCCGGCAGGTTGCGCAGGTCGGCCAGCGGGCTCAGGTCGGCGACGTCCGGCGACTCGTTGGCCAGGAACAGGCCGGTCAGCCCCTTGATCTCCCCCACCGGCCCCTCGTCCACCAGGACGTCGTGCCGGATGTACCGCCACGTCCTCGCCTCCAGCCCCGGCTGCGGCTTCGGCGGCCGGACCGGCTCGTCCGGGCGCCGCATCACCTCGCTCAGGGAAGGGCCGGAGGCGGCGGGGTTGCCCGCCGTCCGCGCCTGCAGGTCGGTCCGCAGGCCGGACGACAGGTCGGCGGGGGCGACCTGGCCGGCCGGGAGGGAAACCCTGAAATAGGAACGACCGTCCTTGCTGACCGGAATGCGGGTGGACTCGCCCTCCCCCGCCTCCTCCGCCGGGGCGGAAAGCGGCCCCGAAATCGGGGCGATCTCGTCCACCGAGATCGTCTTGTCGGCCAGGTTCCAGCCGAACACGACGTTGTTGACGGAATACTGGAGATAGGGGGCGTCGCCGCGGGAGGCGCCGGCCGCCGAAACGGCCAGAAGGCAGATCAGGAGAGATGTCGGGCGCATGGTCAGCCTCGGATGTCGGAACGCCGTTTCAGGTACGCCGCCAGCGCCGTGTCGTAGGGCTGGCTTGTCGGGAGCGGGACGTAGTCGATCCCGGCGTCGGCCAGCCGTTTCCGGTACAGGGCCGACAGGTTGCGGGCCTCCTCGGCGTAGGCCTCGCGGAGGGACTTGGGATCCGCCTCGAGCTCCTCGCCCGTCTCGAGGTCGCGGAACACCGCCGCCCCCTCGAAGGCGAGATCGGTCTCGGCCGGATCCTGCACGTGGAAGACGATCACGTCGTGGCCGTGCGCCCCGATCAGCCGGAGGGCCCGGGCGGTCTCCTCGGGGTCGTCGATCAGGTCGCTGATCACCACCACGAGGCTGCGCCGTTTGAGGCGGCCGACGAGGGCCTTCAGGCTGGCGGCCGCGTCCGTTCCGCCGGCCGGCGGGTTGCGGACCATGGCGCGCATCAGCTCGTGCAGGTGGGTGCTGCGGCAGCGGGCGGGCACCATGACCCCGGGGCGGTCGCCGAAAAGGCAGAGGCCGACGGCGTCCTGCTGCTTCAGCATCAGGTAGCCGAAGCAGCTGGCGAGGAAGCAGGCGTAATCCCACTTGGTCAGCCCCTCGGTGCCGAATCCCATGGAGGCGGAGCGGTCGAGCATGATGAAGCAGCGGACGTTGGTCTCCTCGACGCTCCGCTTGATGTAATAGTGGTCCGTGCGGGCGTAGAGCATCCAGTCGAGGAACTTGAGGTCGTCGCCCGGCACGTATTCGCGGTGATCGGCGAACTCCACCGAGAAGCCGCGGAACGGGCTGCGGTGAAGGCCGCTCAGGAAACCCTCCACCACCCGGCGGGCCAGCAGCGGCGTGGGGCCGAAGCGGGCGATGACGGCCGGATCAAGGTACCGCCGGTCCCCGCCCCGGCGCGATTCGGTCGTCACCTTCACCGGCTCGCGCTCGAGGATCCGGGAGAGGGCCGTCCGCATCCGGCGCAGGAAGCCGGGATCGGGGGGTCGGGCGCGGGACGGGGTGGACGGGGTGGCGGACATGGCTCGCCCGGCGGCCGCTAGGAGCGGGTGCGCTCGGGCACGGTCTCCAGGAGTTTGCGGATGATGGCGTCGGCAGTCACGCCTTCCGCCTCGGCGGTGAAACTGGGGGCGAGACGATGGCGCAGCACCGGCAGGGCCAGGGCGCGGACATCGTCGCACGAGACGTTCATGCGGCCGTCCAGGGCGGCGCGGCACTTGGCGCACAGGATCAGGGCCTGGCTGGCGCGGGGGCCGGCCCCCCAGGCCACCTGGTCGCGGATGAAGGCGGGCGCGCCGACGGTGACCGGGCGGGTGGAGCGCGCGAGATCGACGGCGTAGCCGGTCACATGGGCCGACACGGGGATGCTGCGCACCAGTTTCTGGAAGGCCAGCACCTGGTCGCGGTCCAGCACGGGCTGCACCTGGGGATCCTCGTTGGCCGTGGTGCGGGCCACGATCTCCTCCTCCTCGGCGATCTCCGGGTACCCGATGAAGGTGTTCATCAGGAAGCGGTCCTTCTGCGCCTCGGGCAGCGGGTAGGTGCCTTCCTGGTCGATGGGATTCTGCGTGGCCAGCACGAAGAACGGGGGCGCCAGGGGAAAGGTCTTGCCGCCCGCGGTGACTTCCTTTTCCTGCATGGCCTGGAGCAGGGCCGACTGCGTCTTGGGCGGCGTGCGGTTGATCTCGTCGGCCAGCAGCACGTGGGTGAAAATCGGCCCCGGGATGAACACGGTGATCCGGCGGCCGGTTGAATGGTCCTCCTCGATCACGTTCGTGCCGGTGATGTCGGACGGCATCAGGTCGGGCGTGAACTGGATGCGCTTGAAGGTGAGCGACATCATCCGCGACAGGGTGTGGATCATGAGCGTCTTGGCCAGGCCGGGCACGCCCTCGAGCAGGTTGTGGCCGCCGGCGAAGACGGTGATCAGCAGCTCGTCGAGCACCTCGCGCTGGCCCACGATGACCTTGCCGAATTCGCCGATCATCCGCTGGCGGCAGGCGTGGAGTGACTCCAGCTGCTTGTCGATGTCCTGGGTCATGCGCGTCTCCTCATTGTGAACCCGGCGTGAACGTTCAGTATACGGAAGCAGCAGCGGAAATGACAATGGAAAACGGCGGGCGAAAACGGGCGGACGCCACGCGAAATGCGGGCTACGGGGTCCGGGTGGCACCGGACCCTCCACCAGGTGTCGAAAGGTGGAGGGGCGGTTGCCACGCCGTCCCCGGGCGCAACAGGGTGAGGCTATTTCCCCAGCGAGGCGCGGCATTCAGCGAGGAGTTTTTCGAAGCGCCGGCCGTATTCGACATAATTCTCGTACCGCGCGCCGGCATAGGCTTCCGACTTCGGCTCGTGGTGCACCACGGCGAGGTGCGGCTCCATGGAGATGCCGCCCGTGTAGCCGCGCTTGAGCAGGTCGGTCACGATCTTCTTCACATCGCCATGCCCCTCGCCCGCCCAGGTGTACTGGATCTTCCCGGTTTCCGGGACCATGATGCCGTCCTTGATGTGGATATACGCCACATGGTCGCGCACCTTGGAATAAAACTCCCACGACGACTGCTTGGGATAGGGCTCGGGCTTGCTGCGGTCGTCCGTGAACACGGGGTTGCCCGTGTCAAACACCAGCTTGAGCCCCGGCACGTTCTCGATCAGCTTCATGGAATAGGTCCAGCCCATGCCGCCGTAGTTCATGCAGTTCTCATGAACGGCCAGCATGCCCTCGTCCGCGAACAGCTTCACCAGCTCGCGCACCCGGCGGAACCGCTCCTCCTCCATCTGGTCGTCGGCCTTGCGGTCCTTGAGCACCGCGAAGCTCATGATCCGCACCATCTTCGTGCCCAGCCGCTTCATCCGCGGAATCGCCCGCTTCGCCTCGGCCACCGAGCTGTCGCCCGGCTCGGTGATCTGCTTGCCCCAGTTGGCGATGGCGGAGCCGAAGCAGTTGATCGCCACGCCCGAGCCCGCCAGCGCCTCGCACACGGTCTCGAATTCAGCGTCGCTGATGTCGTGGATGTTCTTGTCGAACACGCCGCGCGACTCGATGTGATGCCAGCCCAGCTCCTTCGTCGCCCGGATCTGATCCTTGATATCCCGCGCCGCCTCGTCCGCAAAACCTGTCAAATACATAACCGTCTCCTAGTTCCGTTTTAACGCTTCCAACTTTTCCGCAAAGGCAAGCCACTGCTCCACCGACAACTCCTCGGGCCGGGCCCGGGTGTCCGCGCCCAGCTCGGCCAGCCACCCGGCCGCCGTCGCCAGCGGCAGGCGCAGGGACTGCGGCGACCGGTCCAGGATGCCCGCCACCTGCTTGCGCCGGTGCTGGAACACCTGCCGGGTCAGCTCGTAAAACAAGGCCGACCCCCGCCGCACCGGCGCCCCGGGGCTCCGGGTGGAAAGGCGCATGATAACCGACCACACCCCGGGGGCAGGATAGAAGCAGGAGGGGCTGATCTTCTTGATGCGCTCCACCCGGTACCCCACCCCGGCCCAGACGCTGAGCAGGCCGTAGGCGTCGTCGCCGGGTCCGGCCGCCAGGCGGTCGCCCACCTCCAGCTGGACCGTGGCCACCATCACGGGCGGCGGCGCCGGCGAGCGCATCAGCTCCACGAGCATGCGGGTGCCGGTGTTATACGGCAGGTTGGCGGCGACCTTTCCGATGGCGTGCTCCGCGAGAAGCGCCGGAAGGTCCTGCTTCAGGAAATCGCCGTGGATCACCGTCACGGCCGGATTGGCGGCAAACCGCTCCTTCAGGTGGGCCGCCAGGCTGCGGTCCAGCTCCACCGCCAGCACCTGGCCGGCCCGCTCCGCCAAGGCGTCCGTCAACACCCCCAGCCCGGGGCCGATTTCCAGGACATGATCCTCCGCCCCCACCCCCGCGGCTTCGACCAGCTTGTCCACGATGTTCGCGTCGATCAGGAAATTCTGACCCAGCGCCTTGCTCGGGGCCAGGCCGAGCGCGGCGAGGGTTTCGCGCACGGCGCGCGGGCTGGACAGTTTTTCGCTCATGCCCGGCTCCCTCCGGCCGACAGCCAGGGGTTCGGACGCCGCGCCAGGCGGGCGGCCAGGCGGACCGCCTCGATCATGCTCCGGGGGTTGGCTTTCCCCGACCAGGCCACGTCGAAAGCGGTTCCGTGATCGGGCGAGGTGCGCACGATCGGGAGGCCCAGCGTCACGTTGATCCCCGAATCGAAGGCCAGCATCTTGAGGGGGCCCAGCCCCTGGTCGTGGTACATCGCCACCACGGCGGCGAAGCGGCCCTGCCGGGCCTGGTAGAAGACGACGTCGGCGGGAACGGGGCCGTCCACGGGAAAGCCCCGCCGGCGCAGGGCGCGGATGGCGGGGCGGATGACCTCGGCCTCCTCGCGGCCCAGCAGGCCGCCGTCGCCGGCGTGGGGATTCAGGGCGCAGATCGCGATGCGGCCGCGCGGGAAGCCCAGCCAGGGCAGGCTTTCGACGGTCAGCTCGGCGGCTTCGCGGATCGCCTCCTGCGTGACCGCGGCGGCGACCCTGGCCAGCGGAAGATGCCGGGTCGCCAGCACCACCCGCAGCGGCCCGCCCGCCAGCATCATGGCGTAGCGGCGGCAGCCGGTTAGGGAGGCCAGCATTTCGGTGTGGCCAGGAAAGGGAATGCCGGCCCGCTCCAGGCCCTCCTTGCAGATCGGGGCCGTCACGACACCCCCGAACCGGCCGAGCAGGCAGCCTTCCACGGCGGCCTCGATCCAGGCGACGGCGGCGCGGGCGCCGGCCGCCGAGGGGCGCCCCGGCCGCAGGGCGACCGCCGCGGGGCCGGGATCCCAGAGGGAGGGGCCCGTGTGCCGATTTTCGGGACAATAGTCAGGGAGCCGCGGCGCCCCGCAAAGCGAGGAAGCGGCGTCGGCCACGGAGCGCGCGCCGACGAGCACCAGGCGGAGGGACGCCGGCCAGGCCCGGCCGGAGGCGGCACGCATCGCCACTTCGGGCCCGATTCCGCCGGGATCGCCGAGCGTCAGGGCCAGCACAGTCTCCCGCCGGGGCGGGCTACTCATCCCAGAGGGGTTGATCGATGGTTTTGACATGGAAATCGCGTTGCAGGGCAACCAGCCACAGCTCCGTCAGCCGCTGGGCTTCCCGGCGCCGCAGAAGATCCTCGATCTCCGAGGAAGCGTCCTCGAACGGAACGCTGTCCCGGCCCTCCAGCTTGACCAGATACCAGTCGCCCCCGAGATCGATCCGGCAGACGCCGCCCAGCCGCATGATGGCGAGCTTCTCCCGGAGGGGCTCGGAGAGTTCGCTCTCCAGGCGCCAGCCCCACAGACCGCCCTTGGGGTCCGCCCCGCCCTCGGGGCTTTTCGCCAGGGCCGCGAAATCCTCGTTCTGCGAAAGGCGGTCGAGCAGGGCCCTGCTGCGGGCCTCGGCCGCGGGCCCCGTAAGCACGATCCGGCGCAGCAGCACCTCGCCCGGATGCTCGAAATCGGCCTTGCGGCGCTCGTACTCGGCGCGGACGGCCTGGGGGGTGATCTGGATTTTGCCCATGATTTCGCGGGCGCGCATCCCCTGCACGATGATGCGGCGGGTCATCTTGCCGCGCCATTCCTCGTAGGTCTGGCGATCCTCGGCGAGCGCCTTCATCAGCCGCTCGCGGCTGCCGCCGAACTCCTCCTGGACAATGTCGTTGATCCGCCCCTCGACCATCTGGTCGGTGATCGCCACCCGGGTGCTCTGCTTCTCCTTCTCATACCAGGCGAAGATCAGCTCGGCCTCGATCATGTTCGCCCGGACCTGCCGGAAGACGGCGGTGCGCTTCTCGTTTATCTCGGCCCGGGTCAGCCCCTGCTCCCGGAGCAGGGCGGCAATCTGGGGCTGCGCCTCGCGGATAACGTCCATGACCGTGATCGGGGACCCGTTCACCCAGGCGGTCACGCCGTCAACCTGAAGCGGTTCGGCCCGGAGGAGACCGGCCGCCAGCCAGCCGGCCAGCAGCAGAATGGTGGTAACAACCTGTTTCATCATGCCTTTCCGGAACGGGCCTTCACCGAAAGCGCCATTCTCAGGGGCTCCAGTATCTCAAACCCCCGCCCTCCGCACAAGTCAAAGCATTTGACAGGAGAAACAGGGGTGCTACACTTCTATTTTCATCCGTGACAGGAGATTCCCATGAAGCGTTTTCCGCTGGTGCTGGCCCTCGGCCTGATGGCTGTCTCGACGCTGCTCTTCGTCGGTTGCGAGGCGGAATCCTCCGCCGACGTGGAATTGTCGCTGACGCCGCGCCAGGTCTCGCTGGGCTATCTCCAATCGGCCGCCTTCAAGGTTTCCGGCGGGTTCGAATACCGGTGGTCGCTCTCGGACGAGGGCAGCGGCCAGCTGAGCAGCCGCAGCGGCGACGAGGTTTCCTACATCAACACCTCGACCAACACCGGAACCCAGACGCTGACGGTCCGGTCGTTCATCATCGGCGCCTCGGGCAACAACCCCACCAACGTCGTCGTCACCAACAGCCTGCAGAGCGTCACCTCAGCCTCGGCCATCATCATCCAGACGGGCAAGTGAGCCAGCCGGGGCGCGCATGATCCTGACCAGCCTCCAGAACGACCTCGTCAAGGAGGTGGTCCGCCTCCGCCAGCGCTCCCACCGGGACGAGGCGGGGCTGGTCCTCGTCGAAGGCTACCGGGAACTGCTCCGCGCCCTGGACAACGGCCATCCGCCCGTCCGTCTCTTCACCTGCCCCGCCCTCTTCCTCGGCGTCAACGAACCCGCCCTCATCGCCCGCTGCCAGGCCGCCGGCGCCGAACTCTTCGAATGCTCCGCCCCGGTCTTCGAGAAGATGGCCTACCGGGACCGCCCCGAGGGGCTGCTGGCCCTGGCGCCGCAGCTCGACTGCCGCCTGGAGCACCTCGCCCTGCCCGAGCGCCCCCTCATCCTCGTCGCGGAGGCGATCGAAAAGCCCGGCAACCTGGGCACGCTGCTGCGGTCCGCCGATGCCGCGGGCGCCCATGCCGTGATCGTGGCCGACCCCCGCACCGACGTCCACAACCCGAACGTCGTCCGCGCCAGCACGGGCATGCTCTTCGCCGTGCCGCTGGCGGTGGCGGACACGGCCCAGGTGCTGGCCTGGCTCCGGGAGCGGAAAATCCGCATCCTGGCCGCCACGCCACACACGGACGCCGTCTATACCGATGTCGACATGACCCAGGGCGTGGCGATCGTGGTCGGCACGGAACAGGTTGGCTTGAGCGACGAGTGGATGCAGGCGGCCGATCTCAAGGTGCGCATCCCGATGCTCGGCAAGGCGGACTCGCTGAATGTCGCCCAGGCCGCCACCCTGCTGCTGTATGAAGCCGTGCGCCAGAGGCGCGGGGCGTAGCGGGGACGAAGAGAGGGTTCAGGGTTCGGGGTTCGGGGTTCAGGGAAGAAGTGATCGGTTATCAGTGGTCAGTGATCGGTGGTCCGGGTTCGTGATCGACCACGCACTGGAAGTTGACTAGACCAGTCGCGTAAAAGAGAGATTAGGGTAAAGATTACGGTAAAGATGATCGATCAGACGAATTGTTGCCGTCGAACTGATTACCGATCACCGACAACTGATCACTTCTTCATCCTGAACCCCGAACCCTGAACCCTCTCGTCTGATCACCGATCACTGATCACTTCTTCTCCCCCTCCCCCCTGAACCC
>JBIIYJ010000067.1:0-20121 GCA_044346855.1 Kiritimatiellia bacterium
TGCTCCCATCGACATCCGGGCAGAGTTCGGCGATCGGCGTGCCGTTCGTGGCGAAGCGAAGGGAAAACCGGACGGCCAGCGTCTGCCCCGGCGGGATGGCGGGACGGCCGCCCGGGCGGACAACCTGCTCGCCCGGTTCCGGCAGGGGAATGCCGCCGGTCATCAATAACGGGAACCCCGCCTCCCCTTCCCCGGGCTTGTCGATTCCCAAAGCCAGCGGCGTTTCCGGGGACTCGCAAACAAGAACAACCAACTGGTTGTCGCCAAACGAAGAGGCCTGCATGATCCGCCGGTCCACGCCCCGCTGCACCTGGCCGATTCCCTGATCTGTGCCCCGCTTGGCCGGGAGGGCCAGCCGCATCAGGTCGAACCAGAAACCGCAGAGGGTCTGCTGCGTGGCGTTCCGGATGGCGACATCCACGGTCAGGCGGTCCCGCTCGGGCGTGTAGCGCGAGGTGATCTCGCCCCAGTCGTACCGGAACGCGACGGTCTTCGTCGCGGCATCGAAAACAGGAACGGCGGCCGGCGCCTTCAGGTGCGTCGCGGGATATGTCCACAGGCCGGTGGCGGGATCGACGGCCCGCTCCTGCAACGTCACGCCCAGCACGTTGATGCGGCCGTCCCGGACGATGGTCTCGCCGCCGTACGCCGCGGAGACCAGCCCTTTTTCATCGAACCTGCAGTCCAGCCCCGGCTTCTCCTGCGCTTGGAGAGAGGCCGCAAGAAACAGGGCGGGAAGCAGCAGCCCCGCGGCTATCGTCTTCTTCATTGTCATCGGTCGCTCCTTCAAATCATGCCGGAGGCGCAAGGGTTATTTTCCGCAACACCGGCGCATCCTCGCCCTTGACCTCAAGGGCGCCCAGGCTGAGGCGGGCCGCGCCTTCCGGGATGTCCACCAGACCGATGCGCACGGACCGCAGCCGGGTGCGCAACCCCTTGCCCCCGCCCGTATAGAGAAAGGGAAAGGTCCAGCGCCGCCCCGCGACGGCAACCTCGAATTCCGAGCCGTCGGCTTCCGCCCGGCATTCGTAGTCGGCATACACGTGATACCGCCCTGCCGTCAGGGCGGTGAACTCCCAGCTGGCCAAGGCCCCGGCGCTCCAGCCCTCGATGACGTCGACGTGATGCCAGTCGCCGAACTTCTCCATCCAGCTCCGCTTGCCCAGCCGGCAGCCCGCCAGCGCGGCGAAAGGGGCGCCCAAATCGTTGACCTGACCCGCGTGGAGAAACGCCCCCGGGACGACCGCGGCGGGCTTTCCCGCGAGCGTGACCGCGATGACCGTGACCGGCCCGTCGGGAGGCCGCGCGGGCAGCGCCAGCCGGACGTGGGCGCCTTCGCGTGTCAGGGGCGCCGCCTCGCCCGTGGCCAGGAATCGGGCCTCCCGGGCAACGGCGCCCAGGCCGGGCGCCCAAAGCTCCCCGCTCGCCGGCCAGGCCAGCACATGCAGGTAAAGCGTGTCGCCCCGCAGCGTACTGCAACCCCACGGTTGCAGGCCCAGCGGGGAACGGCCCGCGCCATAGACGCTCTCGCCGTTCCGCCGCAGCCAGGCCCCAACCTCGCGCAGGATCTCCGCGGACGCCTCCGGGATCACGCCCCGGCCGGTCGGCCCGACGTTGAGCATGTAGTTCCCGCCAAGGCTGACCAGCCGCGTCAGACGCCCGATCAATTCCCCGGCGCTCTTCCAGTTGTGGTCGTTCCGGGCGAACCCCCAGGTGTCGTTGTGGGTGTCGATCGTCTCCCAAAGACCGTCCGGCGCGGTCAGCGGAACCTCCTGGTCGCCGAGAGTGGCGTAGTCTCCGAAGCCGTTCCCGATGCGGCTGTTGACCAGGCAGTCCGGCTGCAGCTTTCGCACATGATCGAGCAGCGCCTCCGAGGCTTCGCGGGAAATCGAGCCCGGCGTGTCGAACCAGATCAACCCGACCGGCCCGTAGTTCGTCAGCAGCTCGGTGATCTGCGGCAGGGCCTTCTCCCGCAGGTATCGGCTGAAGTCGCCAGGCGCCGGGAAGTCCCAGGTGTTCCCGGCGGCATCGGGCTCATGCCAGTCCTGGAACTGGGAGTAATAGAAGCCGAGCTTCAGCCCGCCCTCCCGGCAGGCGTCGGCCAGCTCGCGGATGGGATCGCGGCCGAAGGGCGTGGCGTCCACCACGTTGTAGGCGCTGGCCCGCGACTTGAACATCGCGAAACCGTCATGGTGCTTGGCGGTGATCACGATATACCGCATGCCCGCTTCCTTCGCCAGGCGCACCCAGGCCCGGGGATCGAAGTCCACCGGATTGAAGCGGGCCGCCAGCGTCTCGTACTCCCGCACCGGAATGCGCGCGGCATGCATCAGCCACTCGGCGATGGCGTAATGCGCGCGGCCGTTCCAGATGCCGGCCGCCTCGCTGTAAAGGCCCCAATGGATGAACAGGGCGTACCGGCTTTCGCGGAACCAGTCGCCGCGCCGGCCAGCCGCATCCGCCCCCGTCGGCGCCGCGCCCCACATCTCCGGCGAATCGCCGAGCGCCTTGACTTGCTTGTCCGTTCCGCTCATGTTTGTTCCTGTTATTGGTCCAAAAGTCATACGGAGGGCGGAGTTCCACGACGCCTACCCGCCTGTCATACGGAGGGCCGCATGCGCCTTGAGCGACTCGACGCACGCGTACGGCGCATCGCTCAACAACGCCTGCAGATTGTCCCACCCCATCCAGTGAAGGTCGCTGCCGCCGGTGAACGCGCAGCCGGTTTCCCGGACCACGTCCAGCAGCATCGCCCGGTATGCCGGCGAGTTGCGGGGGTGGTACACCTCGATCCCGTCCACATACCCGTCCAGCCAGCGCAGCAGAGCCTCGCGCTCAAGGCTGGCCGGATGCGCGAGCACAACCACCGCGCCCGCGCGATGCAGGGTGTCGCACGTCTCGCGGACATCCGGCCAGGTCGCCGACTCGGCCGGCGGGTACGTCAACTCCAGCACGCGCGCCGCGGTCCGGCAGGCGTCGTTGTGCTCGCCCGGCAGCCCCAGGCCGCGCTTCTGGAGCAGCTGGCCCAACGGCATCGGACAGTTGAACGGCTTTTTCCACAGATCGTCCGCGCCCCACTCGGCGCGGATGTAGGCGCTCAACTCCGCCTCGGAGATGTCGGCGATCCCCTGGGCGCGCAGCCGCTCGAGCCCCTTGCGGAGGTTCGCCTCGAGGCCCCGGTACGCCCGGCCCACCATGGCCTCCAGTTCGTCCGTGCGCTTGAAATAGTAGCCGAGAATATGCGCGTACGCCTGCCCCCCCAGCCGCGGGTCCGCGACGCGGGTGGATACCTCCACGCCCGGCACGAACTCGATGCCGGCCTCGGCGGCCCCGGCGGCGGCAGCCTCCTGGGAAAGAAAGGTGTCATGCTCGGCCAGGGCGAAAGCCGAGAAACCGAGCCGCTTGAACGTCCGCGCCATGTCGGCCGGCTTGCCCGTGGCACCGTTGGAGGCGGAGGAATGGCAATGCAGATCGACCCGGCCCCGGACTGTCTCGGAAGGATTCACAGAGCGGCCCCTTCACTAAACTGGTCCGGCGTTCCCTGCCAGTAGCCGACACTCGTCCGGCGATCGGTCCAGGTGGCGGCGAGCCCGTCCGGGGTCGCCACAATCGCGGGATAACTGAATTCGCCGGGCCCGGAGGCCAGGTCGAGGTGGCGGGACCAGGTCAGGCCGTTGTCGGACGACAGCGACAGCCGCAGCGGCGTGCGGGCGCCCCAGTCCGTTCCCACCGGATTCCACGCCAGCGCCAGCCGGCCGTCCCCCAGCCGGGCGACCGCGATGCCGCTGTTGTTGTTGGGCAGCGCCGTCCGGTACGCCGGACTCCAGGCGCGGCCGCCGTCGTTGCTGTCGCTCCGGTAGATCGCGCCCAGGCCGGTGCGCAGCAGCAGGTGGATATGCCCGGGCTCCGACTCCCACAGCGCGGGCTGGATGCCGCCCTTGCCGGCCGGGGCGCCCGCCTCCAGGAGAATCGGGATCGCGGTCCAGGTGCGGCCGCCGTCCTCGCTGCGATCGATGAAGGGCCACCAGACGCGGCCGGCGGAATCGGGCCGCAGCTCGTCCGAAGCCCCCGCGAGCCAGACGCCACCGGCGGTGACGATGGGCGGATTGCGCACGGGGCCGCGCGGCAGCTCCTCGGCGTGCAGAAAAGGAGTCGGCCCCGACCAAACTGCGCCGCCATCCCGGGAAACCGCATGCCAGGTCTTCCACTTCGCGCAGTCGGGGCCGGCCTTGAACCACAGGTGCAGCAGGCCGTCGGGCGCGGAAAACAGGACCGGGTTCCAGTGCTGCTCGCCGCTGACCTTGAAGAGCCGGCGCGGGGTCGACCAGCGGTTTTCGGAACGGACCGTGAACCAGATCGCCGTATCGGGATGGCCTTCCTTCGTTCCCGCGAAAAAGGATGCGGCGAACCGCCCGTCGGGGAGGCGGGCCAGGGTGCTGGCATGGCATTGCGCAAAGAGGCTGCCGGGTTCGAAGATAAGCGTTGAAGCCGATTGCATCATGACTCCTTCTCCCCCGCCCGGACGGGCAGATAGGCGCCATGCCGGCGCAGGCGGGCGCGCAGATCGCGGGTATCGACTCCGTGCACGTCGGGATCCGAGGCGGCGGCGGCCAGCGCGGCCGCCACGCCGGCGGCCTCGCCGGTGGTGAGGCAGCAGGCCATGATGCGCACGCTGCCGTTGACCTGACGGTCCGTCGAGATGCAGCGGCCCGCCACCAGCACGTTGCGCAGCGTTTCGGGGGTCAGGCAGCGGTAGGGAACCCCGTAGCTCTCCCCCTTGCCCAGTTGCCGGACATCTTCCTCCACCTTTTTCCGCAACTCCTCCGGGTCCAGTTTGCGCGCCAGGGAGGCGTCGATGTCGCCCCGCGTGTGGACATCGATGTTGTAGGCGTTGCGGCAGATTTCATCCGGAAAATCGCGGCGGGCAAGATAGTCGTCGAGGGACAGCACGTAGTCGCCCCTGATGCGGCGCGTCTCGCGGGCCCCGAGCAGCGCGCCCGTGGCGGCCAGGAACGCGTCGGCAAAA
Organism: Kiritimatiellia bacterium; assembly: GCA_044346855.1. Lineage (GTDB taxonomy): Bacteria > Verrucomicrobiota > Kiritimatiellia > CAIKKV01 > CAIKKV01 > CAIKKV01. The sequence goes on from JBIIYJ010000067.1 coordinate 5,027, forward strand.
GCGGGGTGCAGGGCCGCGAAGGCGTCGCGATACTGGGCGGCCTGCTTGCGGCCGTGGATCAGGGCGCGGGAGACGCTCTGCGGATCGGTGTTGTCCACGTCGTAAACGTGCCCGAAGTTGTAACCGTAGGCCCGCGGCCCGATCCGCGTGCTGCACGAGTGCTTGTCCACGATCAGGGGGTAGCGGCCGGACTCCACGGCCTTGTGGACCGGGCTTTCCGGATCGAAGAAATGCAGGCTCGGCGCGGCGCGCGGGGGATCGCCGGGCTTGGGCGGGTTGTACCAGCAGTCATACGGCTCGACATTGGTCAGCATGAAGCAGTGCGTGGCGGGCTGGAGCGCCCCGGCGCTGTACCCTTTTTCGAAACACGCGCCGGCCCAGGCGGCCAGGTCGCCGTCGCCCGTGCAATCGATGTAGACCCTGGCCCGGAAGGCCCGGAGGCCCGTCTTGTCAGCCGCCACGAGGGCGTCCGCGCGGCCGCCTTCGGCGCGCTCCACCGCGCACAGGCGGGATTGGAACAGCACGGTGGCGCCGGCCCCGGTCACCAGGTCGTCGTAGAGCCGCTTGAGCAATTCCGGGTCGATGGCCGGCCACCAGCCCTGCTCCCGGGCCTGGAACGGCATCCCCGCAAGGAGCCCCTGGCGGATCGACTCGGCGAGCCCCCGGGCGATGACCTTCTCGCCGTCCGAATAGCCGCAGAACCAGGGCACCAGGCCCTGGGTGCCCATGCCGCCCAGCGCGCCCGTGGCCTCGATGAGCAGGGTCTTCGCCCCTTCCCGGGCGGCCGCGGCCGCCGCGGCGCAACCGGAAGGGCCGCCCCCCGCCACGATGACGTCCCAGCCGTCGCTGAATGGCATGGAACGCTGGCTGAGGGAATAGCTGGTGTTCATGCCGGAGGAGCCTGGCTGGGGGTTAGACATAGCGGCTGTTGTCGGGCTACCGGATCAGGATCACGGAGCCGGCGGCCGAGCCTTTCAACACGAGGGACGTCGGCGTATAGACGAGGGTCCGGCCGGAAGGCAGGTTCGTCACGCTGGCGAACGTCCCGGTCAGCGAACCGCATTCGACGAGAACTAGGTCGCCGGCCGGCAGGACGCCGAGGCCGGAGAAGTCCAGCGTTCCGGCGGTGATGTCGAGGGCGCCCGTCACCCGAAGCGTGCCGACCCCGCCGGCGGTCCCGTAGACCCGTAGCGCGCCGCCGGTCATAAGCCGAAGTCGGCTGACCGAGCCCGTGCCGCCGATGGCCCCGCCGCTGAAAACGAGCACCGTCCCGGAGCCGGTGGCGGTTCCGCCGGCATTGTTCGCCAGCAGCGTGCCGGCTCTGACCCACGTTTCGCCGGGATAAGTGTTGGCGGCGCCGGTGATCTCCAGCGTGCCGGCCCCGTCCTTGATCAGGCCGCCGCCGTAGCCGCCCGACAGCACGCCGGAGAGCCGGGCGTCCACGTCGGCCGCGCCGTCGGCCACGCGCACCAGCCGCTGCTGGTTGCCGAAACCGAGGCCGTTCTGGAAATCGATCAGGGCGTTGGCGTCCTTGCCGCTGAGCAGCAGGGCGTTATTGGCGGGGATGAAATTAGCGCTGCCCCAGTCAAGGCTGGCCGTGCCGTTGTTCAGGCGGACGGTGCGGGTGGCGCCATAGGCGCTGAAGCCGCCGCTGCCGAGGAATTGGAGATTCCCCGAGGCGCCTCCGAGCGTATTGGACAGGTCCCCCGAGGCGCCGAGTTCCAGCACGCCGCCATTCAGGATGATAAACCGCTGGGCGGTGGTGGTGTAATTCGTCAACACGGTGATGTGGTCCGCCCGCACCGCGCCCTCGTAACACCGCAGGTAACCAGCGCCGCTTTTGTAGCCCAGGATGAGCGTGCCCGGCCCGGACTTGGCGAGATTGTTATTGGCCGACCCCCAGCTCTCGATACGCACGTCGCCGTCCGCATAGTGATGGATAATCGTCTCACTGGCGCTGGAGCCGCCGCCGACCACCCCGTTCGTTATGGCGAAGTCACCGGCGCCATGGAACAGCCACGCTCCCGAATTCAGACTCCGGGTACCCCCGCCCAGGTCCAGCGATCCCCCGTCGCCGGTATCAACATCAAGGGTGTAGCCCATCGTGCTCCCCCCCGACATGACCAGGCTGTTCGTCAGATACAGGTTTGTGGTGTTGCTGAACCCCGGGCTCGCCGTTAGCAACTGGGACGGGGCGTGGGCGTACCGGACGACCCGGCCGCTGGTGTTGGTCGTGGCGAACCCGATGGCGGCGTCGTCCTCGACAGCGGCATAGAGAAGTAGTCCGTTAACCAGGGCGGGCGAGGCGGCCAGGTCGGCCCCCGCCGGCAGGTCGAGATACAGACCGGCGCCCGAGCCCCGCGTCCAGGTATTTCCGAGCGTGAGCGCCATCGAGCCTCCGTTGGGCGCCAGTTCGATCCGGTTCAGCGAATGATCCGTCAGCGTCAGGTTCCCGAGCGTCTGGGCGGAGGCGCTGCCGCCCTTGGCCTTCAACGCCAGCGTGCCACCCCCCATGGACAGGTTGTTGGCGGTGGCCAGGACGGTCGCCTGGTTGGTGAAATCAAGCACAAGCCTGCCTGCGTTGACCGTGAGCAGACCCGCAAAGCCGTTGGATCCCGAAAGGACCCACGTGCCGGCGCCGTTCTTGTTGACGGCAAGCGAACTGCCGGTCGTGAAATTGGGAATCGTGTTGGCGAACGTGTTGGCGTCCTGCCCGGTGCCGATCAGATTCAGCTGCCGGGAGGAGGTCGAGGCGCCTCCGAGCAGGGTCATGGGCGCCGTGAAAGTCAAGGGACCATACCCCGAGGCGTCGAGGGTGACCATGGTGGGCGCCGTGGCGCCCGATGTGCCGGCGTTTCCTGCGACGATCGGACGGTCGGTGGATGTCGTGCCCCCGATATAGCGGAGGTTGCCATGACTGGAAGAAGAGGATCCCGCCGCCATATAGAGGGAGCGGACGGCGCCGGTGGGCGCGCCCAGCGAACTGGCGGTTTCGCCGTCGTTGCCGATCGTGTTGATGACCACGGGCCCGGCCGTGCCGGCGGTGTTGATCGTCGTCTTGCCGCTGTAGGTGTTGGGACCGAGCAGGAACAGGTAACCGTATCCGACGCCGCTGGTGCTTCCAAACACCGTGAGGGCGCGGCTGCCGGACTCGCCGATGGGGCCTTCGAAGGCCACGGCGCTGACGGGAGACGGATTGACGCTGGGCACGGTGGTCACGAAATCGGCTGTCAACGTGCCGGCGTTGGTGAAGATGAGGTTGCCCATGTAGGCGGGGGTCCCGCTGCCGAAGGTGAACGTACCGGCCAGTTCGAACGGGTTGGCAAAGGTGCGGGGCGTCAAGTCCGAGGATCTGATCGTGCCGGCGTTGCCCAGGGAGAGGAGTCCGAGGGAAGGAACAGCATTTGAACTGCCTACCTCAAGCACGGTGGTATTGACAATCAAGCCGCCGGAGAAACTGTTGCTTCCCGCCAGGCGCAGAAAGGCGTTTCCGCTCCCGATGGCGCACAGCGTGATCCCGGGATTAGCCTCCGAGATGTTCCCGGGCACGAGCAGGGTTCCGCCGGTGGTGTTCACGCGGAAATACTGGGTGCTGTAGGACGCCGCGCCCAGTACGATGGGCGCCGAGATCGTGTTGACCCCGACACTGTTGTTGGCCATCAGAGCAGCCCCCGTCCCCGCGGTCGCCGTGGAGCCAACGCCCGTGAGCGTCAGCTTTTTTCCGGCATTTGCCGTGAGCACGTAGTTCGTGGACGAGTTGGCCGTGAACCGCACCTGCTGGACGGCGATGTCATCCGTGAGGTTCGGCTGATTAACGATGTTCGTGTCGGCATCGGCTTGAAAGGCGGCCGGATTCGCGGTATCCGGCAACCCGGTGTTCCAGCTGGAGGCGTTGTTGAAATCCGCGGAGGTGTCATTCCAGACCCGGTCGACCGCATGCGCGGACAGCGCGACGCCCAGTGCCGCGATCATCAACAGGCTTTTTCGCTTCTGCTTCATCTCAGCCCCTCCCCTGCTCTGCCGTTTGCACAATTCCGGAACGAGTTCCGATTTGATCGCTTCATCCCCTGGCCGCCCTGGCTACCCTGCGCGCTTTAGCCGCGCCGCTTTCCGCCCGGACCTCCCTGTACGACAGGATCCTCGTCACGGGCGCGAGCGGCTCGCCGCCCAGTCGCCTGCCGAGCAGGTCGGCCAGCGCCGAAGCCAGCTCGACCGGATCGACCTCGATGGCGTCCACGGGCAGACGACTGGGCGGGGACGCGCCGCGGCTGGTCTGGACGACCAGCTGCAGATCCCCGGGCACGCGCACGCCCAGCTCGAACATGGCCATCTGGGCATCATAATACAGCATATCGTCGAGGATGACCAGTCCGTCGGGTTTTTGGCCCCTGGCCCCCCAGATTTCACGGAACTCGTCCCATCCGGCCCCGCGGACCGCCGGGTTGAGGTCGCTGCGGATCCAGGCGTCATCCGTGACCAGGCCACACTCCATCACGGCCTGGCGGAACGGCTCGACGGTCCGCCACGACAGCAGGCCAAGCCGCCGGCAGCCACGCGCCGCGAGGCGCCGCACGGCGGCGGTGATGATGCCGGGGGTATCCAACATCGCGGAAAACTCGGTCTTGTCCCCGACCATCGGGATCGAACAGGCATGCAAGCGTTCACCGAAGGCCGAGGTGGATTTCGTAGTCAGGATCACGGCGCCGGCGAGATGCCCCGCCGCCGCGTCAGCCCAGAAGCCCGGACAGGTCGAATAGCCCGATTCGTCGGCCGTGCCCAGCGCCGTCCCGACATACAGGCGCACTTCCTCGCCGCGCTCCTCCAGCCGGGCCTTCAGGGCATCGGCGACGGCCGGGTAGAAGCGGCCGATGCCGGGGTGGAAAAGGTTCAGCTCCGACAGGATCCCCACCCGCCTGCGCGGACAGCGGTCGGCGACGTAGGCGCCGCTGCCCTGCCGGACGGTGATGAGCCCGTCCCGGGCGAGAAGGTCGATCGCCGAGGCAACGGTATTGATGCTGACTCCAAAACGACGGCACAGCAGGCGCATCCCGGGCAGCCGTTCCCCCGCCTTGAAGCGGACCCCGATCTCCCCGCGCAGCACCTCGACAATCTGCTGCGCCAGGGAAACCCGCGATTTCAAGGGCGTCTTTTCAGCATCCATCATGCGCTAACCGTATCAGTGTCTGATACAGTCGTCAAGGTGGAAAAAGTCCCCTTCCTAAAAGTGACGACTACGAGTGAAACCCTTACGACAACTCAAATGCGAAAACGGTGACAACAGGGGCGCCCCAGGTCGATTCGGGGACAAACCGCACGGCCGTGGCCGTGGCGGCAAGCGGCACGCGCGCCAGCCGCTGGTAGTTGTTGTCTATTTTCGCCGCCGTCTTCCACGCGCCCTCCACCTCGACGTCGATCCGGAACGCCTTGACCAGCGTGGCGGGAGAGGCATACCGCGGCATCCCGAGCGGCCACAGCGCCGGCATGTTCTTGCCGGCGCGGTTCAAGTCGCTGTCAAACACCAGGCGCGCCTCGCGCACCGCCGCCGGCTTCCCGAACCGGTATTCGACCGCATTGCCGCAGGCGCCCTGCCAGCCGTTCAGCGCCTCCCCCACCGGCCGGTCGATGCCGTTGCGCAGCGGCTCGGGGTCGCCCGCGTCCGCCGTGAGCACGGCCTCCCGCGACAGCGCCGGGACAGCCCGCCTGTTCCAGGGCAGATACGCGTCGTCGTCCATGAGCGCCTGCTTCAGCGCCCCTATCTCTTTCTCGTAAACGCCGCGCGGGGAAAGACCCTTGGCCGTCGCGATGGCCGCCGCCGTTCCCACCGCCTGGCCGAGCAGCGAGCAGGTCGCCATGACGCGCGTGGAACTCATCGCCGCATGCGTGACGCTGATGTTGCGGCCGGCGAAATACAGATTCTCGATCTCCTTCGAATAGAGGCAGCGGTACGGAATCCCGTAGGGCGAGGGAGCCGGGTGGAATATCGTAGGCTTCCCCGGATACAGCAACCCCGCGGGATGATGGTCGTCCATCGACCAGCCGCCGTAGGCCACCAGGTCGTCGAAGCGCCCCTCCGCCCGCACGTCGTTCTGCGTCAGCGTGTAGTCGCCCACATACCGGCGACTCTCCCGCTTCCCGGGAAGGAACCCCACCCACTCCAGCGTCCAGTTCGCCGCCTCGTGATCGCCCCGGTTCTTGATGTGGTCCCAGATGCCGTAGGCGACCTTCAGGAGCTCGTCGCGCAGCGACTCGGTGTCATGGATCGAATCGAACTCCCCGCCCAGTTCGAGCCACCAGAAATTCTGCATCCCCTTGAGCCGGTGGTCGCGGTTGGGCAGGTCGGCGTCGGTCTTGTAGACATGGGCCCAGGCCGGGGGCACGAACGGCCGGGGCCCGTCGGTCTCGCGGGCCTGGATGAGGCAGCTCATGCCCATGGTCTTCTTGTCCGCGACCGGCGGCTCGATGTCCTCGTTGAACTCCGAGGCGGCCTCGCGCCCGAGGCGGAACGGCGCGCCGGTCAGCGGCGCTAGGATGCTGTCCCCCGAACAGTCGGCGAACAGCGGGGCCTCGACGACGTGCCACGTCTCGGCGGTCGTCTGCCAGCCCTTGACGGAAACGATGCGGCGCCCCTTCATCTCCGCGGCCGTGCACGAGCAGTTGAGCAGCAGCGTGAGGTTGGGCTGGAACCGGGCCTTCTCGTACAGGATGCTGTCCCACACGGAATAATTGGGCTCGTTGTTGCGCCAGAGGTTTTCCAGGTGGATCTCCTCGACCAGGCCGGTCTCCCGGTTGTTCTTCCCGTGCGCCCCGCACACCCACATGCGGATCTCGCTCGACGCATTGCCGCCCAGCACGGGCCGGTCGTGCATCAGCACGGTCTTCGCCCCTCGGCGCGCCGCGGCGATCGCCGCGCTCATGCCCGCCAACCCGCCTCCGACAACGCAGAAATCGGCCCGATGTGTGATCGTCTTCATAATGCTCCCTTCCCTGTCCTTTCGCGCATTCACTCACCGACCCGGCACCGCCGCCATGGAAGGCCACGCCGCCAGATGCTTCCGAACCAGTTCGCCGCTGATCGCATTCGCGGCAATGACATCCTTGAAAAACCACGCGCTGGGCTTCGGCGTCCGCGCGAAGGTCGCGCGGTCATACGCGACCAGGCCGTACTTCGGGTCAAAGCTCCCCCACTCGTAGTTGTCGAACAGCGACCAGTGGAAATAGCTGCGCACGTCGACCCCGAAATCCAGGGCCTGGCGGAGCGCGGCGAGGTGGAGCGCGATGTACCCGATGCGGAAACGATCGTCGTCCGTCGCCAGGCCGTTTTCGGTGATGTAGACCGGCTTGTCCCGGAGCCGGCAGAGGTTGGCCATCAGCTCGTCGGGCGAAAACTCCCACGGCTTGTCCGCCGACCCGACCAGCCGCAGCGCCTTGTGGTGGTACCGCCCCGGGGCCCGGCAGTCCTTCCGGCGGCTGTCCACCAGGTCGCGGGCGTACATGTTCACGCCCCAGAAATCCGCGCGGCCCTTGACCTGCGGGCACTCCCGCGCATCGGTGAAGGGGTAGACCAGCTCGCCGGTGCGGATGGCGTGGTAATACCAGCCGTTCGCCACCCAGTCGGCGTAGTCCGTCAGGGCCCGGTCGAACGGATCGTGCGGTCGGAACGGCTGCAAGGTCAGGTAGGCCATCGGCGAGGCGCAGGGCGCCGTCGAGTGCGCCTTGATGATGTCGTAGGCCCCGGCGTCGGCGAACAGGACGTTGAAAGCGTAGTTCGCGAGCTTGCGGTGCTCCTCGGGCGGGTTGGGCGCTCCGCTGTAGAAATTGTACTCGTTGATCGGGGCCCAGCCGGCGACGTAGGGCGCCAGCTTCGGCACGATGTGCTCCGCAAAGCGGAGGAAGCAGGCGACGTTTTCCTCCTTGTGCCACTCGCCCTTGTCCGCGAACCAGAGGGGATTCGTGAAATGAAAGAGCGTGACCCACGGCTTGATCCCGGCCTCGGCCAGGCGGCGGCACAGGTCCACGTAATGACCGGTCGCCTCGGCGTCGAACCGCCCCTCGGAAGGCTCGACGCGGGACCACTCGACGCTGAACCGGTAGGCCTGGTGGCCAAGCCGGCGGATCAGGTCCACGTCCTCGCGGTACAGCGCATAATGGTTGCAGGCCTTGCCGCAGGCTTCCTTCCAGCGGCCCTCGCGGGCCCCGCGGTCCCAGTCGTTGTTCGGGCAGTCCCCCTCGATCTGGTAGGCGGAGGTGCTGGAGCCCCAGAGGAATCCCTTGGGAAACTCCAGTTTCGGCAGGCTGAAGACATCGATCATGCTCGGCTCCCGTTGCTCGCGATCGGGGATGTGATAGCAGGTCCCGGGCTTGAAGAAAAGGCTTCATGCTCGGAACTGACGACGCACCCCCGTTCATCGACCAGGTTCAGATACCAGGCCGCGGCGCCCTCGGGCAGTTCGCCGGCCGCGGCCCCGCCCGCGGCCTCCAGCACCGCCGGCTCCGTCCGCCAGTTCCGGTCCAGCCAGGGCCCGGTGTCCGTCGTGACATTCAATTCGGCCCGCACCACGGCTGCCCGGCTTTCGAAGCAAACCCGGACACGCCTCCCGTCGCGCGCGGCGCCCGTGATGCGCGCGAGCGGGGCGCCGCCGCGGAACAGGGCGTCCGCCGCCGCGAGGATCTCGGGGGGATTTTCCCCCGGCCCCCCGTGGCCGTGCGGCATGCGGACACGCAGACTCAGGGTGCGGCCCCCCGGCGCAAGGCGATAGGACTTCTGCCACGAATCCAGGGGGTAAGCGAAGTCGTTCGTCCCCGTCACCCACACCATCGGCAGGACCGCCTTCGGCAGGTAGACGGCCGGATCCCAGAGCCCGAGCCAGCGGCGGGCGGGCTCCTGTCCCATTTTTCGGAACTCATCGAGCCACGTTGAATTGTCGCCCAGGAAGCCGCAGCCGTAGACGGGGGCCGCGAGCCGGAAGCGGGCGTCGAGCCCCGCGACGATGGCCGTGAGATAGCCGCCCCACGACACGCCGGTCAGGCCGATCCGCCCGGGATCCACGCGGGGTAAGGATCGCAGCAGCGAATGGCCCCGGATCACCGCCGCGGCGGCGTGATAGGGCCACTGGTCCGCCAGGGGCTCGTCAAGCTGGTCGAAGCCCCCCCACCCGCGCGGCCCGCCGTGCTCGTGGGGCGTATGGTTCTGGTGACCCCCGCCGCTGACGCAGCCGCAGGTGTCCATGGCGATGGCGGCGTAGCCCCGGCTCATCCAGAGCTTCACCCAGCGAATGAACGCCGAGCCCCCGCCGCCATGCACCAGCACCATGCCCGGCACGCGTTCCCCGGCCGGGGCGTCGGGAACACCGCAGTAGGCGAAGACGCGGGTCGGCTTCCCCCGCCAGGGCACGCTTTCATAAAAAAGGGACTGGACGCCTTCGCCCTCGACGGGCTTGCTTTCGAATACGCGGGGAACGGACTCGAGCGCGCGGATGTCCCGCAAGGCCGCGGCTTCCCGGAATGGATTCAACGGCGTGTTCATGCGACAGGCGGCGCTCCCGCAACGGCGCCGGAGGCCGGAGGCGTCCCGCCGGAAACCGGCCAGCCCTGTTCCCGGATGCGCCGTCCCACCGCGCGCAGGGTGGCGATGTCGGCCGGATGCACGCTGCCGTCGGGCAAGGGTCCCACGTTGAGCAGCAGGTTGCAGTCGTGCCCCGCCGCGTGCCCGAGCAGGCTCCAGACATCCTCGGAGCCGATGTGCTTCGCCTCGGCGCCGTACCCCCACCAGCCGTCCTGGAGAGTGGCGCAGATCTCGTTGTGCTTGTTCCTGTTTTTGGCCCAGGCCTCGGCGGCCACCCGGCCCGACCGCTCCCCGAAGCGCTCCCGGGCCCGGTCCTCGAGCGAATGGAAATGCCGTTCGGGCGTGGCGAAATCCTCGTCCCCCGTGGCGCCCTGCTTGAAGGCCACCAGCGCATGCGGCTGGAGCTTCCTCACCAGCGCATAGGTGTCCCGCACCGGCATGAGGTCCGGCTGCGCGTAATAGGCCATGATGAGATCCAGCCACACCCCGGCCAGCGGCCCGTAGCCCGTCAGCAGTTCGGCCAGGGCGGCGTGCGCGTAGTCCACGTACTCCCAGAAATCCTCGAGGCCCTTGAACGTGTAGCGGGGCTCGGGCCGGGGATAGTCCGGCCGGGCCGCTGAGAAATACTCGCGCGACAGGAATTTCGGATGGCGCCAGTTGAGGTGATAGGTGTAGTAGGCGAAGAAGCCGAGCCCCTTCCTCGCGCACGCCGCCGCCAGCTCGCCGACCAGGTCCCGCCCGCAGGGCGCGTTCACGCTGTTGAACGGCTCGTTGCGCGAGTTCCACAGGCAGAAGCTGTCGTGATGGCAGGTGACCAGGTTGACATACGACATCTGCGCCTCGCAGGCGAGATCGGTGATGAAGTCGGCGTCGAACGTGTCCGGCCGGAAGCTGTCGCTTAGCTTCTCGTATTCCGCAACCGGGATCTTGTCGTTGAACTGCACCCACTCGCCCTTACCCAGAGCCGAGTACAGTCCGTAATGAATGAACAGCCCGAATTTCGCCTGCCGGAACCACTCCAGGTTCGCGGCATGGGGATCGATCCGCCACTGGTCCGCGTGGGCGGCGAGGTAGGACGGAACCGGCGGCATGCGAGACGGCGTCATGCCAGTTCCCCCACCGTGTCGCCCGCCAGCACGGCGCGGGCATGGCGGGCAAAGGGCCCGCGAAGGTCCATGGCATAGGTCTCCAGGATGGCGCGGGCCCGCCCTGTCGAGTCGCCGGCCATGAACAGGCCGCAGGCGAGGTGCAGCTCCCGGAGGGCCAGGTTGCGCGCCTCGTTCTCGCACCGGTCGCCGTTCGCGCGGCCGATCACCGCCAGCGTGTCGAGCTGCGCGTGCCCCGTCATGCCGGGCTTGTCCAGCAGGGCGGCCAGGTCGCCGGCCAGTTCCGGCAGCAGGGCCGCGGCCACGCTCGCCACCCGGCAGTGGGAAAAGAAGGCGTCGCTGCCGAGCTGGCGGATTTTCTCCCCGATCGCTGAAACCGCCTCCGGCTGGCGCGTGCGGGCCAGAGCCAGGATGAAGGCGTCCAGCCGGCTCATGCTCGCGCCGAACTGCCCCATGCCCCGGAAATTCCACCCCGCGTCCCACGCCATGCCCCGCACGGCCTCCGCCAGGGCGGGCGCGGCTTCGGCCCCGCCCATCAGCCCCAGGATCAGGGCCGCCTCCGGCCGGGGATCCCGCGCCAGTAGCGCGCGGCTCTTCCCGGGAAACGCGAAGAGCACGGCCACGTTTTTCGCCGAGGCCAGGTCGGCCAGCGCCTCCCGGACCGCCGACTCCGGCACGGGGAACGAATCCTCCTGCGCCGCCACCTCGGGCGCGAGAATGCCGGCCCCGACCAGCCGCCGTTGCAGCGCCCGCACGTCCAGGTCCCTGAACCGCCCCTTGCCCGCCATCACGGCCGCGAGCCCGGCGGCGTAGCCCATGTTCTGCACGTCCGCCTGCATCCGGATCACCGGCAGCGCGTCGCGGTGCGCGCTCAGCCCGAGGCCGACCACCAGCACGCCCTCGACCCCCTTCGGCAGCAGGCAGCGGAACGGCACGTGCGCCTGCAGCGCGCCGTGGTCGGGCACGGCCACCATGAACACGGGGTGGATGATGTAGCCGTGCGTGTCGAAATTGCTGATCGCCGTGACCACCGTGTCCGGGAAGGTCCGGTGGGCCAGGATGTCGAGAGGCGACACCACGAGGTCGCCCACGATCTGCCGGCGCTCGCGGGTGTTCACCAGCGGCGACGTGTCGAAGTCGTTCGGGAACTTCGCGCGCGCGTTCACGAACGCGTGCGTGATCCCCTCGGGGTCGGTCTCGTCCACAAAGGTGTGGTCCGAGTTCTGGCCGCGGATGCCGGGCCAGGCGCGCGGGGACAGCCCGGTGCCCTGGACGGCCACGTGGTCCGCCCCGATCACGCGGCAGGGCGCGCCGGCCGCGGCGGCGATGTCGGCGTTGCCGGTCGCGTCGATCACGCTGTTCGTCTCCAGGACGCCCGCGCCATAGGGGGTCGAGACGAGCACCCCGGTCACGCGGTCGCCGTCCTTGCGGACGCCGAACGCGTAGCTCCCCAGCCAGGCCGTGCCGCCGGCCTCCCGCAGCAGGCGGTGGTACACCCCCGACTTGAGCTCGGGGCTCCAGCTGACGCCTTTTTTGGCCCGGCTTTCCTCGTCCAGGCGCATCACGGCGTCATCCAGCTCGCGCGTGAACCCGACCCGGTTGCCGTACCAGTAGCACGAGATCAGCCCGATCGTCCCCACGCCGCCCAGGGCGTGCTGCGCCTCCAGCACGACCGTCCTGGCCCCGGCCCGCGCGGCCGCGATGCCGGCCGGCGCTCCGCCGGTCCCGCCGCCCGCCACCACCACGTCGAACCGGCCCAGCACCGGCAGGCCGGCCGGCCCGGCGTCCACCCCGCCGAGCGCCCGCCTCAGGAACGCCGGCGCAAACCAATCTGTACCTTTTACAGGTACAACCGGCCGGACGGGGCGGGGTTCGACCGGCCCGGCGCCGGCGTAGATGTCAGGCACGGGCGAGAACGTCTCCTCCGCCGAATCCTGGAGCAGATCGGCCGTGGCGAGGAGGCGCCCGTCCTGGAGCGCCGCCCGGGCGGCGTGCTCGCGGGACAGCGCGTCAGCCCCCCGCTCCGCCCACACGCGGAAGAGGCGAAAGGTCTTGTCCTCCCGCCGGAACAGGGCCGGCAGTTCCTCCGCCCCCTCGGGCGCCCCGGTCGCAATCACGTTCCACGCGACTTTCGCGGGCGCATTCTTAACAGGAACCGCCTTGGCTCCGGCCAGGCGCCAGACGGTCCCGAACCGCGTAGCGTCCACCACCGACCGGCAGGTCACGGCCAGGAGCGAAGTCCGGGCGGCCAGCAGCGCGCCCGCCACGCGCCCGTCCGCGTCGCGCAGCAGCGAGACGGGCCGGACCAGGTAAAGGAACGGCACTCCGGCCCGCAGCAGCGACTCCTCCAGCCCGCGCTTGACGGCGCCGGGCAGGACGGGAGCGCAGGTGAGCGTGCCCGCCGACTCCTCGCCGAAATAACTCAAGTCCGCCACCACCAGGGCGCTCATGCCCCGGCGGCGGACTTCAAGCGCGGCCTCCACCGCCCGACTGGAAGACCCCACAATCAGCACCTCGACGTCACGCCAAACCGGAATCATACCGCCTCCGTTTCAGGATTAAGATTAGGATTAAGATTAGGATTAAGAACTACCCCCCGTGACATGATCCACCTGTCTATCCCGGATAAGCCAGGATCGCGCGCTTCCCGCCGCAATCGGCCCGCTCGTGGGAATACTGCCCCGCGAAAGACCCCTGCGGGTCGGCTTCGTGGGTGGAATAGACCGCCACCATCCCCTCGCCCGTGAAGCAGACGGACGGATAGATGCTCTGCCGGTCCTTCCGCGCCGCCCCCGCCCCGTCCACCAGCACGGGCTCGCCCCAGGTCAGGCCGCCGTCGGCCGAGACCGCGTAACAGAGGGGCGTGCGGGGAAAAAAGGCGCCGGGTCCGAGCGGCTCCGCGTGGTTGTAGAAGACGATCAGGCGGCCGTCCGGCAGCGTCTTCAACGTGAGCGGGGAGCAGGCCGCCGGCAGGGTCGTGGGCTCGGGCTCCGACCAGGAGTCGCCCCCGTCCCCGGACCAGGACCGGTACAGGCGGCCGCTGCCCGTGCGGGCCAGCATGAGCAGGCGGCCGACGGCCACCTCGGCCGCGCACGGCTCGGCCATGCCGCGCGCATCCGCAAGGTCCGCCGGCTTCCGGGACGGGCGCCACGTGGCGCCGGCGTCGTCGCTGTAAAAGCACAGGCCCAGGTTCCGGTCGCCTTCCTGGGCGCCGGCGCCCCTCGGCATATGCGAAACGGGGACAACCAGGCGGCCGCCCGCCATCTGGATCAGCCGGTCGTTCATCACGTACCACACGCCCTCGGGCTGGCCGACGACGGCCGCCGGGGTCCAGCTTTCCCCGTCGTCGCGGGAAAAGGAAATGACCGGCAGCCCGCCCCCGTGCAGCCCCTGGACATGGCGGTGCGCCAGGAAGGCCAGGCGGCCGTCGAGCAGGCGGAGGAACGAGATCCCGCCGTCGCTGATCATGCCCGGGAGCGACCACTCCATCGCGAGCCGGCCGCGCTCCCGCCAGGTGCGCCCGCCGTCGGAGCTGCGGTAGACCATGGGCACGGGGAACGTCGCGGCCAGCTGCTCGAAATGGGTCGGGGGCCGGCCCCAGGGCGCGGCCATCAGCAGGTCGCCGGACTCCCGCTTGTAAAGGCCGGGGCCGATGAAACTGCGCCGGGCCGTGTGACGGATAAAGACGGCGGGCTCTTCGATATAGACGGCGCGCTGCATGGCTTACCCCTTACCGTGTGTCGGGTCTCATGGCTGGATTCCCTCCGCGGCGGGATCGAGGGCCTCGACCGTCAGATTGGCATACTCGGCAACGAGGGGGGCCATCTGGCGGAACCCGATGCGGCCGCCGCGCAGGAGGGGGCCGAAGGTTTTCCCGTCATCGCGCCACCGCAGGACTTCCAGGTCGGGATCCCGCGGATTGAGGCTGCCGATGCGGAAGACCGTATCCGGCCCGCGCTTGATGACCGTCAGGCGATACGGTCCTTTTGCATGCGCCACCGGCGGGATGGGATCGGCCCCCTGCGCCACCATGTGGAAGCCGTAGCTCTTTCGCAGGTTGCACAGGTGGAAGCTGCATTCCGTGACGTACCGCCGCCGGAAGTAGGAGACATGCAGGGCGTGGATATCCCCGTGATGGTACTGGTTGTAGGGTCCGTTGCGCGGCGCCAGGGAGGGATCGAACAGGTCCCTGCCCTCCTTGCCCGAGGCGGCGAAGAACAGGATGGCCAGGCCCGGCTCGCGGAGCGGGGTGAACTCCCAGGAGATCCGGATGTTGTCGGGAAACACCTCCGGGCACCAGAAGACCAGGTTGGCCCGCTGGTTCGCCGCCGGATCCGAATCCGGCCCCGGGTCCAGCAGGCTTTCAAGCCGCATCCGCCCGTTCGGGAAGCTCACGCCCCCGGGCCCTTCCAGGCGGAACGCGGCCA
>JBIIYJ010000297.1:0-6590 GCA_044346855.1 Kiritimatiellia bacterium
CACGAGGGTGACGGGGGGGCAGGTGGAATAGCCGTCGAAGCGGATGTCACCGGTTTTGAAATCCACGGTGAATCCACCCGCGGCCAGCCCGTCCTGCCGGATCATGACCACGGGGTCGAAGGCCAGCTCCGCGTCGCGCTCGGCGCCCGCCTTGAACTGGACATTAAGGAACAGCTGCCGCATCTCCACGTCCCTGTACCGGCAGTCGCGGGCCGCCCCGGAAAGGGCCATGGCCAGCGACCAGTTCTCGCCGAAGCGGCCCTCGATCTCGGCGTCGCCCGAGGGGGGCTTGGCGCCCGGCTTGAACAGGCGAAAATAGTAGAGCGGCCCGGGCGTGCCGAGTTCCACGAGGAACGCCTCGATGGCGAGCGGGTTGCCGCTCCAGTTCAGGTTGGCCTTGAAGAGCCGGCTTGCGAGGTCCAGGTCCAGGGAGCCCTGAAGCGAGGCGGCCGCCCCCCCCACTTCGCCGATGTCGCCCTGGACCCGGTCCAGCCGAAGCCGGGCGCCGTCCAGCGCCACCTCCGCCTTGCCGTGCCCGAGGCGCTCCCCGAACAGCCGGGTGTCCCGCACGTCCGCGCGGAAGCTCCAGTGGCCGAAATCGGCGGCCCTGCCGCCATTGCCCGGGGGCGCCAGCCGCGGGGCGCGGATCGTGCCGCCGACAACCTTGACCTCGCTCAGCCAGGCCCGGCCCGCCAGGAGCGCCAGCGGATTGACGGACAGCTTGACGGTCTCGGCCGCCACCAGCGGAAGCCCCACGTCCCCCTTGTGGTAGATGCGCGCGTTGCGGAGCACGACACCCCGGAACGGGTCGTAGCTGATCGTGGCCGCCTCGGCGGCGAAGGGGGTCGGCGGAAGGTGCGACTCTATCACGCGGATCCAGGACGAGGGAATGCCCAGCGCGAGCACGGCGAAAACCCAGGCCAGCGCCAGCGCCGCCAGCAGCAGCGCGCCGCGGACGATGGTCCCAACATAGGAACGACCCCGCTCCCGGCGGGGAAAATGAAAGGCGGGCCTCTTGAAATACGGGGACTTCATTGGAGCAGATCGCGCATCAGGACGGCGCCCGCCTCGGGGGGCAGCACGAAGACCAGGTCCTGCCCCTGCACCCGCGCGAAGCGGCCGCCGTCCGGCAGCGCCGCCCCCAGCAGGAGGGTTTTCTGGATGCCTCCGGCGCCGTCCAGCCCCAGCTCCAGCCGGGCGGCCGGCGTCTCGAATCCGTAGGCCGCTTCATCCGCGGCCGGCAGCTCAAGTCGCACCGCCCGCAGGCCCGAAAGGGCCCGCAGCAGCGCGTCCAGCGCCTCCGGGCTCACCTGGCGGCCGTCGTGGGCCAGCCAGCGCCCCTTCTCGTCGCGCTCGGCAACCTGCTCCACCTCGCCGCGCACCAGGGCGATCCGCCGGACCGCGTTGCTGGAGAGCGCCACCATGATCCGGTCGTGGAACCGGAGCGGATCCCAGAACGGCTCGTCCCCGAAGACGCGGCGCACGGCGGGGCCTTCCAGGAAAAAGACGCCGCCGGTCCCGGTGTCGGCCCGGTAGCGGTCGCCGTCCGCGGCGGACAGCACGCGCAGCTGGAAATCGGCCGGGGCCGGGGCGCCCGCCGCGGCCACCTCCCCCGTCCACAGCCGCACCGACGCCAGCGGCGGCTGCTCGTTCGTCGCCGTCTCATCGAAGCCGACCGCGGTCAAGGCCGGCAGCCGGACCAGGAACGCCCCGATCCGCTCCGCATCGCCCTTGGCCTGGAGCGGCTCGTTGACCTGCCAGCCCTCTCCCCCGCCGGCCCTGGCCGAGAGGCGCCGCTCGCCGGTCTCCAGCGTGAAGCCGCGCACCGCCTCGGGCTGGACGCGCAGCCGCTGCCGGTCGCGCAGATCCTGCGCCCGGAACGAGAGCAGGCTGAGCAGGTTCGTCCCGATCGCCAGGATGGGGCCGGTTCCGCCGAGGCGCACGCAGAGGCGATCGCCCGAGGGGCCGGAGGGGCGGCCGAACTCGACCCTGGCGGGCGACGTCTCGCCCGCGAGCCACAGCGTGAGGACGGCTTCCACGGCATCCGGGCCCAGGCCGTACGCGGCGGGGTCGGCATGCTCGTCCGACACCACGTCCTTCACCTCGGCGGCGAGCAGCTCCCGCAGGAGATCCCGCATGCGCAACGCGTCAACGCGATCCGCGAACGGCTCCTGGAGGAACCAGTCCCCGTTCTCCCGGGCCAGCAGGACAAAAGCGGAACCGCGGCGCTCCAGTTCGAACCGGACCACGGAGGCGGGATCCCCCTCCAGCAGCCGCCGGTCGCGGAAGTCGCCGGCCTCGGCCGGCAGGGCGGCCAGGATGTTGGTCCGCGTGGTCACGACCGCGGTCTCGTCGGACCGCTTCACGAACATGAGGGAGGGAAACGGGGCCGGGGCTCCCACATGCAGCGTGACGGGGGCCGAGGAGCCCGAGCGGACGGTGATGGCGACGCCGGGCTTGTCGAGGCCGTAGCTTTCGAGCGTCAGGCCGCGAAGCTTCATCTGCTCCGGGGTGGTGACCTCCTCGCGGGGCAGCAGCGCCAGTTCGCCGAGAATGCGGTCGATCCTGCCGATGTCCGCCGCGCCCTCGAGCGGGGCCAGCATGCGCCAGCGGCCGCGGAGCTTGCGGCATTCGACCTTCCAGGCGGCCGTCTCGACCTTCAGCAGGTCGGCCGACTGCGGATCGAGGTCGAACAGCAGGGCCCCTTCGGCCGTCGCGGGGGCGGACGACCGGTCCCGGACGGTGATGAAGAGAAAAAAGGCCCCGGCGAACAGCACGGCCACCAGGAGCCCCAAAAGGGTACGAATATGCATGTCCTCTCCGCTTAACGCCGCCTGGCCAGGGCCACCCAGCCCGCCAGCAACAAGGCCGCCCCCGGCAAGCCCGCCACCACCCACAGGAACAGGCGGCTGCGCTGGTCGGTCCCCATCTCCACCTGGATCTCATCGGGCGCCCGGGGCGAAACGGTCGCCAGGTATTCCCGTTCCAGGAGCCAGTTCAGGGCGCCCATGAAAAAGTCCTCGTTGCCGCCCACCAACGCCCCGTTGGCCACGAAATCCGCATCGCCCACCACGACGAGCCGCGTGGGCGGCAGGGAGACCTTGATGCCGGCGGGAATGCCGCGCTCCACCGCCACGGCGACGGGGGCGGGCCCGGGCGGGTCCTCCTTCTCCGTGAAGCGGGGCGGATCCTCGGCCGGGTTGGTCTCGACCCAGCTGTTGGCCGCGGTAAGCGCGATGGGGCTGGCGCGCAGGCGGTCGGCCTGGCTGCCTTCCGAGCGGACGCGGACTTCGTACGGGCCATAAAACGAGACGGCCATGTTGCGCAGGCCGCGGGTGGCGCCATGATCGCCGAAATCCATGACCAGGATCTCGCGGCCCGCGAGCCCCGTCCCCGCCACGCGGTTATTCCCCACGCTCACTCCCCAGTCTTCAAGAATCGGCTCCAGGCCGCTTCCTCGCCCCTTCTCCAGGAGAAACATCACCCGCCCCCCGCCCTCCAGGTAGGCGCGCAAAGAGTCGAGGGCCGCGGCCGGAAAAGCCCGGGTGGGGCCGAGGACCACGACGGCATTGCAGTCGGCGGGCAGGCTCTCGGTCGAGGGCACTTTCATGAAGCGCAGGGCGTCGCGACGGAGCGCCATGCCGAGGCGCGAAAAACCGGCGGGGCTGAAGCTTTCCACGTCGCCTTCGCCCTGGCCCGTCAGGAACACGACGAGCGGCGGCCGGGGCTGCATCAGGCCTTCCAGGGCGGTGGAGATCATCTGCTCCCCGCGAAAAGCCACGCGGGTCTTGGCGCGCCCCTGGATCATGGGCCAGTAATTGTATTCCATCATCTTGCGGGCTTCCGCCACCGCGATGCGGGAATTCAGCTCGAAGATCAGGCAGTTGGATTCCACCAGCCCGTACTTCTTGACCAGGGCGCGGGCCTCATCGATGTCCCGGTCGGGATCCACGAACCGGATGGCCAGCCGCGGGCAGGCGGCGGCATACTCGCGCAGCAGGCTGCGGATTTCCTGGTAGATCTCGAAATCGGTCTTGACCAGAACCGTGACGGCGACCGGCTGCGTCACCTGGTCTAGGATGGCGCGGGTCTTGTCCGACAGCGCATAGAACCGGGCGCGGCTGAAATCGTGCCGGACCGGGAACCGCGCCGCAATGGCGTTGATCAGCAGAACGAGCAGAAGGGCCAGCGCCATGGAAAGCCCGGCGCTGGCGGCTGCCGCGGCCCGCCAGCCCCGCCGTTTCCATACGCTCTTAGTTGCCACCGGATCGGCCATTCGTCCTCCTACCGCCGCCGCTTGGATTCGATCACCTTCACCGCCGCATACAGCATCAGGCCCGTGAAGGAGAGGTAAAACATGACCGCCCGGGAATCGAGGATCCCCTTGGAAAAATCCATCACGTGCTGGATCGCGGAGGCATGGTCGATCATCCGCTGCATGGGGGCGGAAGGTCCCGCGTACCAGAAGGCGTCCAGGAAGAACAGGAGCATGAGCGCGGAAAAGGTTCCGAGCGCCGCCAGCATGGGCCCGCGCGACAGGGCGGAGATGAGCACGCCGACGGAGGTGTAGAAGGCGCCCATCAGCAGCACGCCGCAGAACCCGACGAGCACCTGGCCGATATCCACCGTCCACGGCCCCGAACTGCAGGCCCGCAGTATCCAGGGATACGACGCCACGGGCAGGACGATGAGGACCAGCAGCGTGAAGGCCGCCGTGAACTTGCCGCCCACCAGGTCCACGTCCCGCAGGGGAGCGGTCATCAGGAGTTCGAGGGAGCCGGAACGCTTCTCCTCGGCGAACGAGCGCATGGTGAGCGCCGTGACCAGCACCAGGGTGATGATCCAGAAAAAGATGGGACCGAACAGCAAAACGCTCATGGAGGTGGGCGAGCCCGCGCTCTCCTGGGCCAGCTTCCAGAAATTCAGGCCCGTCACGGCCAGGAAGACCGTCCCCATGCCATAGAGCGAGGGCGTCACCAGATGCGAGACCAGTTCCTTTCGCCAGACCGCCTGAAGCCTATCCATTGGCCGCCTCCTCGCGGGTCAGGGAGACGAAGACGTCTTCCAGCGTATGATGATCGGCCCGCAGTTCCCGGAGGGTCCAGTTCTCCCGGACCGCCAGGTTGAAAAGGTCCGTCCTCAGGTCCGCGTCCTTGTGGCTGGTGATGCGGACCCGGACCCACTCCCCGTCGGTCTCGGCCTCCACCTCTTCGGCGAACAGGAGCGTCGCGGCCTTCTCCTTGACGGCGTCCAGCGGGGCGCGGATCTCGGCGGCCACGCGGTGGCAGCCCAGGCTGCACCGGCGCAACTCCTCCGGCGTGTCGAGGGCGACCAGCTTGCCGCGGTTCAGGATCAGCACCCGGCGGCACAGGCTTTCCGCCTCCGCCAGGGAATGCGTGGACATCAGGATGGTGCGGGTTCCGCCCAGCGTCCGGATCACGTCGCGGATCGCGCGCGCCTGGTTGGGGTCCAGCCCCGCCGTGGGCTCGTCGAGGATCAGCACATCCGGATCGTGCAGCATGGAGGCGGCCAGCCCGACCCTCTGGCGGTAGCCGCGCGAAAGCTGGCCGATGATGCGGTCCGCCGCCTCCTCCAGCCCGCAGGCGTGGAGCACCCACGCGATCCGCTGCAGTCGCTTCCGGATCGACAGGCCATACAGGCCGCCCATCAGGGAAAGGTGCTCGCGCACCCGAAGTTCCGGGTACATCGGCGCGTTCTCGGGCAGATACCCGATGTGGCGGCGGATCTCGAGGGAATCCTTGTCCAAACTCAGCCCCCCCACCGAAACGGAGCCGCCCGTGGCCTGGAGATACCCGGTGAGCAGGCGGATGGTCGTCGTCTTGCCGGCCCCGTTGGGCCCCAGCAAAGCCGCCACCTCGCCCGCCTCCACGGAGAAGGTCAGGTCGTCCACGGCCGTCACGCCGGCGAACCGGCGGGTCAGATGGTTCACGTCAATCATATCACTTCAACTCGTCGGCGTAGGGCACGCTCAGGCCGTACCGTTTGGCCAGGCGCTTGATTTCCGAAACCGCGGCCGGGTCCTTCGTCCGCGTGTGCTCCCCGATCAGCCCGTAGATCTTGTGCCAGGCCCACTCCTCGCGGATCACGACGTCGCCCTTGACCGCCTGGTCCATCTTCAGGTCGAACACCATGTCGCACCCCTTCTCGCCCGACCGGCCCACCACCTGGAAGACGACGCGGTCCGCATTCTTGGGAAAACGGCCGTACAGCACCAGCGAGCGGTCCAGGTACAGGTTCGGGGTCTGGAGGGGAACCATCTCGGCGCCCGGCGACGAGAAGCGGAAATGCATGTCGCTCAGGACGGGGCGGTTGACGCCAATGAACTGGGCGTCGAGCACGTCGGGAATCGACCAGCGCCCCCGGCGCGCGGCGGTGGAATCACCCCGGTTCATGTAGCTCAGCATGTCCATCAGGTACAGGTTCGCCTGGTCGAACGTGGCCATGGCGAAGACGGAGACGGCCCCGCCGTTCTCGCGGGTGAAGGCCGAGATGATCTCCGCGCTGTCGCGCACGCCGGCGGTGGGCAGGCCGTCGCTGATCAAAATGACGACGACCGGCCGGACCGGCTT
>JBIIYJ010000298.1:0-6582 GCA_044346855.1 Kiritimatiellia bacterium
ATGATCTTCTGGGCGACGTTGGCCGGCACCACTTCATAGCGCGAGAACTTCATCGTAAACGATCCGCGGCCCCCCGTCATGCTGCGCAGTTCGGCGCTGTACATGAACAGCTCGGCCATCGGCACTTCAGCCGTCATCACCTCCATGCCGTCGTCCACCCCCACGCCCAGGATGCGGCCGCGGCGGTGGTTCAAATCTCCCGTCACATCCCCCATGTAATGATCGGGGAACATGACCTTCACTTCCATAATCGGCTCCAGAAGCACCGGCTTGGCCTTGCTCATACCGTCCCGGAACGCCCTGGAGCCCGCGATCTTGAAGGCGATTTCCGAGGAGTCGACGTCGTGGTACGAGCCGTCGTAGACGGTCGTCTTGACGCCCACCACCGGATACCCCGCCACCGAACCGCGCGCCATGCCTTCCAGCAGGCCCTTCTGGATGGCGGGCATGAAGTTGCCGGGAATCACGCCCCCGACCACCGCATCCTCGAACCATTCCGTCTCGCCCGCAGGCATGTGCGCGACGCGCAGGTACACCTCGCCGTACTGCCCGCGCCCGCCCGTCTGCTTCTTGTGCTTGTAGTGCCCCTCCCCGTGCCCCGTCACCGTCTCCTTGTACGGCACCTTGGGAATCGTCAGGGCCACCTCCACGCCGTTGCGCCGATGCATGCGGTCCACGGACACCGCCAGATGCATGTCCCCCAGCCCCGAGATCACGGTCTCGTGCGTGTCGGGGTTGCGCTCGATGTGGATCGTCGGATCCTCCTCGGTCAGCCGCTGCAGCGCCGTCCCGATCTTATCCTCGTCGGCCTGCGTCTTGCCCCGCACCGCCTGCGAATAAACCGGGCTCGGGAAAACATAGGGGGCGAACTTCACGTGCAGGCCAGGGGCCGCCAGAACGTCGCCCAACACCGTCTTCTTGAGCTTGGCCATGGCCACGATGTCGCCCGCCGAGCACTCGAGCCAGGGGCTCTGCTTCTTCCCGTTCAGCTCGAGGAAGGCGCTCACGCGCTCCTTCTCGCCCTTCGTCACATTCTGCAGCTCATGGTCGACCGTCGCCTTGCCCGCCGCCACGCGCATGAACGTCAACTGGCCGATGAACGGATCGTTCACCGTCCGCCAGACGTTGCCCGCGAACGGGCCGTTCGGGTCGATCGGCTTGCCCTCGGCGTCCTTCATCGGCCGGTCCAGGGGCGACGGGAACATCCGCCCGATCCCGTCCAGCAACTCGGCCACGCCCACGTCCTTGAGCGGGCAGCAGGCGAAAATGGGGACGAGCTTGCCCGTCAGAACGGCTTTCGTCATGCCCTTGGAGATCTCCTCGGGCGTCAGCGGCTGCCCTCCCAGGTACTTCTCCAGCAGGGCGTCATCACCCTCGGCCACGGCCTCCATCAGCTTCATCTTGGCCGCTTCCATCGCCTCCGCCAGCCCGGCGGGCGGCGAGCCGGACATCACGTCGATCACGCTCGCATGGTCGTCCGCCAGGAACTCCACCGGCACGCAGCGGGCGCCCCAGGCCGCCTGGATCGCCTCGACCGTCTTCGCGAAGGACGCATTCTCCCGGTCCAGCCCCGTCACCACGATGCCGCGCGGCATCTGCGTGTCCTCGCACCGCTTCCAGGACCGCGTCGATCCCACCTGAATCCCCGCCAGCCCGTCCACCACGACCAGGGCCGACTCCACCACGCTGGTGCCCATCACCACCTGGCCGAAGAAATCGGGCACGCCGGGGGTATCCACGAATACCATCTGGGTCTTCCGGCCGGCCTTGTTCTTGAAAATCGTATTGAACGGCTTTACATGAATCGTAAATCCGCGGTCCTTCTCCTCGTCCGTATAGTCCGCCATGCTGTTCTTGGCGGCCACGGATCCAAGGCGATCGTTCACCCCCGTCTTGTACAGGATCGCATCGACCAGCGACGTCTTGCCGCTGCCGTTGTGACCCAGCAACACGAATGTTCTGACATCGGAGACCGCAATATCCTTCATGCTTTATTTCCTTGTCGTGGCGTTGGCATGGACGGAACTCGTTGAAACCGTTGTGCAAAACGAAATAATTAGCATAACCGGATGCCGGTGACAATCTTTTTCAGGACGGTCTGGAGACGCAACAGCCCGTTTACGGAACGTTGTAAATCGTGGCAATGGCCTGGGCCGAGGAAATGTCCTTCACCGTGATCGTCACAATCTCCATCGTGCCGGCGGGGGTCGTCCGCGAACTGGTATAACGGAAGGTGCTTTCGTCAAGGACCGTGATGATGCCATAGGTCGGCTGGGACACGGTAAAGGTATAATCACTTCCTCCGTACAGTGTAAAAATCTGACTCTGTCCGTTAACCAAAGTCGTGCTCGAGGGGGTGACGCTGATGATTCCGCCCGGCTGCTGCGTGATCAGGACGACGGTCGAGCCCCCGTTGTCCGACGTAACCGTGATCTTCTGGACCACCGCCTTGCCATCCGGAGCCGCGTACAAGCTGGTATACCGGACCTGGTTCCCCGTGCTTTTGGACAGGTTGCCGTAAGCAGGCGTCTCCAGCGTCCAGGTGATCGTTCCCCCGCCGCCAGCCGACAAATTTACCGATTCCCCCTGCCGGAGCGATGCCGAACTGGGCGATACGCTGAGCGTCCCGGAAACGTGGGTAATGAAGGCAACCGCCGTCATCCCGACCAAATTCGATGAGCCCAGCGTCCCCTCGCCCGCCACGTAAACCTTCTGGACGGCACTCGCTCCGGCGGCCGGGGCATACCGGCTCGTGTAGACGACCGTGTCCCCCCGGAGGGCGCTCAAGGTGCCCCAGGCTTCGTTTTCCAATCTCCAGGCAAAATCATCCGCGCCTTCCGCGCGAAGCGTGATCGACTGCCCCAGCACCACGGTGGAACTGTCCGGCTCTATTGTCACATCATTATCTTCGGACGTCACTTCACAACCAGTCTGGAACAACGCGGCCATCACAACAACCAATGAGGCCCAACGCCGCCATCCACTGAGAATGCTCATGGAAAAACTCCTGTGACGATCTTATGATCAGGTTTCATAGTAGGCCGCACAACCCCTCGGTGTCAACGGCGTTGAATCACTCGTGTTCCGGCATCCAACGCACTTGATCCAGATAGGCTGCGCCCCCCGCAACCCCGATATCACTGACGAAGACCCAGCGGACGGTGTGCTCGCCTGCGCCGAGTTTCAACGCCTGAGGCGCCCAGTCGAATCCCGCGCCAAGCGTGCATCGGACTACGCCATCGACCAGGACCAGGCAGGTATCACGCCCGGTTCCAGTCAACCGCCAGGAAAACTTCAACTTGCCTGCTCCGTCGACATCCGTCTGGAGCCAGGACGCCTGCCCCCCGGATGTCACGCCGCTCATGGCGGCGTCGAGGCCATCCGCCGTCACAAGGGTTTGCCGGATCCAGGGGGCCTGCGCCGACGAAAACCATGTCAACGACCCGTCGCCCAGCGCCTTTGTCAGCTTCGTCATCCGGACCGCCGTCGCGTCCGTCACGCCATCCCCGGCCTTGGTCACGTTCGCCGGAATGATGACGGTCGCCTCCGACTCGGAAGCCAGCGTGGCGCCGACCGGCTTCTTCAGCAGGACGCGGAACGACTCGTATCGCTCCGCAAGCCCATCCGCCAGAACGGGTATCTTGATCTTCTTGATTCCCGCTTCCCCGTTCGTCCACGTCAACGTACCATTCTTGGGAATGAAATCCAGCCAGTCCAAAGCCGTTTGCGGCTTCGTCTTGTAGTTGACGGACGCAACGCCGTTCGAACCGTTCACCCGCTCGACGTAAACTCTCAACGAATAGCCTTCCGTGGCGATAAAATCGGGCATGACAAAACGGATCTGGCCAGTTGTTCCCCATTTCGCATACAACGTCTGATCGGCCGCGACCTTGCAGACCGTCCCGGGCGTTACCTCGGAACCCGTACCGCCAACGCCCGTCCACCAGCCCAGGAAGTTGCAACCCCACCGAGTGGGGGCGGGAAGATCGCCATACGGCAAACCATATACAGCACTGATGCTGGAGGGACTCGGAACACTCCCGCCCTGCCCGTCAAACGTCACGGTGTAAGCGTTCGGCGCCCAGTTCGCATACACGGTGTGATGATTCGTCGCGGCCACGATCGATCCGGAGGTTACCATGGCTCCCTCGCCTTCAGCCTCCGTCCACCAGCCCGCGAACGTGTAGCCTGACCGCGTGGTCGTGGGCAGGGCGCCATAGAGCGAGTCGTAGGCGACACTCTTGCTGGCGGGACTCGGCGAACTCCCGCCCTGCGCGTCAAACGTCACCGTGGAACTGTTCGCAGTCCATTTCGCGTAAAGCGTATGATCGGACGAAACCGTCACGACCGTGCCGGCGGTTACAATCATGCCCGCACCGTCCGCCTCCGTCCACCAGCCCGTGAATGTGTAGCCCGGACGCGTGGTGGCCGCCAGTTTTCCGTAGGATTCAGCAAGCGTCACATTCATGCTGGAGGGATTCGGCTCTTCCCCGCCTTGCGCATCGAAGGCCACCGTGAAAGTGTTCCCCATCCACTTGGCGTAGAGCCTCTGATCGCCTGTGACGGCCACGACCGTGCCGTCGGACACCTGCGTGCCCGTGCCGCCAACCCCAGTCCACCACCCCCCGAACGCGAAGCCTGAACGCGTGGTGGCCGGCAGCGTTCCGTAAGGCGAATCGTTCTGGATGATCTTGCTGACCGGATCCGGCACGCTCCCGCCCTGCGGGTCGAATGTCACCGTGTAACTGTTCGGCGTCCAATGCGCATACAAGGTATGATCATTCGTCCTGGTCGCGATCGTGACCGCTGTCACCATCGTGCCGGCGCCACCCGGTTCCGTCCACCAGCCCGCGAACGTGTAGCCCGGAAGAGTCGTGGTCGCCAGCGCTCCGTAAGGCACTTCAAAGGCCACGCTCTTGTTGGCGGGATTCGGCACGCTCCCGCCCTGCGCGTCAAACGTGACCGTGTAGCTGTTCGCCGTCCACTTGGCATAGAGCGTCTGATCGGCCGTGATTTTCACAACATTGCCCTCGGACACCTGCGCGCCCGTGCCGCCAACCCCCGTCCACCAGCCCGCGAACGTGTAACCGGAACGCGTGGTGATTGCCAGAGGCCCATAGGTCCCATCATACATGACCAACGTGCTGGCCGGGTTCGCCACAGCCCCTCCCTGCGCGTCAAATGTCAGCACATACGTCTTCGACGTCCAGTTCGCATACAGCGTGTGGTCGTTCGTCCTGGTCACCATCGATAAGGCGGTCACCATCGTGCCGGCGCCGCCCACCCCCGTCCACCAACCCGCAAACGTGTAACCCGGGAAGGTCGTGGCTGCCAGGGCTCCGTAAGGCGAATCGAAGGCCACGCTCTTGTTGGCGGGATTCGGCACGCTCCCGCCCTGCCCGTCGAAGGTCACCGTGCAACTGGTCGCCGTCCACTTGGCGTAGAGCGTCTGATTGGCCGTGACGGTCACGACGTTGCCGTCGGACACCTGCGTGCCCGTTCCGCCAACCCCCGTCCACCAGCCCGCGAACGTGTAACCCGAACGCGTGGTGGTCGCCAGTGGGCCGTAGGGCGAATCGTTCTGGACGTTCTTATTGGCCGGATCCGGCACGCTCCCGCCCTGCGCGTCGAATGTCACCCTGTAACTGTTCGGCGCCCAATCCGCATGGAGGGTGTGATCATTCGTCTCGGTCACCAGGGTGGCCGCTGTCACCATCGTGCCCGCTCCGCCCGCCTCCGTCCACCAGCCCGCGAACGTGTAGCCCGGGAGGATTGTGGTCGCCAGCGCGCCGTAGGGCGCATCGAAGGCCACGCTCTTGATGGCGGGATTCGGCACGCTCCCGCCCTGTCCGTCGAATGTCACCGCGTAGCTGTTCGCCGTCCACTTGGCGTAGAGCATCTGATCGGCCGTGATTTTTACGATATTGCCGTCGGACACCTGCGTGCCCGTTCCGCCAACCCCCGTCCACCAGCCCGCGAACGTGTAGCCGGAACGCGTAGTGGCCGCCAGCGGGCCGTAGGGCGAATCATACGCGACCGTCGTGCTCGCCGGACTCGCCGCTTCCCCGCCCTGCGCGTCGAACGACACCACATACGTGTTCAACGTCCAGTTCGCATACAGCGTGTGATCCGCCGCGAGGGCGACGATCGTGCCGGCGGTCACCTTCGTGCCGGCGCCGTCCGGCGCCGTCCACCAGCCCGCGAACGTGTAGCCCGTGAGGGTCGTGGTCGCCAGAGCGCCATAGGCGGACCCAAGCGTGACACTCTTGCTGGCGGGACTCGGCGCACTTCCGCCCTGCGCGTCAAAGGTCACCAGGCACGTGGTCGGAGTCCAGTTGGCGTAGAGCGTCTGGTCGGCCGTTATTTTCACGACCGTTCCAGCCGACACCATCGTGCCAGCACCGCCCGGTGCCGTCCACCAGCCCGCGAACGTGTAGCCGGAACGCGCGGTGGTCGCCAGCGCGCCGTAGGGGGAATCATACGCAACCGTCGTGCTGACCGGACTCGCCACATCCCCGCCCTGCGAATCGAACGTCACCACATATGACTTCGACGTCCAGTTCGCATACAGCGTGTGATCGT
>JBIIYJ010000299.1:0-6581 GCA_044346855.1 Kiritimatiellia bacterium
TCTACATCCTGCCGCGGCTGCCGCGGCACTGGCGGAAGTTCGCGTTCGACGGCATCCGGACGGAGGGGGCGTTCCTGGTGGGCGCCACGGTGAAGGGGCGGAAAGTGGTGGAGGTTCGTGTGAAGAGTCTGGCCGGCCAGCCGCTCACCCTGGCGCACGGGATCGAGGGCGCCTGGACGGTGAACGGCGTGCGCCACAGCGGCCCGCGGCTCGCCTGCGAAACCAGGGCGGGCGAGGAGCTGAAGCTGGAGGCGGTCCCGGTTGCCTGATCGCGCCGGCTACCCGAACGTTTCGCGCATCTTGTCGCAGTAGTAGCGGACCAGGTCCCACTTGGAATCCGGCGCGAGCCGGTGGTCGGGGCAGGGGATGAAGCCGCCCAGCGCGGCCAGCTCCTTCAGCCGCGCGACCTCCTGGTCAACGGCCTTGCGATCCTTCGCGAACACGGTCTTGTTCATGCCGCCGACTCCGCGGATGGCCTGGCCGTACGTCTCCCGCCACGGCTTGATGCTGGCGTCCCAGGTTCCCACCTCGATGGGGAACATCGTGTTGACGCCGTTGTTGAGCCAGGTCGGGATCAGGGCGTCGATCATGCCGTCGCAGTCGAGCGAGCAGATGTCCAGCCCGTGGCGGGCGCACAGGTCCGTGATCCGCTTGTAGTGGGGGCCGACCTTCTCCTCGAAGACGGCCGGCGAGATCAGCGGCCCGTTCTTGAAACAGATGTCCTCCCAGAAGTGGGCGAAGTCGAACTTGGCGCCCGAATCCAGGGCCGCTTTCACATCCTTGTAGCAGAGGTCCGCCACCGTATCGATGATTTCCGTGAACAGCGTCTCGTCGTCGGCGTAGAGATAGCTGGAGCCTTCCACGCCCAGCACGTTCCGGATCTGGCCGTAAAGGCTGCCGCAGTGCAGGCCGTAGAGGTAGTCGCGCTTGTCGGCCTTCAGGAAATCCAGCCCGCCCTGGTCAAACGGCACCATCGTGTCGTTCACCCGCACCCGCTGTTTGGTCACGCGTTCGGGATTCCACTTGTAACGCCAGGCGTAATGGGCTTCCCACGAGGCGCGGTCCTTGAGCAGGTGCTCGATCTCGGCGGGAATGGAGCCGGCGTTCGGGGAGACCACCACGACCACCCCTTCCCCGCTCAGCACGTGCTGCGAGCCGTCGGGCAGGGTTTTGATGACCTTGCCTTCGAAGCGTGGGTTCAGGCCGTAGGACGGGTGGAAGACGCTGTACCAGTTGAAGTCGAAGCCCAGCTTTTCGCTGATCACGGCATCGCACGGGACGCCGTCGCCCCAGGTCATGGCCTCATTCTCGGTCAAATGACCCTCGGCCGCCCACTTGAGAAGCGTTTCCCGCCAGAATCCGAAGTGGACCACGGGCACTCGGTCGTAGGGCTGGTAGCGCAGGATGGCCAGGGCGCGTTGGCGGTTGTTCATGGCTCTCTCCGGGTTTTCGTTGGCGGAACCGTCGGCTCGGGTGTTATAGTTAAGGATAGTGAAGCGCTCATGTATAATGCAAATGGAGCCGAAGATGAAGTTATTATTTTCAATCATGCTCGGCCTGGCCGCCACCTTCCTGCATGCTGCCGGAGAGGCGAAGGGCGGATTCTTCGTTCCCTACAACGGCGGCTGGGAGGGGCGGATCGGGTTGGCCCGCTTTGCCGTGCCTTCCGTGGACGGCGGCCTGCTGGAGTTACGCGACGGCAGCGGGACGAGGCTCGCGCGGCTGGGCTGGGAGTGCAGCGTCCTGGATCCGCACGGCCAGCCGCTCCAGGTGCGGCAGGAGTTGGACCGCGCGCCGGTCGTCCGGTTCCTGGAGGAAGGCGACCAGCGCCTGGGTGTGCGGGTCCTGTTCCGGCTGTACGACGGGAACGGCCTCTATCACGGCCACGGCATGACGGAGGTGTGGGCCTATCCGGACGGGCAGCTTTTCGTGACGGCCGCCGCCATGTTCGAGGATCCCTCAGCGCATGCCGGCGTTTCCGAGGCGGCCTTGAAGCTGGACGTCCCGGGCGGGATCAAGACCCTGAAAGCGGGCGGGGATGTCAGCCGCTCCGGAGAGGCCGTGACGATGCCGGTGTTCGTCACAGGCTCCAACGCGCCGCCCGCGGGCTGGATCGAATGCGGGGGCGTTTCAGGCAAGCCCCTGTGGACGCTTTACTGGCGGCCGTCGTGGAAGATGGACCATCACAATTTCGTGGCGCGATCGGAAGGCGGCTCGCCGACCTATTACCGGTGGCCGGCCTATCTCGGCCAGGCGTATTACGGGTTTGGCCCTCCTCGCACGGCCCGGGTGGATCTGGACGGGCGGATGAGCCTGGACTGGGACGCCGGCAAGACGACGAACAAGCCCGGCGCCTGCTTCGGGGCCGTGTTCCGCCTGACCGCGAATGCGGAAAGCGCCCCCGCCTTCGCCGCGGCGGACCGCCAGCCGCTGGATTTGACGATCGAGGGCGGCGTTCCGCATGTGACGGCGCGATTCGGCGGGACCGGCTATAACGACCAGGAGGGCGCGTACGAGATCCGCAAGACTGGCGATGTGCTGCGGGTGGTCCTTCCGGCGGACGTGGCGGGCCGCACCGTCCGGGTGAAGGTCGTGGGGCTGTCGGGCCACGGGGCCGTGGCCGCGGAGCTGGACGGCCGGCCCGTGGTCCCGCAGCTGGCGGGCGACGGGGGCATCGCCGACGACCCGTTGGCTCCAATAAAGGAACAGCCCGAGGGGCCGGCCGACATGGCGCTGGTCGCGGTCCGGCTCGGCCCGGCGCCGCGCGTGCTGACCGTCCGGGAGACGGAGGGCGTGCAGCTGGCCTACCAGAACCGCGATGCGTGGAGGAGCTATTGCCTGTACGGCACGAAGACGGGGGCGCGGTGGCCGGGCTACCGGTTTTCGCTGGTGGACGGCCGGGCCCGCGCCATGCGGAAATACGGCGAGCGGGAGTATGCGCTGGGGGAGAACCTGCTGACCTGGTTCTCGTTCTGCGGCTACACCCCGCTTCAGATCGCCGACAGCCTGGAGGATTTCACGATTGTACGCAACGGGCCGGACGAGGTCGTTTTCCGCTATGCCAGCCTGAATGCCAACGGGCGGGCCCGGTCCGTGTATGAGGTGGCGACGCCGGCGGCGGCCACGGCCCTGACGATGCGGGTGAAGGCCGAGTTCCAGGTGCTGGAGAGCTGGCCGTTCAGCAATGTGCAGTTTTTCGACGTGTTCCCTTTCCGGGGTGTCCTGCCGCAGGACTGGTGGTACGGCGAGGTGCTGTTCGTGGCGCCGGACGGGCGGGTCAAGTGGCTGGGCACGCTCGACCGCAAGTTCGGGGGGGATACGACCGTGGACACCTTCTCCGGCGGCGGTTTTTTCGCGCTTTACTCCGCCGACCGCGGCAATATGCTGATGCTGACGAAAAATTTCAAGCCGGACCTGCCGGTTCGCCACGTCATCTGCGGCAACTACGTGGACTTCCACATGGAGGTGCTCTTCAAGGATGCGGCCGGCAAGCCGGCGCCCCCGGCCAGGGGGACCACCGTTTCGATGGAATACGAATTGGCGGTGTGGGGCGACGCGACGGCCACGCGCGAGCAGTTGATCGAGATCGGGAAGCGGTCCATCCAGGCGGGACGGCTGGTGTTGGAGTGACGCAGGAGGAGACGGCATGCATATCCAGGCGAATTATTACCAGCAGTTCGACGCCGATTACGGGCGCGAGGTGCCGGCCGAAGGCTACGGCGGGTGGAAGAAGGGCGAGATCGAGCTGAACGCTGCGAAGACGGCGCTGGTCGTGATGCACGCGTGGGACAACGGCACGCGGGAGGCGTATCCGGGCTGGTGGCGGGCGGTGGAGTATATTCCGCGGGCTGCGGCGATCGGGCGCACCGTCTTTCCGCCGCTGCTGGCGTCGGCGCGGGGCGCGGGGTTCAAGGTGTTCCATGTGGTCGGGGGCGGGGATTATTACAAGCAACTGTCGGGCTACCGTCGGACGGTGGAGCTGGCGGGACCCCCGCCGCCGGCGCCGGAGTGGATCGAGGGGGACGAGTCGCTGGCCGCGCTCAAGGAGTTCCGGCGGCAGCATGTGTTCGTGGGGCCCGGGAACGAGGCGGACGTGAAGGCGGGTTTTGCGAAGCTTGATTTCCAAAGGGAAGCGAAGCCGGTGGAGGACGAGCCCGTCGCGGAGGACGCGCACCAGTTGGCGGCGTTGTGCCGGGTTCACGGGGTGAACCATCTGATTTACACGGGATATGCCATCAACTGGTGCCTGCTCATGAGCCCCGGCGGCATGCTGGACATGTCGCGGCGCGGGGTCATGTGCTCGGCGGTGCGGCAGGCGACGACGGCGGTGGAGAACCGGGAGTCGGCGCGGGAGGAGTGGGGCAAGGAACTGGGGCTCTGGCGCGTGGCGCTGGCCTTCGGATTCGTGTTCGACTCCGATGTGCTCATCCGCGCCTGGCGGGGGATGTAGCGTTTGACTCGATGGACACTGTTATTGCGTGGCGGCCATCTTCAGCACCACGGCTGCTATAATCCTAATCCTAATCCTAATCTTAATCCCTGCTGTCCTTGCGCCAGACTGTCGGGATTAAGATTAAGATTAGGATTAAGATTAAGATTTTGGGACTGATCACTGATTACCGATCACTGACCACTCTCTTCCCTGAACCCTGAACCCTGAACCCTCTTCACTTCTTCATGTCTTCCTGTCCATGCTTGAACTGGGTTTCGTAAAGCCTGGCGTAGAGCCCGCCGGCGGCGAGCAGGTCGCG
The DNA here is from genome assembly GCA_044346855.1 of Kiritimatiellia bacterium. GTDB lineage: Bacteria > Verrucomicrobiota > Kiritimatiellia > CAIKKV01 > CAIKKV01 > CAIKKV01. Next base: position 4,752 of record JBIIYJ010000299.1, read on the forward strand.
GTGGGAGCCCGATTCCACGAGCCGTCCCTTTTCCAGGACCAGGATCACGTCGGCCGCGAGGACGGTCGAGAGGCGGTGGGCGATGACCAGCGTGGTGCGGCCGCGCATGAGCGGGACGAGCGCGGCCTGGATGGCCGCCTCGGAGTGGGAGTCGAGCGAGCTGGTGGCTTCGTCGAGGATCAGGATGCGCGGATCCTTCAGGATGGCCCGGGCGATGGAGAGGCGCTGCTTTTCGCCGCCTGACAGCTTGAAGCCCCGCTCGCCGACCAGGGTGTCGTACCCGTCCGGCATGCCCAGGATGAACTCGTGGATGTAGGCGGCCCTGGCGGCGGCTTCCAGCTCCTCCGGCGTGGCGTCCGGCCGGGCATACAGCAGGTTCTCGCGGATTGTGGCGTGGAACAGGAAGGTCTCCTGCGTCACCATGCCCATCTGCCGGGTGAGCGACTCCTGCGTCACATCGCGAAGGTCATGGCCGTCGATCCGGATGGCCCCGCCCACGGGATCGTAGAACCGCGGCACCAGGTAGATGGCCGTGGTCTTGCCCGCGCCGCTGGGGCCTACCAGAGCGGCCAGCTGGCCCGGCTGGACGGTGAAGGAGACGTGGTCCAGCGCCGGCCGCTGGTCGGGCCGGTAGGCGAAGGTGACGTCGTCGAACCGGACCTCCCCGCGGATGGGGGGAAGGGCGGCCGCGCCGGGCTTGTCCGCCACGTCGGGCTTCATGTCCAGGTACTCGAAAATCCGCAGGAACACCGCGAAGGCGCCCTGGAGGTCGACGTAGATGTTGGCCAGCGCGCCGACGGGGCGGTAGAGGTTGGAGAGGTAGGCGACGAAGGCGATGATGGTGCCGACGCTGAGGCTGCTCGACAGGGGATCCTGGATGAGCCGCCGGCCGCCGTACCAGTAGATGAGGGCGGGGCCGGCGGCCGCGATGATGCCGATGAAGAGGAACATCCAGCGGCCGACGATGGCCTGGCGCAGCTGGAGGTCAAACACCTTTTTATTTCCATTTTGGAAACGAGCGGCCTCGTAATCCGCGCGGCCGAAGAGGCGCATGAGCAGGTAGCCGCCCACGTTGACCACGTCCTGGGTGATGCCCTGCAGCTCGGCCTGCTTTTCCTGGGTCTCGCGGGAGAGGCGGTGGCGGACCTTGCCGATGCGCCGCATGGGCAGGACGAAGGACGGGACGATGGCGATCGCCAGCAGCGCGAGCTTCCAGTCCAGGTAGAAGAGTATGCCCGCCGTGGCGAGAACGGTGAAGCCGTTGTCGAGCACGCCGATGAAGGTGCTGAGGACCACGCTGCTGATGGCGGAGGTGTCGCTGTTGACGCGGGACAGGATCTCGCCCGACCGGGTGGTGGTGTAGAAGCGCAGCGACTGTTTCTGCAGATGGCGGTAAAGGGCCACCCGGATGTCGAACATCAGCCCCTGGCTGATCTGGATCTGCCAGACGTTCTGCAGCACGCCCATGAGGCCGGTCAGCACGGGCAGCAGGACGAGGCCCAACACCAGCTTGGTCAGGTAGACCGGGTCGCGGCCGGGGATGGCCGTGTCGAGGATGGCCTTGACCAGGAGGGGGGCGGCCAGCCCCAGGACCTTGGCGGCCGCGATGCAGAGCAGGACGATGTAGGCTTTTTTCCGGTACGGGGGAAAATAGCCGAACACCCTCTTGAGCAGAGGGCGATCCAGGGTGATTTTGGGTCGCTTGTCGTCCGATCCTTCGCCGATGTGGCTCATTCCGTACGAGCGGCTCATCCCGCCCAGGCTTCGATTGAACTGCATGCCGGTTCCTTCGTTACACCAGTGTCCCGACCCCCGGCACGGCTTCCACGC
>JBIIYJ010000300.1:0-6517 GCA_044346855.1 Kiritimatiellia bacterium
TTTTAAGCGTTACATTATTCGAGAAAACCCCGCTTTTACGGCCCTTTTCTCAGTATGACCCTTCATTGGACTCTCCTGACTCACAAAAACAGCAGTATTTACCGGGTTTTTAACCGGACAGTAGTGTGATTACGATTACGATTATGATTGAAGAGCGACGCGCCCTACCTGACCAGAATCAACACCCCGTCGGGCCGGTAGCGGAGCACGACTTCCGTTGCGGTCCGGTAGACGCGGTAGTTCCGGCCCTTCACGGTCCAGCCGGCCAGCCCGGCCGAGCCGCTCAGCGCGTCCGCCCGCATCAGCACCGCCTCGAAGGAGCCGAACCCGTCGTGCCCCGCCAGGGGCAGCGGCTCCACCACCGCGGAGGCCGGCAGTTGCAACGTGCCCTGCACCGCCAGGCAGGAGCCGGTCCCGGCGTCGAACCGGTACCGGAACACGCTGTCCGCCGCCAGCGGGAATACGCCGTTGGTCACGACCGTCACCGTTGCCGGGCGGTCCCTCCAGTCGAACCCGCCCCCCGCCCGGATCTCGAGCGCGCGGGTAATGACGCCCCGCCCCCCGATGAAGCCGTTGCTGTGGACCGTGACGACCCCGCCGCCGCCCAGAACGCCGTCAACCCGGAGCAGGCCGCCCGTCACCACCGCCGGGCCCGCCCAGCCAGTCGACCCCGCCAGCGCCAGCGCGCCCGCGCCCGCCCGGATCAGCCCGCCGGTCCCCGAAAAAACACCCGCGAAAACCGTCTCCCGGTCGTCGGCCACGGTCAGCCGCGCGGCCGCGACGGCGCCGAACTTGACCTCGCCGAACCCCGCCAGGCTGCCGATCGTGTCGCTGATCCCGGCCAGATTGAACACGGAGTTGGATTCCAGCGTCACTGTGCCGACATCCGGCAGGCTCCCGCCGGCGAGCAGGATCAGCTCGCCGACCTTGCCGGTCCCGCCGTCCGTGAGAAGCGTCCCGCCGGTGTAGAGATTGGTGGCGGCCAGGTAAAGGGGCAGCGGATTGGTGGTGGCCAGCACGAAGCGGCCCGGCACGGCGCCGTCGCAGAACGGCCCGCGGAAATAGACGTAACCGGACACCGACTGGCGCTGGATCAGCCCGTCCCCCTCGAGCTGGATCCGGTCGTAGGTGGTCCGGTTGCCGCCGGCCACGCCGCGCACAAGGCCGCCCGGCTTGATCACGGCGTTGGTGCTGTAGCTGGCGTTGAGCTGGAGAATGCCGTTGCTCCGGACCGTGATGACCCCCGCCCCGTGGCTGGCGTTCGAGTGGGTGTTCAGGTACAGGATCGCATCCGCCAGCACCTCCGTGTCCCCGGCCCCGAGGCTGCCGTTGATCGTGCAGGCCAGCGTCCCCTCCCGCACCTCCAGGCCGCCCGTGAACTGGTTGGTCCCACCGGCCAGCGCAACGTAACCTGTACCTTTTTTGATTAGCATTCCCCGGTGCGTCTCGTCGAAGTCCCCGATGGGGCCGGACAGGACCGCCGCCGTGGTGCCGGTCGCGTCCAGGAACGAATCCGACCAGAGCCGGATGGGCCCCGCATAGGTGTAATTCCCCGCCGTATAGAATCGGCCGCCCTTCAGCACGACCGGCGTGGACTGGACGGTCGAGGCGCCCGCCTGGAGCGTCCCGTTCGGCATCACCTCCACCGGCCCGCTGCCGTACGCCGCGTTGGAGTAAACCAGCAGGTTGCCCAGCCGCACCTCCGTGCCCCCGCTGAACGTGCTGTTGATGCAATAGAACCGCACGTCGCCCGCCGCCGTGTTGGAGATGATCACCCGGCCCGCCCCCTCCGCATGGTCGGAAATGGGCCCGTAGAGCGCCAGGTAATTGGCGCTGGGCGATCCCACCGGGGAGTCGGCCCTGACCTGGATCGGCGCCTTGAAGGCGGAGGAAACCTGGGGGCTCATCCACCCGCCCGAGAGCACCACGGGGTTCGTCTGGATCAAGGTGGCCAGCGCGGGCTTGAAAATACCGTCCGGGAACACCTCGATCGGCCCCACCCCGGTGGCGTAGTTGGAATAGACCAGCAGGCTGCCCAGCCGCACCTCCGTGCCCCCGCTGTAGGTGCTGTTGATGCTGTAGAACGCCACGTAGCCCGGCCCGGTGTTCGAAACGATCAGCCGGCCCGCGCCCTCGGCATGGTCCGCAATCGGGCCGTACACCGAGAGGATATAGGCGTTGGTGGCGCCGACCAGGGAGTCCGCCTTCATCTGGATCGGGGCCTTGAAGGCGGAGGTGAGGTGCGGGATCAGCGCGCCGCCCGCCAGCACCACGGGGTTCGTCTGGATCAGGGTGGCCAGCGCAGGCTTGAAAATGCCGTCCGGCATCACCTCCACCGGCCCCCGGCCGGTCGCCTCGTTGGAGTAGACCAGCAGGCTGCCCAACCGCACCTCCGTCCCCCCGCTGTAGGTGCTGCCGATGCTGTAGATCAGGACCGCCCCCGCGTCCGTGTTGGACACGATCAGCCGCCCCGCCCCGGCCGCATGGTCCAGGATCGGGCCATAGATCGACAGGTTGAGGGCGTTGGTGGAACCGGCCATGGAGTCGGCCCTGAGCCGGATCGGCGCCTTGAAGGCGGAGGCGACGTGCGGCACCAGCCGGCCGCCCGAGAGCACCACGTCGTTCGACTGGAGCAGGGTCGCCTGGGCCGGCTTGAAGACGCCGTCCGGCAGGACCTCGACCGGCCCCGCCCCGGTCGCGTAATTGGAATAGACCAGCAAGTCCCCCGCCTGCAATTCCGTGCCGCCGCTGTAGGGGCTGCCGATAGAGTAGACGGCCGTGGCGCCTGATCCTGAATTGGAGACAACCAGCTTGCCCGCGCCGGCCGCGTGATCGGACAGCTTCCAGCGCAGCGACAGGAGCCCGTCCTCCGACCCCACCCGCGACTCGCCCTTCAGCGCGGCGCTCCGGGCGATCGCGTTCGACCCGGACGACCGCACGCTTCCGCCGTCCAGCATCAGCCGGTGCTCCGTGGTCAGCGAGGCGGCCAGGGTCAGCACGCCGCCCGTCCCGATGATCAGCTCGGCCGGCGCGGCGGGCAGGTTGGTTCGGACGACCGCCTCCATCGGGAGTCCCGAGGAGGCCACGATGCCGGTCTGGCCGGCGCCGGGGGGCCCCACCGGCGGATCCCAGTTGCCCGGGACATCCAGGAAGCCCTGATTGTTGGTGAACGTCATCGCCCCGTCGAAGAGAAAGAGCGCGGTCGGCGGGCTGGTGAGGGAGCCGCCCGCGTCCGTGAAGCTGACCGCGTACGAGCCCATGTCGGCGGAATCGATCCCGGCCAGGGTCAGGTTGGTCCCGGTCTCCCCGGGCAGAAGGGCGCCGTCCTTGAACCAGGCGTAGGCGACCGAGGGCGAGCCGTGGGCCAGGGCCGACAGGACGACGGTCGAGCCGGGCAGGGCGAGAACCGTTTCGGGCGGCATCCGCTCGATGCTCGGCGGGGCGAAGGTCTTCAGCCCGCCCGCGTCGTAGCGCGACTTGGCGGGGATGTACTTGGTCGTGGAGTAGTTGTTGGCGTTGTTCGTCGGGCCAATCGGCCACAGGTGGCTCTGGGGAATGACCCACCAGGACGGCTTGGGCGGCGGGAGCATGGGTTCTTCCGTCAGGTAGTAGGAATAATCGTAAAGGTTCGACCACGTCTGGCTGTGCGGCGAAATGATTCCCGTAGACTTGGTGTTGCCGTAAACGAAGGCCCGCGACGTGGCGGGATCGAAGGCGTTCGCCGTCTCGTTGCCGACGAAGGCTTCGTTGCGGCAGGAGGACTCGTCCGAGATGCCGTAGCTGTGGGTGGCGATGTTCCGATAATACGTGTTGTAAGGCCCGTTCCAGCCGTGGCTGTTGTCGAGCGAGATGAACGAGCAGATGTTCCCCTCCGCCAGGTTGGCGAACGGATAATTGCCGTGCGTCGTGATGTCCGACGTCTGGAACCCAAAAGAGTCGCGTCCCTCGCGCGAATAGTTGTAGCCGAGCACGTTGGCATTGGCGCCGATCTGGTACAGCATGGAATGGCGGAGCTTGCGGAAAATGTTGTTTTCAGCGAGATTCTCGCAGCTGAACATCTCGAACCGGATGCCGTAGCCCGAGCCGCCGCCGTCATATTCGTGCGCCTCCTCGAGGTAGTTGCCGCGAAATTCGTTGTGGGTGGCGTATTCCAGCCCGATGTGCGCGCCGAAGCACTTGAAGAGGTTTGCGCCGCGCACCCAGCAGTCGGCCGCCTGGGCGATGCGGATCGTGAACATGTTGTCGCGCTCGTCGGCGGTGGACGTGGCGGCGGAGTAATCGCGGGTGATCCGGAGGTTCTCGATTCCCGCGTTGGTCATGGGGCTGTTCAGGGGGGCGATCTGCGGCTCGTAAAGGGAATAATTCTGCCGCAGCGGCTGATCCAGGGTCACCACGGCGCCGGTGATGGCCAGGATTTTCGCGATCTGCCCGATGTTGTTGGTGCCCCACTCCGACAGGCCCCAGCTTCCGGGCTTGTACATCCGGATCCCCACGTACCGCCCGGGGGTCAGCACCCCGACGTTGGTGACCGTCACCTGGGAGGAGTACTGCGTGGCGCCCCCCTGGATGAACTGGTAGGCGCCGAACGCGCCGCCGCTGATGTTGATGCACTGGGAGAAGAAGTTGGTGCTGAACGTGAGGGTGGTGTTCGTGGCGCTCTGCCCGCGCAGGATCACCCCGCTGCGCATCGTGAGAGGCGAGCGGAGGTAATAGCTGCCCGCGGGAACGAACACCACGCCGGCCTTGAAATTCAGGGAGGTGATGGCGGCGTTGAACGCGGCATAGTCGTTCGACACGCCGTTGCCCAGCGCCCCGAAATCACGCACGTTGACGATGAGCCGCGGATTCGGGAACGTCTTCTCCGTCAACCCCGCGCTGTGCCACGCCGGAATGAAAGTCTGCCGCTCGGGAATGGTGTCCGCCGCCGCCGCCAGGCTCACCGCGAGCCCCGCCACGCACGCCGCCATCACCCGCTGCCAATTCTGAAGTATCACGCTCCACCCCTCCAATTGGCCCATAATATACCATTTTCAATAATAAATGTCCACGTGAAGAATAGCGGATAGCTGATAGCGAATAGCGGATGAATTGCAAACGGCGTGGCACGGGTCTCCTGACCCGTGGCCCCTTGAAGAATAGCGGATAGCTGATAGCGGATAGCGGATGATCTTGCAAACGGCGTGGCACGGGTCTCCTGACCCGTGGCCCCCTGAAGAATAGCGGATAGCGACTAGCGGATGAAAACCGACTATCTTGCAAACGGCGTGGCACGGGTCTCCTGACCCGTGGCCCTTGAAGAATAGCGGATAGCTGATAGCGTACGAAAAAAGATGGATAATCAGGAAAGGATGCCATATTCTGGGAACAGTTCCGCATAACTGACGGGGACGGAGTGTGCCCCGAACCAAAAAATGCTGCTTCGAACGACCGGAAGAAGAGGGAACTACGAAACACGCGAAAGTCGCGAAAGCCAGAAAAAGAGAAACTACGGATTGAACGGATGCCACGGATCAACCTAAACGAAGCCGATTCGGATCCGTTTGCGCGCTTCGCGCCCTTTCTTAGTTTTCTCTTGTCCGTGGATCGGTGTCCTGCGATAACATGAAAAAAACAAATCAACTCATGGTTTCTCTTTTGCTTTTTGCATCAATTGTGATGCTACTCACTGGGATTGACTCCCTGAATTCAAAATGGTTAGATTATGTTATTGGTACGACTTTCTATATCGGATTTGCTCTAGCGATTTTGGGTGTGCCGCTTTCTGTAATTGGCCTTTTCCGAGCAAGTGGAGATCGGCGTGCTGGTGTTATTGCCGGAATATATGGCGTCGCATCACTTGCATATGTGGTTTTCGCAGTTCGGGTTTCAATTCAAACCGGCACTACACCTATAATATTATAGCAGAACAAAACGATCAAGCTAATCGCCGAAGCGGGTCAGCCTGAACGTCACGTTCTCCATATGAAATTGAGATGAAATACACCATTACCGCAGCGGCAGGACTCGGGGTGACCGTAGCGCTCATCCTGCTGTTACGGTCCAGTTGGACGGAAGACCGGTACGTTTGCCACACATGTAAAGGCTTCGGGCGGTCTACTGCTTTCCGAGCGTTCCGGTGTCGGATCATCTGGACACCCATCCGGCTCACTCGCTCTCTGACAAGAAACGAGTGCGGCCACCGGTGGGAATGGTACTTCGCTCATTCCCACGCAATCTGTTTCAATAGTCGGGAGGATTGGGACGGTCCCATTGGGATATATCCGTATCACGAGGAGTTGGAGAAACAACGTACGGAGAATCAAGCGTCGCGGGCTATCGACGCTGGCGCACCTCAGCCTGAACGCTGACGTTGGGCGGAAGAATATGAGTATAAAACAGATTCTAGCAATTGTGGCGCTTCCGGGTTTGTGGGGGGATTTTTCATTGAGCGGGAAGCGGGTTGAGGTCGAGGCCGCCGAAGTGGAAGAGGATGTCCGTCTTGAGCCTCTCCCTGTTCCGGTAGCCGCATGACTTCTGC
>JBIIYJ010000301.1:0-6486 GCA_044346855.1 Kiritimatiellia bacterium
TTTGAAGCCAACCCGAATCCACTCCACCCCATGCCCGGGAACCGTGACATCCAGGGCTTCCAAGTCGTGCCCCTGCATCGTCCCTGGCGTCCCTTCGAGTCCCCGCTTCACGGTGTACCGCCTCTTGGGCTCGAGGCCCGCCTTCTTCAGGTTCACTTGCACAGTCACGCGCCGCTCCGACGCGTTCCGGTTCGTGACGAACAGCACCAGGCTCCCGTCCTTGTGTCGATGCAAGTTGGTAAGCACGCCCGGCTCGTCGCAGCGGACAGCGAGGCCGCCCTCCTGGTCCAGGACCAGGCGCACCAGTTCCGCGCAGGGGTTGCTGCCCACCAGCACGAGCCTGCCCTTGCCCAGCCGCCGCGAGTAGCCGATCGGGAAAACCGAGCTGCCGCTCGCGCCGATATCGACGAGCATCTCCCGCGCCTTCGCGTTGGTGTTGAGGAGCACAGGCTCGCCCGCCGTCTCCGGATAGAAAAAGAAGTTCACCTTGCGGCCCATGTGGCCGCCCTTGGCCAGGGTGGTCCTTCCCTTGCGGTACTGCACCACCACCGGCAGAAGGAGAGGCCGTGCGCCGGTCGGCGGTTCGAACACCAGTTCGGTCAGCGGAGCCCCGGTTTCGTCCTTCGCCGGGAACTGGTTGAAACAGATCAGCGTGCCGCCTTCGCGGACGAAGTCCGCCAGCGCCTTCTCGACGTCCCGCTCCAGCCAGTCGCTCCCCGCGTAGATCACGGTGCTGGTCGACGGCTTCTTCCCGGCCCGCGGGTCGTAATAGTCGTAGCCGGCGTCGGCCGCCTCCAGCGCGCGGAACACGTCGTCGAAATTCCCCGGGTCGATCACGCGGTGCGGCTTGTACAGCAGCAGGCTGGCGTCGCCAATCTCGGAGAGGTTCCAGGGCTCAAGCGCCTGCGCTTCGGCGACAATCCCCTTGTGAACGGCGTAATACTCGTTGCCGCGCCCCCACTCGTTGATCGGGGCGTTCGGCCAGTTGTCGCGGGTCACCAGCATGTACCAGTTCCAGCCGCGCAAGCCGCGGGCCACCTGCGCCAGGGTCATGTACCGGAAATGGTCGGCCGGCAGGTAGCCGACCGTCTGGATCGGGTACAGGCCGCTCTGGAACTCGGCGGACCAGCAATTCCCGTTTTTGACATCCGCCGCCGCGGCCTTGATGATGTCCATCACGTAAAGCCAGTCGTCCTCGGTCTGCTTGTCGCCCTCGAAATAGGCCATCGGATAGACGTCGCACCCCACCAGGTCCGCCGCCTCCTGCATCCCCGCAAAGTCCTGGTAGAGCGGCGACCAGCCGTTTCCGAAAATAGGGACGTCGATCCCCGCGGCGCGCAGCCAGCCCCCGACCTCCCGGACGATCTGCGTGCCGTACCAGCCGACGAACTCCATCGTGTCGGCGTAGCGGATATAATAGTCGGCATGCGGCAGGAGCCGCGGACCCAGGGTCAGCCGCGTGTTGACGCACGGCTCGTGGAAATGGACGCAGGCCTCGTCGAACGAGGCCATGGCCGCCCGCCACCGGCGGTTCAGCAGGGCGAGGTCGCCGCGATATTTCGCCCGCAGGAAGTCCTTGAACAGGCCGGGTTTCCGGAAGCAGCCGATCTCCTCCGCGAAACTTTCGATGGGCGGGTACGGCTCGTTGCACGCCTGGCAGAGGATGATCGGACCGCCCTTCGTGACCTGGCGGGGCGAGATGATCCGGCTCACCGCGTCGATGTAATGCTTCGCCATCTTCAGGAACGCCGGATCCAGGCGGTGCAGCTTCGCGGCCCGCTCCGGCACGCCGCCGAACGGCCACTCGGAATAGATGTACGGGCCCGGCCGGATGATCAGGTAAAAGCCCTCTTTCGCAACCTGATCGATGAAGCCCGCGAGGTCGCGCTGGGCCGACGTCCGCCCGGTGAAATCATATTTGCCGGGAGTCAACTCGTGGAAATTCCAGGGCACGTAGGTGGAAATGACGTTAACGCCCATCTCGCGGATGGCCTTGAAAATGGCCGGCCACTGCTCCGCGGTGTTGCGCCAATAATGGAATTCCCCGCTGATCAGCGGAACCCGGTGCTTCTTGTACCGGAACAGGCAATTTTCAACCGTGATCGAGCGATGCATGATGTGGCCTTTCCCTCGCCTGATACTTCAGATCGGGTCCTGCGTCAGAAGCGTGTTACTATGCCCGATTCGGGGCCGACTTTCAAATGTCTTCTCATGCAAACTGAAACCCCCGGACGGCGAACACCTGAGCCGTATGGCGTTTGCCCTTGTAGCCGTTGACGCCGGGATAATCGGAGTTGAACAGGATCCACTTCCGGTCCGGCGTGAAGCACGGCATGCACTCGCACGAATAGGGGCTCCAGGAACTGTACGGGGTCAGCAGATACCGCGGCTCCACAAAGGGGCCGTCCGCATCACGCCGCACCGTGCAGCCGTAGAGGTAGCGGGTCGGGGCGTTGGCGTCCCCGTACCCGAGCGCGTTCGTGTCGCACACCAGGTGGGTCCCCTCCCACCCCGCGCAGACATGATAGACATCCGGCCGGGTGATCTGCCGGGTCAGTTCAATCTGCTTCCCCCCCGGCAGGTGCCGCCCGAGGTGGCGGGTCTCCTCGTCGGCCGGCACGGGCTCGGCCAGCATCATGGCGCCACGCCAGTGCGGGGCCGTGTCGAACGCGTCGCAGTGAAAGACCTTGGCCAGGGACGCCCCGAACCAGGCCCAGTGGCTGACATTCTGGCGGGGGCGGTCGCGGCCGACCGGATAGGCATACCGCACCTCGCCCCGCTCGTTCACCAGGTATTCGGAGCCGCCCTTTTCGCTTCCGGGAACGGGATCGCACCTCCATTGCCCCGCCCCGTCGACAGACGCCTGGCTGTAGCCGTCGTTGACGCCGATCAGGTACTCGCCCGCGGGGCTGAGGCAGGGGGCGTACTGGCTCTTGTTGTTCCAATTTCGGGGACCGGTCTCGAACGCCGTATTCAACGCCATCCGCTCCATGTCGAAGGTGACGATGCCGATGCTGTAATACCGGGTCGCCCCCTCGAGAACCACCACGCAGAGCAGGCGCTTTCCGTCGTGGGAGAAGGACAGCCAGCGCGACCCGGTGATCCGGCGGCCGCCAAACGCGTCCAGTGCCTCAGGCAGGTCGAAGACGGTTTCGGCCGGCCCGCCTCCAGCGGCTCGGCGGCGCAGTTCCAATCGCCCCCCCTCAGGCGACTGTACCAGACAACCCGGCCATCCGGGGAAAACGACATCCCCTGGTGGCCGCCCGCGAGGATTTCGTCATCGCCCGTGACGGGCTCCAGCCGGAACCGGTCTTCCAGGTCGCACAGCATCAGGCGGGCGCCTTTCGCCTCGGCACGGTTGAGCAGCACGAAACGCGACGAGGGGTCGAACGCCTGGTGGTAGTTGTAAAACAGATTCGTGGCGCAATCGGGGTTGGTGGTGACTTGAAACACCTCCAGCCCCGGCTGCGTCACCGTGCTGAGCAATTCGGGGGCGGGCAAAAACTCGTGCATCAGGATTCCTTCCGGGCCTGGCGCTCCACGTATTCGACGGCCCAGCCCGCCCGGAGGGCGGTGTTGACCTCGGGAATGCTGGCCATGGTGCGCAGCCCCGCCAGGGCGGGCTGGTAGCGGGCGTGGCCCAGGCACCAGGCGGCGACGGAATGGACCGTATAGAGCTGCCCGGGATCCTGCAGCAGCGCGGCGATTTTCGGCATGGCCTCCTGCCGCCCGCGAACCGTCAGCGTCTGCATAGCCGCGGTGGTGCGGCGCCAGGCCGCGCGCCCGGGGTTGTCCAACGCTTGCAGCAAGGCATCATCCGGCTCCTCAAGCAGCATGAACGGCGGCTCGTCGAGATCGCAGGCGACTTCCTGCTCCTGATGCCGAGGGTCCGCCGCCGCGGTTTCGAGATCGGCCTCAAGCGCCAGCGGCATGGCGAAATTCTCGAAGCCGCCCGTCCACCGGGCCTCCCATCCGCCGGCGGCGACGCGCCTAAGGCTCAAGCCCGGCGCGGCGAAAGGGACGATGCAGCAGACGAAGCGCGCTCGGCGCCCCCGCGCGGAGAGATCGATGCGGCGGCTGCCGGGCTCCGGCCAGACAAGGCCCTTGCGGGACGTGGGAAAGGTCGGCGCCTCCGCGAGTGCGACGGCCCCTTCCGCCCCCTCGTCGCCTTCCGCTAGCCAGGCCAGGGTCAGGGTCACGCCCGACGGCAGGCCGAGGCGCAGCCGCAGCGGATCCTCCTGCGCGATGGGGCGCCGGAACCAGCCGCGCCAGGTGAAGCGGTGCGGCGAATCGGCCAGCATGTCGTCGACCACCCAGGCGATCGCCGACTCCCCGACCGATATCGTCCGGCGCATGCGCCGGACGTCGAAAACGGGCCGGTAATAAGCCGACGACTCGGACGCCACCGTGTGCCGGCCGGGATCGCGCTGTTCAAAGAGAAGCCGCCCCTGGGCTCCGTCGCGCGGGAAATAGCTGTCATAGTCGTCGACCACGATGCCGCACGACGCGCCGATGAACCCCTGCTGGCTGTTTCGCACCCACGCGTCGAGGCTTCCGTACTGCTGCGCCACCAGAGTCCGCTCGCCTTCGGAAAAGCTGCTCAGCAGCCGCTTTGTCGACGCCTCGGAAAAGAGCGGTTGAGACCCGTCGTCCCAGCCGTCCGCGGTGATGGGCTCGCCCGCCAGGTCGATCATCAGGTGGTTGGGATTGGCCTGCCCGCGGCAAATGCCCTGCAGCCCCCCCGAGCAGCGGTCCCACGCCGTCATCACCCGGAGGCGCGTCGGGTGATGCTCGATCGCAGCCCCGACCGCCGGCAGGCTCCAGCCGGAAAGCGTCGAGGCGGGTTGCTGCGGCTTGCCTGAATCCTGAACCCCGCCCCCCGAGCCCTCCGTCTCCGGCCAATACAGGATCGTCCACAGCCTGTCGTCCGCCCGCCATGCGATGAAGCTTTCCTCGTCCCACGCGGCCTCGGAAGCCGCCAGCAGGTGGAACTGCCCGGACAGCCCGGCCCACAGCGTTCGGGCCGCCAGGTTGGACAGGGGCGACCAGCCGTATTGATCCCACGGCGGCAGCAGCCCGCCGCACCCTCCCAGCGCCGCCTCCATCCTCAGGGTATCCGCCAGGCTGGCGTGATTGGGCGGCCAGGTCCGGCGCCACACATCGGCTTCGCCCATCTGCTCCAGGAACAGGCCGATCCACATGACCAAACCGGAGACGACATGGGACTGGTAGGTGGAGCCTTCGCCGGAATACCCGCTGGCGGGCATCAACCCGAGGGTCTGGCGCAGCTTGGGCAGCGCGTAGGCGCGCAGCGCGCGAGCCTGTCCCGCCACCTCCGGCACCTCCGCGAGCGCGTGGCCCGCCGCCGCGCAGCAGAACGTCATCGACAGCTGCTGGTTGTGCCCGGCCGGCACGCGCGCGCGCAGCACCGGGATCACGTAGTGGGAAAAGAAATGGATCAATCCGGCGGCCACGGCGCGGCGCTCCTCCGCACGCCACCCGCCCTGGACGTCGATCCAGGTGAAATAGGCGGCCAGCCGCATCGCCCGCGGGGCCACACACCAGATGTGGCCGTCGAGGCTATCCTGGGCCGACGTGGTGGACGACGGCGACTGCGTGCCGGCCAGCCGCAGCGGATCGCAGGACTCCTCCATGATGATGGCCTTCGCCTCGGCGACCGCCGCGGGATCGCCCAGCAGCGCCGGCAGGAAGATGTTCTGCCGGCGAAAGGCCGCATCGGCGGCCAGCCGTTCGTTGAAGCGCCGGATCAGCCTCGCCAGAAGCGGCGGGGGAGCCGCCAGCTTGCGCCGAAGCTGATCCAAATCGGGTACAAACAAAACATCGCTCATGCGCGGCTCCTCCTTCGCTTCGCCTACTCCAGGATCAGCGTCGCCCAGTCATTGGGATGAATCCGGATCTCGGACGGAATATCGTTGTTGATCGACACTTCGGGGCTCTTGTCGCTCCACAGGTAGCGGATGGCGTTCTTGTTGCCGCCTTCGTTACCGTAGATCACGCCGAAGTCGCCGAGCAGGTTCAGCCCGCTCTTGGGGACAACGCCCAGCGCCTCCCACGGTATCGCCACCTCGACCACGTAGCCGCCGCTTTCCAGCTTCACGTTCACCGGCAGGTCGTTCCATGGCGAGACCTCATCCAGCGTGTCCTTGCCCGAGCTTTTCGTCTCGACGCTGAACGCGTTGGGCTTCTCCGCCCCGGCGGTGACATAGCGGTAGCACGTCGCCACCACCTTGTTGTCCGCCGTGCGCGCCACGATCAGGCGCACGTCGCCCACGCGCATCTGCTGCTGGTTCTGGCCGCGAACGTTCCGCTTGCCGGTGTCGGCGGCCAGGTTGATTTCCACGGCATCGCCGGACTTGAACAGCAGCCGCTGGTCCGTCGGCGTGTTGACGAACGGCGATTCGTCGGCAACCTGGAACCGGACGTACAGGTTTTTGGCGTCGTATCCGGCCTGCGCCCTGGCCGACC
>JBIIYJ010000068.1:0-19798 GCA_044346855.1 Kiritimatiellia bacterium
CCGTGTCGCCAGCGACACGAATGGCGCCGCCGCCTTCGGCTTCAGGGTGCGTGGCGACGTGACCCTGCTCGGCAACGGCAAACTCTTCATCGGCGGCCACGGCCAGAAGGCGCCGTCGATTCTGGAAGTCAAGGGGAGTCTGGCCTTGTCCGGAACGGCCAACGAGCTGGCGGTCTACGCCTGCCCGACCAACAACCAGCCCGATGACTTCCAGACCGGCGGCGCCCGTGTCACGGTCGGCGGCGACACGACGATCGCCGCGGGATGCTGGATCTATCCGTTCACGGAACGCACGACCGGCCGTACGGTCATCTTCGACCTGCGTGACCTGACGGTCGCCGCGAACGGCGGTTTCAACGGCAGGGCGATCGGCTTTGTCCGGTCCGCGGCCGCCCCGTGCAGCCAGGATACCGGGCTCTGGACAGGGGACGGACAGTGGGGCGCCAGCCACGGCGGCAGCGGCGGCGAGGGTTCGCCCGAGTTCGGCTGCCCGTATGCGCCCATCTACCCCGGCGCGGGCGGCAATGCCGGAAATGGCGGGGCCAATATCCGCATCGGCGCCCGCACCATTGTCCTGGACGGCACGCTCGACGCGCGCCCCGGAAACGCCACGACGTCGGGCGGCGGCGGCGGGGTGTGGATCACCTGCGACTCGATCGTGCCGTCACCGTCGGCCTCGATCCTGGCCCAGGGTCTTGACAGCGGCCGCGGCGGCGGCGGCGGCGGACGCGTGGCCATCGGCCTGGGCCTGCTTCCGTGCCAGATTGACGAACTCTATGCGCGCGGCGGCTCTCCCGACCTGTCTATCGGCTCGATCGCCGAGGTGCTGTCCCGCCCTCTGTCGGTGACTATTGCCGGCGGTCTGGGCGTGGACGACCTGAAGAATGGCCAGCCCGGCAGCGCGTGTGCCTATGTCGGCCTGGCCGACGAGGACCGCGTTGTCCTTGCGGTCGGCATCGACGCGGTGCATTCGGCGGCCATCACGGCCGATCCTCCGCTCGGCTACAACGTCCTCGCGGCCGGCACGAACGTGCAGAACGCCACCATCGCTTCGCCCGCCGCGATGCGCGTCGACGGCACCGAACGGATGTTCTGCGCGGGCTACACCTTGACCGCCGCCGCCGGCGGCACGTGGTCCGGCAGCGGCTCGACCATCGCGTCGCTGCCCGCGCTCAACGGCCATGCCACGCTGGTCTGGCATTTCACCAACCGCGAATACGCCGTGACCGGCAGCGTGCTGGGTGACGCGGCCGGCACGGTCGAGGTTGCCGGCGGAAGCGGCAACTGGGTCGCCGAAAACGCCACGGCCACGCTTACCGCCACGCCCTCCGATGCCCTGGCCTACGAGTTCCAGTACTGGTTCGGCGACGTGCCGTACGAGAAGCGCCACGACAATCCGCTGATGCTGGCCATGGACGCCCCGAAGGCGCTGACGGCGTTTTTCGGCAAGCGCGCAGGCGCGACATACCAAAGCGCGGACAGCGACGGCGACTGGTACAGCGCCACGCGCTGGACGCCGAACGGCATTCCCGGCATGCGCGACAAGGCGGTGCTGAACAGCGCCTCCACCAAGCGGAAGATCCGCCTGCCTTACTACTTCGCGGTCCAGGAACTGGTCGTCAGCAACACCAGCCTGCTGGTCGCCGCCGCGGACACCAGCGTGAACGTGACCTATACCGACCACCGCGGGTATGTGAGTTACGTGCCCGCCACGTCGCGCGACCCGGCGTGGACGCGGCCCGTCGGTTTCGACGTGTCGGGCAATGTGTTCATCGACAGGGCCGGCCTCGTCTATGTCGGCGGCGCCGATCAGCAGGCATTCACGAAGGTGAACATCGGCGGGGACCTGACCGTGTTGAACGGTGGGTTGCAAGTGTCCGCCGGCGTCGTCATCACGAACGCTTTTCCGACATCCGGTGCCAGCGGCGACGGCGCCTTCGTGCCGTATACCGACCTGACCGAGCTGTTCCAGGGTGAAAACGTTCTCACGGTCGTCGGCGACACGCTTGTCGGACCTTCCGGCAAGATCCACACCCTCAACGAGTACCGGTGCGGGGCGGCGGTGCATCTCGACCTGGCGGACGTCACCGTCGACGCAGGCGGATTGTTCACGGCCTATGTCGGCGGCTACAACCGTTTCGTCCTGAACAACAGGGTCTACACCATGTGTCCCGGCGGCCTGAAAACCGGCGACAACAAGCACGGCGGCAGCCACGGGGGGCGCGGCGGCGGCCAGACCGCCGGCAGCATTTCCGGGATTGCGCCGTACGGGTTTACCAACGCCCCGTTCTATCCCGGTTCGCCCCACGGTGCCGGAAGCAGCCGCGGCGGCGGGACCATCCGCATGAACGCGCAGTCGCTGACGCTGAACGGAACGTTGATCTCCTCCGGCTATACCGGCAACAAGGGCGCCTCGGCCGGCGGCGGCATCTGGGTGAATTGCGGCAGATTCGCCATAGGCGCAAACGGCGTCGTTTCCGTCGAAGGCGGCAGCGGCGCGAACGCCAACACGGGGTCCGGCGGCGGCGGCGGGCGCGCCGCGATCTGCGTCGGCCTTTCGGAAGGCCAGATGCTCCAGCTTTTCACCAGTGCGACCCATACCGCGAAGGGCGTGACCGTGTCGTCGCTTGCCGAGCGCATCGGTGCGCGCTTCACCGCCGAGGGTGGCCCCGCCGGGAGCGCATCGTATTCGGCCGGCACCGCCGGCAGCGGCGTCTTCATCCAGCGCCTGTTATCCGGCACGCTCATTCTCGTGCGCTAGAAGAGCGTTTGTGCGACGGCAATCCGGAGGGACGAGCTCCGCGAGTCCTTACGCGCCATGATTTGCACCCCGGGTCGCTTGCCGGAATTTAACACAGCCTGATTATCGCTCGAAGCTCGCCAGCCCCACACCAACGGCGAAATAGCCGAATACAGGATGGGCAGTGCCGCGAAACGGGGATGAGCGGGAAGGGCCGACAAGAGAGAAACGGCGCTAAGAGCGTTCAGTTCTGCAGCCTGTGGCGCCGCCGACAACCGCTGCACGGCGGAGGATTTCTGGGGACGGTATGGAGGGTGATGCACTTTTCGGCCCTTGTGTTCGCAGTATACCTGAGTATGATCCTCAGTATGAGAACAATCCTTGTAGGTTTTCTCGCATGGATGCTTTTCGTAGCGGTGAAAGAGGCCGACGGGTTCACGTTGATTTGGCGTGAGACATCGTCCACCCCCATCGAAAAAGTTGAATCGCCCAATGGATTTAGGATCAGTCCGTTCAAGGCAGTCAAACCGCTCATGGATCGAAGTACCCGTGCCCCTTGGGCAGAGTTCTACCTGTTTGTTGATGCCACCAATTATTACTTCGGCAATACCCGAAAGGGAACAATGCTTACTGCCCCAGAACCTGGACACTGGGTTATCAATGGGGAATCGGGAAGCATTAAGGGACGAGCCGAAAAACCAGCGTTCAAGGGGATGGAATTGTATTCTTGGAAACCAGAGGGGGAGGAATGGCATTTCAGCCTCCTCGTGGGTACTAATAGGCAAAAGACAGAAGACGAAATCAGGAAACTAGATCGGACGATTGTGGGTGCTGAAGATCTAAGGGTTCATCTGGCGAAACTCGCCGAGGGGGAGCAAGTGTTTTGGAAAAATCTGGCGAAGGAGCCAATCCCTGAACCATTGGCCAAGGATTTGAAGTCATTTTGCGAGGGGATCCAGATCAAACTGGATATGGGATGCTAATGATTACGACACTACTGTCCGGTTAATTTTTAACCGACCAGCCTGAACCCCTTGCTAATATTGCTCGACAGTAGTCTTATAGTATTTTTCGATTTCAATTTCAAGCCGACTTGGGGCAGCCTTTCCACCAGCCGAATAAGGAAAGGCGTCCCTATGAACGCAGGCAAGACTGTCTTCGCCCAACTCATGGATTTGCTGCCGAAATACGAATTGTCCAAATTCGTCAAGCGCTACAACGGCGACTTCCACGTGAGCAAACTGCCCTGTTACGAGCAGTTTCTGATCCTGGCTTTTGCCCAGCTAACCTACCGGGAAAGCCTCAGGGACATTGAGACCTGCCTACGGGCCTTAGGCCCGAAGCTCTATCATAGCGGCTTCCGTTCCCGCATCTCGCGCAGCACCTTGGCTGACGCCAATGAGAAGCGCGATTGGCGCATTTTCTCCGACTTCGCCCAGGTGCTGATCGCTCAGGCCGTTGATCTATATGCTGACGAGCCGTTAGGCGACGATTTGCAGCAGGCGGCTTATGCATTAGATTCGACAACCATCGATCTTTGTCTTTCCCTATTTCCTTGGGCAGAGAGTCGATTCCCCGGCAAGGGAGAGATTAAACTGCACACGCTACTGAGCTTGCGGGGGAGCTTCCCAACCGTCATTTTCCTGACGAATGGCAAGATCCACGACGTCAACATCCTTGATCAACTGATCTTCGAGCCCGGGGCCATTTACGTTATGGACCGCGGCTATTTAGACTGCTCTCGGCTCAATCGCATACACCAGAGCGGAGCGTTTTTCGTCACACGGGCCAAAAGCCATAATCAGTTCCGGCGACGTTATTCGAGACGAATCGATAAGGAGCAAGGCCTCCTTTTCGATCAGACATCACTCTGGAAGGGATATTACCCGAGCCGGCATTATCCCGACGCCATTCGCCGAGTAGGTTTCCGCGATCCGGCCACTGGGAAAAGGCTCGTCTTCCTGACAAACAATCATCTTTTGCCTGCCTTGACTATAACGCAGCTGTTCAAGTCTCGCTGGAGGATCGAGTTGTTTTTCAAATGGATCAAGCAACACCTTCGCATCAAGGCCTTCTACGGCACCTCTGAAAATGCAGTTCTGGTGCAGATCTGGGTGGCGATATCGGTCTACGTCCTGATCGCGATCATCCGTAAGCGGGCTAACCTTCCACATAGCCCGTATGCCATTTTACAGATTTTGAGCGTCACCCTGTTCGAGAAAATCCCCCTTTTACAGGCCTTTTCGCAATGTGACCCTGCCGAGGAACCATTGGACCCTAAAAAACAGCAGTATTTACCTGGATTTTAACCGGACAGTAGTGTGATTACGATTACGATTATGAACCGGAGTTGTAAACTTTATTTATTATCGGCTCCTTACACCGCGACGTTGACGCCCAGTTCGGCGAAGCGGGCGATCCATCCTTGGATGGTGTCCGGCTCCGGTGTCTGGCTCTCCGTCCAATCGCTGCACGTGAACCCCATACGCGCCAGTTTCGATCGGCCCAGCGCATGATAGGGCATGATCTGGATCCCCTCCAGATTCGGCATCGACCTCGCCAGATCCGCCACGCCACGGAAGTGATCGTCCCGATCGTTGCAGCCGGGAATAAGCGGGAGGCGCAGCCGCACCCGTGCGCCGCCATCGTGGAGCTTCTTGATGTTGTGACACCATGAGCATTTCAGGGGACAGCCTTTCAGGAACACCGTCGTCCGAATGCCCGGCCCATCGTGGATTGAAAAGCGCTGAATCTCAAATATCCGGCCCGTCATCGGCAGCTCCTTGTATTACCCCCGGTGACGGTGACGCGTCAGGATCTCTTCCTGCAATTCCGCACTGAGCGTGACAAACCGGGCCGAAAATCCGCCGACCCGCACGATCAGGTTCGGGTACTGTTCCGGATGCTTCCGCGCCTGTTTGAGGTCCTCGACGCAGGTCGTGTTTCCCTGGAAAATCATGCCACCGCCATCGAGATAGCGTTTCAGCAGGCTCCTCAGGATTTCAGGCTGCGCGAGTTCCGGGGCAACGTCCCACATGGTCGTGGCCCCGCCGGAGACAATCGAGTAATCGAGCGTCACGCACGAGTTGATGGCCGCCGTGATGCCCTTGTCCATGGCCATATTCTGAGGCGTCATGCCATGCCCGATGCGGGCCCCCGCCTTCTGCCCATCGGCACGCGCGCCCAGCTCCCGGCTGGCGCCGGGCCCCCAGACGAAAGTGAACAGCATCGGCTTCAGACTCCCGCCGAAACGGTTTTTCGCCCCGGTGGCGGCGCTGCAAACCGTGCGCATGACGCGGTTCGCCATCGCATCCGCCTCCGCGTTCTCACAGCCATAGCGCGGAATCCGCGTCAACCGCTGTCGAAGCGCTTCCTGTCCCTTGTAGTCGGCCCGCATCGCCGCCAGCAAGTCGGCGGCCGACACAAATCGCTGCTCGAACACGGCTTGCCGGATGGCGTGCAGGGAATCCGCTGCCGCCGTGATGGCTAGCGGAGCGAACCCGTAGTCGTGATAGCGCGCGCCGCCGTCCTGCTGGTCCCGGCCGCGCGCCACGCAGTCTCCCGTCAGGCTCGACAGCAGGCAGGTCGGCCTCCATCGGGCAAAAGCCTCGCTGCCCAGGTCGAGCGCCCGGACGAGTTCGGAAAATTCGCGGACCAGCTCGTGTTCGACCGCGGCATACAGGTCTTCAAAATCGCGATACTCCGGCAGCGTCCGGCCCGGGGGGATGAGCGGCTTCCCGGTCAGGAGATCGACGCCGCCGTTCAGCACGAGTTCCACGGACTTGGCGACATTCATGCAACCGGTGAAGTTCATGTCGGAGGCCATGCCTTGCACGCTGATCTCCATGCACCCGCCGGCCATATACATGGCGGCGTCCGCCGGCGGCACTCCGCTCCGCGTGATCGCTTCCAGACACGCTTCTTCATTGTAGATCTGGGCGCGGTTCCGGCCATAGAGGAGATACCGGACCGTCAGGTCGCGGAAGTCCGCCGGATCCTTCCGGGCCAAGCGAACGTAAACCGAGGGATGGGTCTGATCGAGCGCGGCTATGGAATTGAGGATCATCGAGGAGAGCGGATTGAGCGATGACGAACCGTCCGGATGCGTCCCGCCCACCATGACGGCTTCCACCCAGCCGTCCTCCAACTGAATGCGCTCGTGCAAGCGCAGCATCAGTTCGTCAACCAGCTCCTTGGCTTCCTCACGGGTGGTCGTCCCCGTCGCCAGATCGTGCTCCAGGTAGGGCCACAGGAAGTAATCCAGGCGTCCCGGTCCATTGCCGCCATAGGGATTCTCGAACATGACGACCAGGTGCTGAAAATGGAACGTCTGAACCGCCTCATGGAAGGTACGCGCCGGTTTTCGGGGCACCCGATGGCACAACCGGGCAAGGCCTGCCAGGCGGTCACGCTCGGCGCCGGTCGCGGTTCGCGCCTTGTCCCGGAGCGCCGCCACATATCGGTCGTTCCAGCGGAGCGCGCTTTTCCACAAGAGCAGAGCGCCGCGATAGAATTGCCTGCTCTTGGCGTCCGGGGCTGCAGCCAACGCCTGGCGCAGACGCTTCATCAGTCCTTCCACACCCTCGTGCAGGATGGAGTCCCAGCGCCATCCGATATGTCCCGGCCAGGGCCACGCGCCAAAATACAGATCGATCTTGGCCGCCTGCAGGCGGGCCGGCAAATGCGCATTCACGGTGTAGGGTTTGAATGGCTCGTCATGCGGGCGATTGGGGCCATTCTGATAGAGCATACCCGTCAAACGCTCGTCATCGAGCAGGACCACGGGCTTCCGCTCCAGTGCCAGAGCAAGCGAACGCGCATACCGTTCCCAGTAAGGCCGTCGGGCGTACAGGCCAAAGAAGGCTTCCGCGAAATCCTGCATGGCAAGGTTGGGCGGTGGCGCGGCTCCGCGGAGGCGGCTCGCCTCGCGGAATTTGAGAATCCGCGGCGACAACGGCGTGAAAGGCAGTGCGGCATCCGGGCTGGTTCGGGTATTCATGGGCGATTGGGCATCCTTTCGTAGCGGTGGGCCGGTTTCCATCCGGGTCGGGTGCGGGCGTGACGTAGTCGAAACTGGAGCTTGGATGGCATATGGCGTTGATTCTCTCTTGAGGCGTGACGCCAGTCAATGGAGAAACAAGGGAAGCAGTGCAGTAGATCCGAAGCGGATCACCCCGAAGTAGAGCAAGCTCACTTCGGGGCTCACTGCACCGCCATATAGTGAACCGCGGATATCTGCATTGCAGCAATAAAAAAAACCGCAAGTCGAGTGACCGCGGTTCTGCTATATGGCTCGCCGAGCACAGACTCAATCGAACCTTCGTAGTAGCTGGGAACCTGTGCCTTATAATTGTCGTTCATGGGTATATCGCCCCACCGGATCTTTTTCGGATCGAGCTGGAGAAGGTAACGTCGGACACCATCTTCCCCCTTGGAGGATTTTATCGGAAGATTGGCTTCTGGAAGATAGTAGGGGTGTTTCATGAACCGATCCTTGACCCGTTGCACTTGCCTCGCGATGTTTTTCGAGACTTTGAAGACGGTTTCTTCGGTTCCTGCAGCCTTTTCAACACACCCCTGTTCCAGCAATTAAAATATATTGCATAGTATAGCAGAATAATGTAAGTAATCGAAGTATGGAAGGCATAGCAATCGAATTATCGCCGAACACGCCGAAGTATCGGCAGGTCGAGGCGATTCTGCGGCGCCGGATCGAATCGGGGGAATTCCCGATCGGCTACCCGCTGCCGAGCACGACCACAATGGCGCAGCAGATAGGGGTTCACCCTCTGACCCTTCAGAAGGCGTTGCGTCGATTGAAGAATGATGGTTTGATCGATCGCACCCCGCGCCTGGGCTCGTTTGTGCGCGGCCCCGTCGGTGCGCCCGCCATCGCATTGCTCTCAGGACCCAGCCTTTCGGACGAGTATACCCACTTCTATCGGGTGCTCATGCGCGCCCTGCAGGATGATTCCTCGCCGCAATGGCTCACCCGTGTCTATGACGGGTTAGCGTTCAGCGAGCGGGGACCGAGCCCTGACACGCGCAACACCTTCCCCGCCCTTCAGAAGGACTGCGGGCTGATCCCCTTCAGAGGCATGATCGTTTCGGGGCTCGACAAGCGCCCATGGAAACGGATCGACTCGCTCAGTCGCCTTCCCTGTGCCTGGTTGGGACGGGTGGAAGACGGGGCCGACATCACCTTCGATTACGGCGATTTCGCCCGCTCCGCCGTGGCTTACTTCGCGCGGCGCAACCGTCGCCACGTGGCCTACCTGCGCACGTTCGGATACCTGCCGTGGGCTAGGCATGACATTCCGGCGTTCAAGGCCACGGCGTCCGAATGCGGGACCGAGCGGACGGAGATTCACGACTTGGACGCGCTTCATCGGGACGCCTGTGACGAACATGCCACCTACGAATCTGTCCAATCGATCCTTCGGGGGTGGAGCCAGACACGCTGGCCGGATGCCATCCTGGTGTCCGATGACGTCGTCATGCGCGCGGTCGCTCTGGCCCTGCTGAACGCCGAGCATCCCGGCGCCCGCCAGGTGGAACTGGTCACATGGGCCAACGACAAGGTGCGATTCCACTACGGAATCCCCACCGCCCGCTACGATGTTCCAGTGGACTATTGCGCCCAACGGTTGAAGGACATCTTGAGCCAGCGGATGGACGGCAAGACTCCAGAGAATATTCCGGAACGGATCCGGGGCCGCATCGTGGAAAGCGCGTGATAAGGTGTGTGTGAGGACATGCGAACGGCAAGCAACAGGAGGAGCAGCGATGAAGGAGTTGATGAGACTTGCGGTTGCGGGGTTGTTGCTGGCGGCGGGCAACGCGCTGGCGAACAATCTGGCGGTGACCAATACGGCTGTGGTGACGTATCAACCGGATGCGGGGTTGGCCAAGATCCGGTTCGATATCGCGTGGGAGAACTCGTGGCGCTACACGAACGTCAACCATGACGCGGCCTGGGTGTTCTTCAAGGTGCGGCCCGAAGGTACGACGAATTGGACGCACGTGAAGCTGGTGGGGACGGGGACCAACCCCGCGGGCTATGCGACGGGTTCCGGCACGGGAATCGAGTTTATCGTGCCCGACGATGGGGTGGGCGTGTTTGTCCGGCGCGCCGCTGAAGGCCAGGGCACGGTGTCGGTCACAAACGCATACGTGGTCTGGAACTTCGCCACCAACACGTGGAGTAAAACTTTGAAGGTGCAGGTCCAGACCCTGGCGATCGAAATGGTCTATGTGGCGGGGGGTGCGTTCTGGGCGGGCAACACGAACGCCATCATTAACAGCAGCTTCCATGCCCAAGGCAACACGAATTCGCCGGTTTACATTGCCAGCGATGACCCGTTCACTATCTACTGGGGGCCTAGCGACGCCAATTCCGCCACGATTTCCAACGCCTTCCCCAAGGGGTACAACGCGTTCTACTGCATGAAGTACGAGATCACGCAAGGGCAATACACGGACTTTCTGAACCTGCTGCCCGCGAGCCAGGCTGCAAACCGGTATTCATCGGCTTCAACGGGCTCTGGCTACACGATCGGCACCAATACCATGGGTGCGTACACCAATGGCGCGGCGGACCGGGCGTGCAATTTCACGTCCTGGGCTGACGAAGCGGCGTTCGCGGACTGGTCGGGTTTGCGGCCGATGACGGAGTTGGAGTTTGAGAAAGCGTGCCGGGGGCCAGTAATGCCAGTAATGAACGAGTATGCTTGGGGGAGCGCGAATATCTGGAAGCAGACGGGGCATTCCGGCACGGTTGGGAGTGGGACGGAAACGGCATTGCCGGCTAACGCGAACTGCAATGGTGGTGGTGGAATTGGGACGCCGGTACGGGTGGGAATTTACGCGACGGGCAGTTCGTCGCGTGAATCGGCAGGAGCCTCTTACTGGGGGATCATGGAGTTAAGCGGAAACCTGTGGGAGCGCCTGGTGTCGGTGGGGCTTGCGAAGGGTCGAACATTTACGGGGTTAATGGGCGACGGGACCCTGTCTGCAAGCGGCGACGCGGATGTGCTCAATTGGCCGCCAAGTAACGGCGACGGCCATGGCTGGCGCGGTGCTTATTGGAACACCACTGTTCCAAGCACTGTGTTCTGCGTGTCGGATCGCGTCAACGCCGCCCTCGGCAGTTCATGGGGCAGCAGGTACAACGAGTCCGGGTTTCGCGGCGTTCGCACAGCGTCATCCGGGGTCGGGCCGTGAGAGAAAGGCGCGGAGCGGGATGACGTTATGGGCGAGAGTCATGCGAATCGAAGTGAGCGGGAGGTAATCCTTATGAGCACGCGACGAAGACGGACGGTTATGGCGGCGGCGATTTTCGTCATGGCGGCGGCGGGGATGGCTCTGGCCGCGCCGGAAGATGCACGCTTTCACGGCGGTTCGTATGACGGGTGGCACCGCGACGCGATCAGCGCGGGGGTGGCCCTGGCCCTGATCGACTTTAATGATCGCTTTCACGGCGGTTCGTATGATGGCTGGCACCGCAACGCGATGAGTGCGTATGCCACGGTAACAGGTACGAAGGGGACGCTCATCCAGATACGATAGCGAAGGATGTCCCATCGTCTGACAGGAGTTCCTCATGCCAGATCACACCTCCACGAACGCTTTTGTCGCCGGGGTACACCCACGACTGTTGTTCGGCCCTGAGGACATCCCTGTTTTCCGCGAGAAAGCCAAGCGCGGGATTCCGGGCCGTGCGCTGACGGAAATCCTCCGCCGGTGCGAGCGTGCGACCCGACCGGGCAACCCGGACTACATGGACCTCCAGCCGGGCGGCAACCTGCTTGCGAATTGGTCGAATGGAGCGGGGAACCGGACCACGAATGCGCTCCATTGTCTGGCCTTCGCTCATTTGCTGACCGGCGACGAGCGCTGGGCGGATCACGGAATCGCCCTGCTCCGGCTCTGCTGTTCCCCGGACATGCAGAAGGCGGGCCTCGCGCATGCCTCCCTGGAAGGGGAACTCCCGCTGGCCTACGACATCTTTCATCCGGTCATGGGCGAAGCCGACCGCTGGCAGGTGGAACAATTCATCCGGGAGGGCCTGGTCGTTCCCTACCAGCGCGACGTGCTGGCCAATGCCGTCCGGCACTGCTGGAGCCTTGGCACCAACTTATTCCTGCACAGTTTTGAAGAATATGTACTGGCCCTGGGGGCGGTGTGCCGGCCGGCCGATGCGGCGCCCCTGGCGCAATGCGCCAGCCTGTTGAGGCGTACTTTCCATCTCGGCGTGGATGAAGGTGGCGCGATCGGCGAAGGATCCAGCTACGGCTGGGCAGACGCCGAGTGGGCCACCTTGGCGGCGGAAGTCCTGCGCCGGGCCGGCGTGGCGGACCTCTGGGAGGAAGAGCCGAATTACCGCGAGATGATCCGTCATTGGGCCTACCTGGTGCTTCCGGGACGCCGCGGCCAGAACGCCATCGGCGATGCCTGGCGTCTCGCGGGCCAGCGTCCGCTCCTGGCGCATTTGTTGCATCGTTACCGCACGAAGGACCCCGTTTTGCAATGGGTCTGGGACAACATGGGCGGGCGCGGCGTCATTCCGGCCCTAGGCCCAGCGCCGGAACGGTTCATGCCGCATCTTGGCCTTGTCGCCATCTGGGAGGACGATGCCGCCGCGGCTTGCGATCCCGGACGCAATGGCTGGCCAGCGGCCAAGAGCTCGGGCCACTACGGCGTCACGGTTATGCGCAGCGGCTGGGGAGACGACGATCTGTATTTTTCCCTGCTCGCGGCCGGCCGTTCGCCGGGCTGTCACATTCACCAGCACACGGATGCCGGACACTTCACGTTGTTCGCCTTCAACGAGGCGTTCAGCATCGACAGTGGTTATGCCGACACCCAGGCCCGTTATCATTCCGTCTTCATGCCAGAGGGCAAGGAACCGCCTTCCTCTCCCGCCGGTTTCGATACCAACCGCCGCGGCGGCCGCACGGAGGCGTTCGCCGCCGGGCCGCATGCCGCCTATGTCCGGGTCAATATCGGCGAGCAATGGGATTGCATCTGGAATTACCGGCACGCGCTCATGGTGAATGCGCCGGGCGCGTCGCCCTACATGATCTTGTTCGACAAAATGAACTACCGAGAGTGCTATGGTTCCAGCGACTGGCTCATCAATTCCGAGCCGGGCAACCGCGTCGAGCTAAACGAGGCTGCTGGCCGGGCCGACA
Source organism: Kiritimatiellia bacterium (assembly GCA_044346855.1). Classification (GTDB taxonomy): domain Bacteria; phylum Verrucomicrobiota; class Kiritimatiellia; order CAIKKV01; family CAIKKV01; genus CAIKKV01. The sequence continues at coordinate 12,934 of JBIIYJ010000068.1, forward strand.
TCCTGGGCCGCAACCACCGGCTGGAATGCCTATGGGCCTGGCCCTGCAACACGGAATATCCCACGCCGCACCGGCTTGAACTGGCGACGGACATCCTCGATTCGTTTCCCATGGGGCACCGGACCAACGATGTCGACAATTTCCACGGGATGCCCGGCAAGGCGCGGCCACTGGGTGGCGGCCGCTGGGGCGCCGGACCGCGCCCACGAGTGAAGGCCACCCTGTGGGGATACAACGGCCTGCTGGTGTCCGCGCTCGTGCCGCGCCGCCACGAGGAACCGCCGGTCGCCATCGAGCGGTTCGGCGATCCCGTTCAATTCGGCCTGACGCTCCGCCTGGGCGCGGTCACCGACACCATCGTGGTGAGTCCCTTCGACCGCCACATCGCCCTCCAGGGGATAGAGGGCGAGGCGGCGGTGGCGGTGATCCGTCGTTCCCCGGAAGGCCAACTGCTCTGGTGGGCGGCGGCCGATGCTTATGCGCTGTCCGTGGACGGTGCGCCCGTACTGCCGCGCCAGGGCGTGGCGGCCGTGTTGCGCGAAGCCGCAACCGGCCAGCGTACCGTGTGGAGCGGAAAGTCACCGTGAGCGTTCCTGAATTGGGCAAAGTCGCCTTCAACGCGGGTCCATGCGGCAGGGCCTATCGTGCCGTGAAAGGCCCTGCGAAGGAGGGTCTATCCACACCCGTGCTGACCCTGGTCGATCGGGATGGCATGTTGCCGACGAAGGGCCTGAAACCAGGCAAGGCAGGAATGACGATGCAGACGACAACAACATGGGTAGCGATGGTTGTGCATGCCCTGCACGCCAACTGGCTGGACATGAGGCTAGCGCTGCGGCGGAGGTATCCATCGTCAACTCCACCGCGAAAACTGCGATCAGGGTAACTCAACGAAAATAGCTGCAACCCATGCCAATATTCAGCCTGACATTGCCATGAACACTGATTAGGGGTGCGATGAAGACGACACTGGACTTCGGTAGCAACTACGGGCCCCACATCGAGCGGGTGAGGGATTTCTACCCGCGCTGGATCGAGTGCCAGTGGAATGAGGCGACCACCGTTCGCGACCTGACTATCCTGCGCGCGCTGGGCGCGCGACGCGTCCGGTTCCACATCCTGCCCGCGCGCTACGAGCAGGATGGCTACCCGGGGGCCACCGCGGACGACTACCGCCGGCTTATCCCGCTGGCGCTACGCACGTCACGCTCGCTGGGGCTGAAGACCCACGTCGATCTGCACACCGACGACTACGCCACGCTGACCGTCGAACCGCTGCTGGAGCGCCTGGCCGAATTCGGGCCCGATCTGATCGACACGCTGCAGGTCGTCAACGAGTACTTCTTCCTGTGGAAGGACGATGCCAACCTGCGCCGCCAGGCGGCGCTGCTGGCGCGCCTGCGCGCGACCGGCTTTGCCGGGGAGCTGTGTTTCGATGCGGGCGGCGTGGTGCACCGCCACATGCGCGGCGCGCATCCCGAGCTGGCGGCGCACATGGCCGCAATGCTCCCCCTGCACTACTACCCGGCCGGCAACCGCTGGGACGCTTTCAACGTCGACGTATTTCTCGATGTGCTCGACGGCGGCCAGCGGGCGAAGGCCGCGGCGCTTTCGCCCGAGCGGGGCGCATTCGCCGATGGCATGGCCCGCGAGCACTTCGGCGGGCTGGCCCCCGAGTTGCGCGTGATGGAGACCAACCTAGTCGGCGACTTTTTCGGATCAGCCACTGTTCCCGACGAGCGGGGCGCGCTCTGGCCGGCGTTAATGCGGCGGGTGGCGGCAGAGACGAACGTTTCGACGGTCTGCACGTGGTGTCTTCTCGGCAAGATGTCGTGGCGCGAGTATGGCTTCTCGCAGTCCGGGATGCTCTACGCCTGCGGCTTGCCGCGCCCCGAGGCGCACGTCTTTCGCGACACGGCGCTGGCGATGATGCCGGAGGACGACCTCTTTACGCGGTTTGACGTGTGCGTCGAGCCGCCGGTCGATGGGCGCGTGCGGATCCGCGTGACCAGCCGGAGCGATGAGCCCGCGACCGGCGAGTTGCGACTGGCCTCTGGGGTAACGCGTCCGGTGCGGCTGGCGCCGCGCGGGGTGTGCGCGCTCGAGTTCGTGCTCGCGGAGGCCCTGGGCGGGGGCGAGGCCCCGGGCGTGCGCCACTTGCTGGCGGAGTTCGTCCCGGCGCCAGTGCCGGCCGGCACGACCGGCCGGTGCGTGGGCTGGCGGGCCGTGCTTCTCCCGCAGCCCATCAGGCTCGCCAGCGACGTGCGCTTCCCAGTGGCGGGCGTCGTCTACCCGGACGGCCTCGAGCCGGTCGTGCGCTTCCTCGAGGTCTACCGCGAGCGGCTGTGTATCCTAGTGGAGCAGCCGGCCGCGCCCGAGACGGAACTGGCGATCCGCCTGCAGAGCGTGATCGCCGAGGCCTGCGGCGTGCTGCCCGAGGTGGCTTGCACGCTGCTCGGCGCCGAGGACCAACTGCGCGACCGGGCGCTGATCTTGCTGGGCACGCGCGGCCAGAATGCGCTTCTCCGCTGCGTCGAGTGCCGCGTCGAGGCGCGCCACCTGCCGCCCGCCGACGCGCCGGGGGCGGTCATCTCGGCCCAGCACGGCCTCTTCCACCGCAAACCCGTGGTCGACCGGTGGGCGGTGGCGCACGTGCGCAAGAGCATCGGTGACGCGCGCTTCAGCCCCGGGGCCGTGCTTGTGATGGGATCCTCATTTGCGACCTTGCGCGACGCGGTCTACGACCTGATCCAGCGTCTGTCGCCACCTGGCCCGGCGGCACAGCCCTGCGACGACGCCCACACGCCCCTCGGAGACGCAGGCTTTCCGCTCGACGGGTCCCGTGCGTTCGGCGTGTGCCTGCCGCCGGGCGACTATCGCGTGGAACTGGTGGTCGGATCGCGCCGGCACGCGGTGGCGTACGCGACGCGCGCGACGCTCGCCGGGACCAGTCCCGCGGTCGAACGGCTCACGGCGCCCGGCCAGATGGCCCGCGTCGAGCAGCGCCTAAGGCACCCTGGTGGAATGCTGGTCTGTCGGTTCGAGCCAGCCGCCTCGGGTCAGCGCGCTTGCCCGACAGCCCTGCGCGTGCTCGACGCGTCCACCGGTGCCCACGTCTTCCAGGCCTACTTTTCGGCCACCATCCTCGTCGCGCTGGACTACGAGGGGTTCCGGCAGATCACCGGCGCCGTCGTGCTGGACCAGACCGAGTTGGCCGGCGACTGGCAGGAGATCCGCGACGATGCCAATCAGGACCTGCGCCGCCACGAGCAGTTCGGCTGGGTGTCGGGCACCACCATACGATCGTCTGCCGATTCTTTTCGGAATACCCGGCCACAATGATCCCGGTGCAGGCTTTCCGGCCGGGCCTGCGGCGGCAGGGATTCAACGGCAGCCAGTCCATATCGGGAGGCTGGCCGTAACGTCCTCAACTGTGCGTCATCCGGTAATCAACCGTTGCCTTCAGCAGGGATAGCTTCCATGCAGGGAGGGTGCCGGGGAGTCCCATCGTCCTGTCCCCGGAATCATTCTGGAGAAAGTCGAGGTTGCCGGTAAGGAGAGCGCTCGGGGTCACATCTTCTCATTTTTTCATTCCTTCTCCGCGGCCATCTTTCGGTGCCTGCCGAAGGGCAGGAGGATATAGGGAACCGGCAGTGCGGTTGACCGGTTGCCCGAAGGTCTTGTTTCTCTCTTAAAAGCGTGATGCCAGCGAGAACCAAGGAAAGCAGTGCAGTAGATCCGAAGCGGATCACTGCACCGCCATATAGCGAACCGCGTCGTATGATGTGCGGGTGTAAAGAACCGTCGTGCATGTGACGCGGTTCTGCTATATGGCTCCCCGAACGCAACACAACTCGAACTTGTCATAAGATATTGTCAATGAACGACTAGTGAATATGGCAGTGACGGGTTTTCAGGCCCAAAACGTCCTTCTGGGGCTTTTCATGCCCAGGCTGACGATGCTATCGTGCCGGATGCCCGATGTAAATCAGTCATTCTACGACTGTCGCCGTGGGGGCGAGTCCCCGGCCGGCCACAGGAGCGTGCAGTTCTGCGGCCTGCCCGATGTAAATCAGTCCTTCTACGACTGGAGCATATATACCTCCAGTCCGAGATGATGGGTTACACGGTACTGGATAAATAGCGGGTGAACTGATATAGAGATTCAGGAAAGGCTGGTCGTGCCGGGATCAACAACAGGAGCAAGCATGAGCAGACGCGGGAAGAAAGAGAAATCGTCTGAAGTTGTTTCCACGGCTGATGCGGCTGATACACCCAAGCCAGGCTGTTCGTTTCCCATCGTCGGCATTGGCGCTTCAGCCGGGGGGCTTGATGCGTTGAAGGAATTGTTTGAGGCCATGCCGTCCGACAGCGGCATGGCTTTCGTCGTCATCCAGCACCTATCGCCCACCCACGAGAGCCGGATGGCTGAAATCCTGGCCAAGAGCACGGCGTTGAAGGTCGTCGAAGCCACGGACGGGACAACCGTTGAGCCCAACACCGTTTACACCAATCCCCCAGGAAACGCGTTGAGCATCCGCCAAGGCAGGTTGGTTCTGGCCGACCCGTCCAAGCGGGGGCACGTGGAGGCGGCCATCAACCATTTTCTGCTCTCCCTTGCTGAAGAGTGCGGCCCCGGGGCCATCTGCATCATCCTCTCGGGCAGCACGGGAACGGATGGTCCGCGAGGTGTTCGCGCGGTTCGCGACGCCGGTGGAATGTGCATGGCTCAGGAACCTGGCAGCGCGCAGTTTCCCGCGATGCCGCAGACCGTGATTGACAATGAACTTGCGGATTTTGTACTGAGACCGTCGCAGATGCCCGCCTCGCTGGTGTCGTTCACGCAGCGCACGCAGATTCTCGACGCCGATCACAAGGAACCGCAGCGCGCCAGTCCTGCCCCCCTGGAAGACATCCTCAAGCTGCTGCGCAAACGAACGAAGAGCGACTACACCCTTTACAAACATGCCACGATCAGTCGCCGCGTCGAGCGCCGGATGGGCATCCGGCAGATCAGTTCCATGGATGACTATCTCAAGTTGCTCATGGAAGACCCGAACGAAGTGACGCAGTTATCCAAAGATATGCTCATTGGCGTCAGTTCGTTTTTCCGCGATCCCGACGTCTTCGAGGAATTGCGGAACGAGGTGATCGTTCCGCTGGTCCAATCCCGGCCCAACGATGAGCCTATACGTGCCTGGGTCGCCGGTTGCGCCTCCGGTGAGGAGGCTTACACGATTGCCATGCTTGTGCTGGATGCGCTGACCTCGGCCGGCAAAACCTGCCCGGTCAAGATCTTCGCCACGGATATCGAAGACAGGGCGCTTGCGACGGCACGCACAGGAGTCTACGAACTGAGCATGGCCGACTCGGTTCCCGCCCGGTTACTGGAAACGTTCTTCACAAAGCAGCCCCAAGCCTACAAGGTCAACAAGCCTGTCCGTGACACCGTCGTTTTCTCCCGGCAAAACCTGTTATCCGATCCGCCCTTCTCGAAACTGGACCTGATCAGTTGCCGCAACGTGCTGATCTACCTCAACGCCGACGCGCAGAAAAAGGTGCTCTCCATTTTCGGCTTCGCCTTGAACACGAACGGCCATCTGCTCCTGGGCAAGTCGGAAGGCGTCTCCGGAGCGGACGTGTTTGAGCTCCTTTCCAAGCGGGCCCATATCTACAAGCTCACGCGGTCCAGTCGCGGAGTAAGCGGTCACTTCTCGGCGCTCGCTGTCAACCAACCCATCAGTGCTGTTGACCGGGAGCATCCCGCCGCCGAACCACCCTCCACGTTGGCGCAGGCCAATCTTGAGGCGCTCCTGCGTCATTTCAATGCGAGTGTTGTCCTGATTGACTCGGAAAGTATGATCCTCTATTTCCATGGTCAGACGGAAAAGTACCTGGGGCACCCCAAGGGAGTTGCCCGCCTCAACCTTCTGACCATGATAGGCGCCGGGAATGGAGGGGGAATCATATCGGCCAAACTGCGCAAGGCAATCAGTCAGGCACTTCAGAAAGACGAACCCGTGCGCCTGGCGCAGGTCGCGCTGCCGCAGGCGAGGACGCCCGTGGCAAACCTCACGGTCATGCGCCTGGGTGATCGGAGCGGCGGGGACAAACTGTTGGCCGTCATCTTTGAAGACGCGCAGCCGCCACCCGTCGTATCCCAAGCCGCGACGGCAGAGGAGGCACCGCTCGTCGCGCAGTTGGAGAACGAGATCAAGGCCCTTGGCGCTGAATTGCGGACTAATGCGGATAGCTATTATAGCGCCACGGAGGAGATCAGGGCCGCCAATGAAGAAATGACGGCCATGAACGAGGAACTCCAGTCGGCGAATGAGGAACTGGAGTCTTCCCAGGAAGAGTTGCAGTCGCTGAACGAGGAATTGACGACGGTCAACAGCCAGTTGAACGAGAAGGTTAGCGAGCTGACCGAAACCAACGATGACCTGACCAATGTGATGGCCGCGATCGATATGGCCACACTCTTCCTGGACTCCGAACTGCGCATCAGGCGCTTCACTCCGAGAGCGACGGATCTCTTCAGCCTGCTCGACTCCGACATGGGCCGCCCCATCAGCAACATCACGCATCGGTTTACAGATGCCGATCTGACGGCTGACATGAACAACGTTATCAAGACCCTGGTTCCGCTGGAAAAAGAGCTGCAAGCCAGCGACGGTCGCTGGTATACCTTGCGAATCCTCCCGTATCGGACGCGGGACAATCGGATTGCCGGGGTTGTCGTCACCTTCGCCAACGTGAACCGGCTGAAGGAGGCCGAAAGCCATCTTCTTTCGGAACGAAATTATGCCGAACTCATCATCGAGACGATGCGGCACCCTCTGCTCGTGCTGGACGCTAACCTGCA
>JBIIYJ010000302.1:0-6470 GCA_044346855.1 Kiritimatiellia bacterium
TCCCGGTTTCCTACGCGCCCTACTGCAACAACTTCTTCGAGGACCGGCGCACGACCAATCACATTGGCGACTCGCCGGCCGGCTGCGAGAAGCCGGTCGAGCGGCTGATCGACTGGGGCCGAAGAGCAGGCTTCGACAGCTTCCTGTTCTACGAGTGCGCCTCCGCCCTGCGCGCGAAACCGGACGGCACGATCGGTTTCCGCAAGAACGCCGAGCCCCTGCGCGAGGTTTTGCGGAAGCGTTTCACGTAAGCCGGCTAAGGCCTCCCATGCACGTAAGTTCAGGATTACGAGAAATATCCGGGGGCTAGCTGAGGGTTCAGGGTTCGGGAAGCCAAGCCAGTCGCATGAAAGAGAGATTACGGTAAAGATTACGGCAAAGATGATCGATTTTCGTTCCGCTATTCGCTATCAGCTATTCGCTATTCTTCAAGGGGCCACGGGTCAGGAGACCCGTGCCACTCCGTGTTCGCTATTCGCTATCAGCTATTCGCTATTCTTCGGCCTCCCCCTCCTCATCAAGGCGCGGAATGCGCCGGGCGCCTGGCCGGTCTTTTTCCGGAACAGGGCGGACATGTGGGACACCTGCGCGAATCCGCAGGCGGCGGCAATCTGCTCCAGCGTCTGCTCCGTGTGCCCCAGCCGCTCGCGGATCCGCTCCAGCTTCATCCGGTGGATTTCCGTCAGCATGGAATACCCCATGCACGCCCGGAAGCGGCGCTCCAGGACCCGGCGCGACAGGGAAACCAGCGGCACGAGCCGCGCCACGCTGAGCGGTTCGCACGCATGATCCCGGATGTGCCGCAACACCGCGGCCACCTGCGGATCGGGAACGGCCAGCAGGTCCGACGATTGCCGCTGCACCACTCCCACGGGAGGGATCAGCACCGGCGAAAGGGGCGCCGGCTGGCCGCGGAGCATCCCCGCCATGATGGCCGCCGCCTCATAGCCGACCCGGTTGGGATGGGTATCCACGCTGGAGAGCGGCGGGTCCTGGGTTTCGCAGAGAAACTCGTCGTTGTCGACCCCCAGGACCGCCAGGTCGACTCCCACCCGCAAGCCCAACTCCTCGCAGGCCTCATACAGGGCGCCCGCCACCCAGTCCGTGCCGCATAAGAGGCCGACCGGCTTCGGCAGCATCCGGAGCCACCGGCGCAGCCGCTGCCGGTCCGCCGCCCGCAGCTCCAGCGTGGGAACGCGAATGCTCACGTCCAGCCGACTGCAAGCATGGGCCTGCCCCAGCCGCCGGATAAAGCCATCGCCGCGCCGGCTGAAGATGGCCGCGCCCTTGTGCCCGAAATAGGCGAAATGGCGCAATCCGTTGGCCAGGAAATAGTCGGCCGCCAGCTCGCCGATGGCGTGGTCGTCCACCCGCACGGTCGGCAGGCCGGAGGGATCCAGCCGCCCGGACACGTTGACCACCGGAAGCCCGAGGGCGGCCAGCCGCCGGGCCAGCTCCGCCTCCGTCGCCAGGGCGATCACGCCGGCCGCGGGCTGGGTCATGGTCCGGATGAACTTCAGGTCGTTCACCATCGTCACCCGGAACGGGCGGCCGTGCATCCGCAAATAGCCGAAAATGCCGCGATAGACATCGCGCAGATAGCCGCCGGAAAGCGTCATGAGCAGGGCCACCACGGGCAGGGGGGCAGTCATGGCCCCACCATGCCATAAGCTGTCGCAAATGAATACTAAAAAGTTGCAAATGAATATTGTTCATTCCGGCGCCGGGACCTATCATCAGTCGCATGAAAAACTACTGGATGGTCCTGTTCGGCGCCGCCCTGCTGGCCGCTCCCGCCTCCCACGCCTGGTGGGACACTCAAATCCTCGCGTCCAGCCCCTTTTCCCTCGTCCGGGAAATTGAATCGGAAGACTGCCCCGGCGCCGCGCCCGCCCTGCTGGCCGCGGACCCCCAGGGCAATGGCGGACAGGGCAGCCAGGCCTTCATCCTCAAGCCGGGCGGGCCGGCGCTCACGGCCACTTTCGACGGGCTCCAGCCGCGCGGCCTGTATGTCGTCTACGTCATCGCCCGCGCACCGGCCGGCGCGCCCGCCTCCACCCTCGTCACGCTGGCGGTCACGGAAAAAGCGACCGGGCAGACCTCCACCTGGACCATCCCGGTGGCGTTTTCAGCCTTATACAACGCCAGCGGCCGGCTCTACTTCCCCACCCCGGCGGGCGGCACCTACACGGTGGCCGTCTCGCAGCCGGCCGACGCCTCCGCCTTCCAGCCTGACGCCACCCTCGAACCCGGCGACGGCAGGGAGGACGCGCCCGTCACCAATTTCATCGCCCGGCTCCGGGCCACCCCCTTCCGGCCCCTCTGGGTCGACCGCCTGGAACTGCGCGACCTGCTGGCCGACGTGGCCCGGCAGGCCGTCAAGACGCGCCGCATGCTGACCACGGACGACGCGCTCGCCGAGCTCCGCGAGACCTTCGCCGCCGAGGTGGCCGCCGCGGAAGGAACCCGGAAGCCGGTGCGCGTGCCGCACTATCCGGCCGCCGTTTCGCTGGACCCCGGCGTCACGCCCTGGTGGCCCAAAGGCCGCCCTGCCGAAGAACGCCAGGCGCGCAACGAGCGGCTCTGGTCCATCATGACCGACTACAACACCGTCTTCTCCATACGCAACCCGCGCCTCATGACCGCGCTCGGGCACGATGCCAGCGGCGCCCTGGCGGAGGCCGCCCTGGCCTATGAAAAAACCGGCAACGCCGAATTCGGCTGGGACGCCGCCATCCTGCTCTGCTCCGTGGCCCTGAAATGGCCCGCCCTGGATTTCCAGACCCAGAGCATCAGCCAGAACGGCCAGGGGCCCGCCTCCCCCTCCTCCAACCTGTTCTACTTTTCCCAGTCGCCGGGCAAGTTCGTCTACCGCGGCTGGTCCGGGGGCACCACGGAAAAGCTGGTCCGGAGCTACGACAAGGTGTTCGACTTCATCCAGGGCAACCAGGCCCTCGCCGACGCCGTCGGCCGGCATGTCCCCTGGGTGAAAACGCCGGCGGACGTGCTCTGGCTGCTCGACGTCTACCTGCTGCAGGCCTCCATGGACCAGGCCGCCCGGGACTGGATCTCCGGCACCGACTCGCTCAAGGTGCTGATCCCGCTGATCCAGGGCGTGTCCCCGATTTCGGATCGCATGCTCGACGCCGGCATCTTCCGCAAGATGGCCATGAACATGACCTTCCGCGGAGGCGCGGACGACCAGGCGGTCTGCTCCTACAGCCGCGACGGGGTGCATTACATCGGGTCCGTGGGCTACCTCGGCAACGACCTGCTGGAAATCGGGGACCTGCTGAAGCAATACGTGAAGGCGGGCGGGAATGCCCGGTTCGACATTCTCAACGAAACGCATTACCCCCACATGCGGGAGGCGGAGCGGACCGTGGCCTGGGTCAACAACGTCGCCGGCGGCTTCCCCCTGATCACCGGCGACGCCCGGGATATGCGGGTCGGGCGCACCCCCGGCGCCACGGCCCTGCCCTCCCGCCTGCTGGGCGGCTTCGCGACCACGATCCTCGAGAGCGGCCCCGCGGCCGACCCGCTGGCGTTGCGGGCCGTGGGGCTGTATGCCGGCATCGGCCGGGGCCACGCGCACCAGGACTGCCTGAACATCGAACTCTTCGCCCACGGCTGCCGCGTGGCGCCCGACCTGGGCGGCCGGCACGAGGGGAAAAACCATGGAAGCCCGAACATGCGCTGGAACAAGGTGCACAACGTGGTGGAAGTCGACGGCCGGAATTTCGAGAACGAATACGCGGGCTCCACAGTCTCCGGCACCGGCTGGAACACGGCCTTCAGCCCGCGGCCGGGCTCCCAGTATATGGCGCACCAGGCGCGCGCCACCTCGCATCCCGAGGTCACCCTCTACAGCCGCCAGACAGCCCTGATCGATGCGGACGCCCGGAACAGCTACGTGTTCGACGTCTTCCGCGTGCGCGGCGGCTCGGCCCACACCTACTGCTTCCACGGCGGCCGCGCCTCGAACGACGATTTCATCGTCAACGCCCCGCTCGCACCCGCCGCCTCCTCCAATGCCCTGGATTACCTGCGCAAGCATTTCGACGGCACGCGCCGCGAAGGCGTCGCGCCCGAGGTTCTGCAGGCGGACTGGACGCTTGAACCGGGGCTGCAGAAAAACTACCAGGGGCCGGCCGGCAATCCCGCGGCCCGCGTCACGACCCGGCTCCACCTGTTCGGGCATGCGGGCGACAGCCTTTACACGGGCAACGCCTTTTCGGAGATGTATGCCTATAACTTCCCCATGCTCTACGTGCGCAGCGCCGCCGCCGCGTCGAACCGGGAAAGCGTCTTCCCGGCCCTCATCGAGCCGTTCGCCGGATCCGCCTTCATCCAGTCCCGCCGCGCCCTCGCGGTCAAGGGCGGCAAGCCGGGCGCCGAGGCGCCCGTGGCGGTGGAAGTCACCCTGGCGGGCGGCCTCACCGACACGCTCTTCGCGGGGTCGGGTCAGGACGGACTGCTGGACGCCGGCGGCGCGATGCACGTGGACGGCCGGTTCGCGCAGCTGCGGCGGGACGGCCAGGGCCCCGCGCTGGCGCACCTGGCGGGCGGAACCGCGCTGCGGGCGGATGGAATCGCTTTGACCCTGTCCCTCCCCCGGTACGAGGCCCGCATCGAGACCGTCGATTACGCGGCGCGGACCTTCACCCTGAAGGGGATGTGGCCCGCCCGGCTGCTCAAGGGGGCGGCGGCGCTGATTGAAAATCCCGATCACCACGAGGCGTTCGTGCTGGAGTCGCTCGACGCTGGCGCCGGCGGCGCCACCCTTGTGCGGCATGAAAAAACCGCCCTGTATTACCAATCCGCCATTCTGGACGCCAACGAGAAGGACGGCTGGCTCGAGACCGAGATCGAGCCCCCCGTCTTCGGCTGCGATTCCCGTTTCATCAACGGCACGACGGCGGGCAACGAGAAGCAGGACAAGGCCTGGAAGGTCACCTTCGAGGAGAGCGACCGCTGGATGGCCATCGGGTATCCCGGTTACCGGGGCAGCTTCCCGAACACCATGTCCTGGGCGGACCTCCCCGACGCCGACAAGGACGGGCGCAAAACGCTCAAGCTGATCGAGCCGGAGGCGCGCGGCACGAACCGGGCCGGCCAGGTTCTGCTGACCCTGGAGGTGACCCGCCTGTCGGACGACGGGAAGGTCTTCTATTTCAAGCTCCCCGCGGATCCTGACTACCAGCGCGGCGGCTGGCAGTACGCCTATCGCCGGCTGGTCAACGAGGACGGCAGCAAGACCTGGGTCTCGCTCTACCCCGGCTCCAGCTTCCGCTGGAAACCCGAAGGCGGGTTCAAGGCCGCCGATTTCACCGACGCCAACGGCGACGGCCGGACCAAGCTGCGGGCCTATGTGTTCGGCCCGGGCGACACGGTGTCCGTGGAAGGCTTCGCCTATGCGAAGCGCCTGTCCTCGGACCTCTGGGAAATCCGGGCCAATGCCCCCTGCACGGCGGAACTGCCGGCGGGCGCGTTCACCCGGGCCAGCCTCTCCGGCGACGGCAAGGCCTTCCGCCCCATCGAGTCGCGGCGGTCGGAAAACCGGCTCGCCCTGGCGCTGTCTGAAAAGGATCTGGGCGACGGCGTGGTCCTCCTCAAACTGGAGCCCTGATGCCGGCCCCGCTCAAACCGCTGATCCGCTTCGACTTCAGGAGCGGGCTCCGGCCGCTGGAAGGCAACGCCCTTCCCGGCCGCCATGGCGACCTGCCTCCCCCCGGGAACGGTCCCGACGCGCGGGAAGGGCTTGCGTTTCCCCTCGGCTCGGGCGGGTTCGTCCTGCCGTCGAAGGGCGTGATCGACGACCAGGCCGGCTCGCTCGAGATCGTCTTCAAACCCGCCGGCGCCGCCCCCGCCGGAGCGCTCATCCAGGCTTGGGGGCAATACCCGCCCCTGGTGGAACTGGCCGGGCGGCAAGGCCTGGTCATCAACACCTATGGAAGCCGCACGCGGCTGCCGGTCCGCTGGCGTGCCGGGCGGCTTTACCGACTCATGCTCAGCTGGGATCACCGGCAAGGGGTAACGGCGGAATTGACCGCGCCAGGCATGCGAGCGGCCGAAGTCAGGAAGGCGGCCGCCTGGAAAGCCTTCAGGCAAACCTATACGCCCTTTTCCCTCGGCGGATTGGCCGAAGGCCACCGGCTGCGCCGGTGGAAAGGGGCCTTCACGGGATGGATCCGGTCCCTTGCAATCTGGCAGGCGCCCCTGACGGTCCCGGGCATCGCCTTGGCGATCGTTAAAGAAAGGCAATCCCCCGCCGTGCCGGCGGCCCCGGGGATCGTGGTGCTGGCCGTGGATGACCCGCCGATCCGGCCGGATCCGCTGGGACTGGTTCACCTGCCGCACCGGCGGACCGACCTGCTCAAGACCCGGCGGGAGTGCGGACTCGATGCGCTTTTGGCGCCGTGCCGGACGGAACTGGAGCGCTTTACGGCGCTGACCTCCTGGGTGGCCGC
>JBIIYJ010000069.1:0-19762 GCA_044346855.1 Kiritimatiellia bacterium
GGGGAAAGCGGGCCGGATCGGACAGCACCCACGCGGGGGCGTAGCAGCTCTTGCCGTTCTTCCAGGAGCCGAACCAGAGCAGCACCAGCCGGAGCCCGTTCTCGCGCGCGGTCCGGACCAGCCCGTCTACCAGCGTGAAGTCGAAATCGCCTTCAACCGGCTCGACCAATTCCCATGACAGGGGCGCGATGACGGTGTTGAAATGCAGGGCCTTCAGGCGGGGAAACGACTCCGTCAGGTCGGCGACCGACGAGCCGCTTGAGTTGTGCAGCTCTCCGCCCAGGATGATGAACGGCTTGCCGTCCACAATCAGTTGCGTGACCGGCCCGCGTCTTTCAAGACAAGGTGTCATGGCGTTAATCCTTCTGGTGTGAGCCTCCATAAGACCAAAAGCTTCGCCCCGCGACAAGCACGATCCGTCAGACTTTCCCGCCAGACGTTGCCGCCGGTCTTGCGCGGCCGGCGCCGATCGTGTATGGTGAAAGCATGAAGATCCTGGAACGCGAAACCCTGTCCCCGCCTTTTCCCGACGGCGTGATCCGCTGGACCACGGAAAGCGGGCTGGACGGTTTCCGCGACCGCGCGCTGGTCCGCCCCGGGTCGGGGTCGACCTGGTTCGTGGTCATCCACGGTCATGGCTCCCACGAGGATCAGCTCTACACGCGGCCCGACATCCGGAAGGCCTGGCTGGCGCCCATGCTGGAGTCCGGCGGCGGCCTCCTGACGCCCAACCTGCGCGACAACGCCTGGATGTCCCCCGCCGCCGTCCGCGATCTTCATGATCTTCTCGGGTTCATCCGTCGTGACTACGGGGCCCGCCATTTCCTGTTCTTCAGCGGCAGCATGGGCGGCTCGAGCAATCTGTTCTACGCCCTGCAGCATCCCGATGACGTGGCGGCCCTCGCGGCGCTGGGCGCCGCCCCGGACCCGGCCCGCTACGCCGCCTGGCTCGCCTCGTTTCCGGAGGGCTCCATCCAGCGGCAGATCCGCGCCGCCATCGAATCCGCCTACGGCGGGCCGCCCGAGCTCAATTCGCCCCCGTATCAGGAACGGGATGCCGCGGCCCGCGCCTTCCGGCTCGCGATGCCGGTCTTTTTCAGCCACGGCGAAAAGGACGTCCTGATGGGCGTGGAGGAGGCCCGGCGCCTGGACGCGGCGCTCAGCCGCAACCCCGCCTACCGCTATCTCGAGATCGCGGGCGGCGTCCATGACGCGCCCCTGCTCCGGCCCGAGCCGATGGACTGGCTCCTGGCCCACTACCGGCGGCTCGCCAAATCCGCTGAAAAGTGAATTTCGATTCATTATTCGCTTGCAGACCCCCGTCCATGATCTTAATATATAGGCTCGATTTTTTACATATTTTGAATCGCAAGGGATTGAAAAGGAAGCGTTATGAAACTGGTCGGCGACGGGTTTGTGCTCCTGGTGCTGGGGCTGTCGGTCGTTTTTCTATTTATTTTCATCATGGTTGGCTTCATTAATGTGACCGCCGCCATTTTGCGCCGGTTTGAAACCGCCCAACCCGTGGTCGATGGTGCACCGGTAGACGTCGATGACGAGACCGAAATCGCCGCCGCCGCGGCCGCCGTCCAGGCGTTCCGCGCAAAGTCTTAAACCCTTTTTTTACCCGACCCTTCTGCAGGAGATGATCCCCGATGAAACCGATCCGCTTCATGGACACCACGTTCCGCGACGGCTTCCAGTCCGTTTTCGGCGCCCGCGTCAAGACCGCCGATTTCCTTCCCGCCCTCACCGCCGCGGCCGAGGCCGGCATCGACAACTTCGAGATCGGCGGCGGCGCCCGCTTCCAGAGCCTGTACTTCTACACGCAGGACGACGCCTTCGAGATGCATCGCCAGTGCCGGCAGATCGTGGGCCCCAAGGTCAACCTGCAGACCCTCTCCCGGGGCGTGAACGTGGTGGGCCTCGAATCCTACAACCGCGAGATCATCAACCTCCACGCCCAGCTCTTCGCCAAGTCGGGCATCTCGACGATCCGGAACTTCGACGCGCTGAACGACGTGCGCAACCTGGCGCCCTCCGGCAAGGCCATCAAGGACGCCGGCATCAACCACCAGATCAGCATCTCCATGATGGCGCTGCCCCCGGGCATGAAGGAGACCTACGCCCATAGCGCCCGGTTCTACGCCGACACGCTGAAGCAGATTCTCGAGGCGAACGTTCCCTTCGACAGCGTCTGCTTCAAGGACGCGTCGGGCACGACGCCCCCCTCGATCGTGGGCGAAACGATCCGGCTCTGCCGCGCCATGCTCGACGGCGCCTTCCCGAACAAACACATCGACATCATCTTCCACACCCACTGCTCCGTCGGCATCGCCGAGCTCTGCCACATGGAGGCCATCCGGAACGGGGCCGACCAGATCGACCTGGCCATGTCGCCCCTCAGCGGCGGCTCCTGCCACACCGACATCCTCACCGCCTGGCACATGTTCAAGGGGACGGGCTTCGTCCTGGTCAACAGCCGCGGCGAGGAGATCGACTACCTGAAGATCCTCGTCGCCGAGGAAAAGCTCCAGGAAAGCCTGGCCCGCTATTTCGTCCCGCCGGAGGCCAAGGCCACCGAGCCCCTCGTGGCGCTCAGCCCCATGCCCGGCGGCGCCCTGACGGCCAACACCCAGATGATGCGGGACGCGCACTGCCTCGACCGCTATCCGGAGGTCATCAAGGCCATGCGCGAAGTCGTCGAGCGCGGCGGGTTCGGCACCTCGGTCACCCCGGTCAGCCAGTTCTACTTCCAGCAGGCCTTTTCGAACGTCATGCAGGGCCCCTGGAAGAAGATCACGGACGGCTACGGCAAGATGGTGCTCGGCTATTTCGGCAAGCCCCCGAGCCCGCCCGACCCCGAGATCGTCAAGCTGGCCCAGGCCCAGCTCAAGATGGATCCCACCACGGAAGCCACCGTCGACATCAACGACCGCACCAAGCCCGGGAAGGCCGCCATCGCCAAGAAGCTCGAGGAGCAGGGCATTCCCGTCAGCGACGAAAACATCTTCATCGTCGCCATGTGCGGCGATAAAGGCGCCGATTTCCTCAAGGGTAAGAAACCCCTGATGATCCGCTACAACGAACCCCCCAAAGAAGCAGCCATGAAAACAGCCCCCGCCTCCACCGGTCCCGCCGCCTACACGGTCACGGTCAACGGAAAGCCCTATCACGTGGTCGTTCAGGACGCCGGCGCCGCGCCGGTCGTCACGCCGGCCCCCGCCGCCGCCGCCCCCGCGCCTGTTGCGCCGGCCGCTGCTCCGGCTGCCCCCGCCCCGGCCGCTGCGCCTGCTGCCGCCCCCGCCGGCGGTGGCGTCATCAAGTCGCCCATGCCCGGGACTGTCTTCAAGATTCTCCTCAAGGTGGGCGACAAGGTTGAGTCGAAGCAGAACGTCGTCATCCTCGAAGCCATGAAAATGGAGATCGAGATCAAGGCGGACCGCGCCGGCACGATTGCCGCCATTTCGGTCGCCCAGGGCGCCTCGGTTCAGACGGGACAGCCCCTCTTCACCATCGGTTAATTCGCAAGCGACGACAATCCCATGAAAAACTCCTTCCTTCTTAAGAGCGGCCTTGCCGCCGTCATCCTGGCCTTTTCGGGGGCTTTCCTCCGGGCCCAGGAGCCGGCGCCCGCCGCCGTTTTACCCGAGGTCCCCGCCGTCCAATTGGAGGCCCCGGCCAACGATGGACCCGTCCTGCAGCAGGACGAGGTGCTCTCCATACGGAAGGACGCCCAGGGGAATCTGGTTGTTTCCTACATCTGGGACAAGCCGGCCGTCGTGTACGAGGTGTCGCTTGAGAAGAACCAGATCGTCTATCCCCGCCGCAACATGGCGATCCTGGAAATCGGCGAGCGCAGCAAGGCGACGCTGCGGGCGGGCGAGAGCTACAAGATCGTCGACCTGGCCATCGCGCAGGGCACCGAGCTGAAAGCCGGCGACATCCTGTTCACCATGCAGAAAGAATACCTGGCGCACGATTCCGTCCCCATGGCCATGAAACAGACCCGCCTGCCCGACGACTGGGGCAAGCTGTTCGGCGACATGTGGGCGAGCACCGGCATCAGCGATCTCATCACCAAGTCCCGGAGCGACTGGCGGCTGGGCTACGGACGCATCGTGATGATTTCCGTCGGGCTGCTCCTGCTCTTCCTGGCGGTATTCAAGGGCTTCGAGCCGCTGCTGCTCATCCCCATCGGCTTCGGCGGCATCCTGGCCAACATCCCGCTGGCCGGCCTCTCGGGCCCCGACGGACTGCTGGGCCTTGTCTACAGCTTCGGCATCGAAACCGGCGTGTTCCCCCTGCTCATCTTCCTGGGCATCGGCGCCATGACCGACTTCGGCCCCATGATCGCCAACCCCGCCACGGCCCTCCTGGCCGCCGCGGCCCAGCTCGGTATTTTCGCCGCCCTGATCGGCGCCCTGATCCTGAACGATTATTTCGGCATTCCCTTCACCCTGAAGGAAGCCGCCTCCATCGGCATCATCGGCGGCGCCGACGGTCCCACCGCCATTTTCCTGACCACCAAGCTGGCTCCCAATCTGCTGGGCGCCATCGCGGTGTCCGCCTATTCCTACATGGCGCTCGTGCCGATCATCCAGCCGCCCATCATGAAGCTCCTGACGTCCCGCAAGGAGCGGCTCGTCCGGATGACCCAGATGCGCCACGTCTCAAGTGTCGAGAAGATGATCTTCCCGCTCGGCATCACCCTGCTCTGCGCCCTGCTCCTGCCCGATGCCGCGCCCCTGATCGGCCTGATGATGTTCGGCAACTTCCTGCGCGAATCCGGCGTGGTGGAGCGGTTGAGCAGCACGGCCCAGCACGCGCTCATCAACATCGTGACCATTTTCCTCGGCATCACGGTCGGGTCCAAGCTGTCGGCCGACAAGTTCCTGAACACCCAGACCCTTGGAATTCTGCTTCTCGGCCTCTTCGCCTTCGCCATGAGCACAGCCGGCGGCGTGCTGCTCGGAAAAATCATGTGCCGCCTGTCGGGCTGGAAGATCAATCCCCTCATCGGCGCGGCCGGCGTCTCGGCCGTTCCCATGTCGGCCCGGGTCTGCAACAAGGTCGGCAACGAGGAAGATCCCCACAACTTCCTTCTCATGCACGCCATGGGCCCGAATGTGGCCGGCGTGATCGGCAGCGCCGTCGCCGCCGGCGTGCTGCTCAACGCCCTTAAGAACCTGTAACGGGCCTGTCGCCTCGACTTGATCCGGACCTGATACACCAACGCAAACAGCGTCCATTATTTGAGTAATGGACGCTGTTTCGTTTTGGAGGCAGAGACGCAAATCCCCCGGCGCAGCCATCGGCAGGACGCCGGGGGAGTGATTCAAACCTGTCCGTTACCGCAGTTCGTCGGCGTGCTCGGCCACTTTCCGGAACGCGGCCGCGTAAGCCTTGATGAAGTCGGGCCGGTCCTTCTTGAACCAGGGAATGGAAAACGCGATTTCGCGGATCTTTTCCGAAATGGGCAGCGAGCCCGGCCCCTGGCGGACATCGCGCTGGCCGAAGGCCACCATCGTGGGCTTGCCCATGCGGAACAGGTCGCCCTTGTGGAACAGCGGATGCAGGTGGAGCGGGAAGTTGGCGCCCGGGCTGGTCCCGCAGCCTTCCGCCGCCACCGCTTCGCAGAATTTCTGGCAGGACAGGCCGCCCAGTTCCTCGGACCGGTAGAGGCCGCGCGCCGAGTACCAGCCGCCCATGGTGCTGCCGCTGCCGGCGGGCGGCCGGTGGGCCCTGATTCCGGGCACGCCGTCGAGCAGGTCCCAGAACCGGTTCATGCCGGCCTGGATTTCGGCGATGCGCGCGGGATAGTGCTTCAGCTGCACCCGCCCCATGGCCGAGCAGGTCTGGTTCATGCGGTGCTTCGCCCCGAAGATCGGAAGACCCGAAAACGGCGCAACGTCCGGGGACTCCAGTCCCTTGGAAACGCCGCCCCACACGGTGGAGGCGCCCGTGCGCTCGTAATGGCCGAAGGCGACGCAGCGTTCCCAGAGCGTCTTGTCGGCGGTGGCGACGAGGCCGCCCTCGCCGATCGGAAAACTCTTGCCCGACATCAGGCTCATCACGGCGATGTCGCCGATCGTCCCGACCATGCGGCCCTTGTAAAGCGCGCCCTGGGCGTGGGAGACGTCCTCGATGACCTTGACGCCCCGGCGGCGGGCGATTTCCATGATGCGGTCCATATCGCAGGGGTAGCCGCAGTAATGGACGGCCACGATGGCCTTGGTGCGGGGGCCGATGCGGTGCTCGATGTCGGCCGGATCGAGGCAGAGGGTGTCAGGATCGATCTCGGCGAAATTGATCGCGGCGCCGAGCGACAGCGCGGGAAGACCGCTGGCCCAGTAGGTGACGCTGGGGCAGATGATCTCGTCGCCCGCTCCCACGCCGCAGGCCCAGAAGGCGGCCAGCAACCCGGCCGTTCCGTTGCAGCACGCCAGGGTGTGAGGAAGACCGAGCCATTCGCCCATCTCGGCCTCGAACTTGCGGGTCACATCCAGGCTGCTCATGGCGCCGCGGCGCAGGACCTCCAGGACAGCCTCCTCGTCCTCGCGGGTGACGATGGGCCAGGTGAACAGGTCGCCCGGTTCCTGGGTGACGCTCTTGGGACCGCCTTTGATCGCTAACTGACTCATGGTGATAACTCCTTTAAATCACGTGTCAAAAAATAGGAGATTGAGGCTTGAATGACAAGAATAAAGTCCCGCGGACTTGCCCTGCCGGCGGGGTATGTGGGATACTCGGGTATGAGCATTTCCCGTGCGGCGACCCGCTATTATATTCCGCTGGTGCTGCAGTCCATCTCGCAAAGCCTGACGTATCCGCTCGTGGCCACGATCACGACGCGGGGCGACGGGGGCGTGGCAAACCTGGCTGCGTTCGCGCAGGGGCAGTCCGTCATGTTTGTCCTGGGGACAGTCGGGGCTGGCCTGTTCACCACCGGCATGGTGCACGCCCGCACGGCCGAAGGGTATCGCCGGTTCGCCGTGCTCAACACCCGGATCATGTTCGCCGTGCTTTTCCTCCAGGCCCTGTGCATCTTCCCGGCCGTCGAGCACCTGCTTTTCACGGTGCTGCTGGGATTGCCGCCCCCGCTGGACGGGTTGGCGGGTCGGCTGTTCGTGCTCTCCCTTCCGGCCCAGGCATTTTTCTTCATCCGGACGCCGTACCAGGTGGCCCTTTACAACGCCCACGCCACGTTCAAGGCCAACGCGGCCACCGCGGGCCGAATGGTTCTCACGCTGCTGGCCTCGCCCCTGTTCATCCATCTGGGCTGGGTGGGCCCCTACTGGGCCATCACGGCCTTCACGATTCCGGTGATCCTGGAGACCATCATCTCCCGCTACATGGCCCTGCCGTATATCCGGGCTTTGCCCGCCGCGACCGAACCGCCCCCCTCCGTACGGAATCTCTTTTCCTTCTGCATGCCGCTTTCCCTTGGCGGATTCTTCCTGTCCGTGTCCGGATTCATGGTCGGCGCCTTCATCGCCCGCGCCCCGGATCCGGCCCGCATGCTGGGTATCCATTACATCGCCATGGGGCTCATCAATCCCGTCTCCTTCGCTGCGCTCCGGCTCCAGGCCGTCGTGCTCGCCTTTCCGCCGATCGACCTCAAGACCACGCGCACCTTCTCCTTTGCCATGAGCGCCGGCGCTTTGCTGGCCCTGCTTCCCCAGATCGTCCAGATCCCGCCCCTCTACACGCGCTATTTCGGCGACATCCAGAATCTACCGGGCTCCGACATTCCCCTCGCCCGCACGGCGATTCTCGTCATGGCGCTCTTCCCCCTCTGCCAGGCTTTCCGGGGCCACGCCGAAGGCCTGGCGGCCTGGGCGAGGCAGCCCCAGGCCATTCTGGCGGGGCAGGCCGTTTATCTCAGCACACTGGTCGTCTGCCTGTTCGTCTGCCTCAACGTAGGGGTTCCCGGCTTTCTCATGGGCGTCACCAGCCTGATCGCCGCCACCCTGGCCACCACGGGAACGGTCCGCCTGGCCGTCACCGGAGGCTTCCGGCAACCGGTTCGCCAGGCCGTGGAAGCCGAACCCTCGGAAACCAGTCCGCTTTAAAATCGAAAAGTCTTGATTTTCGTCCGTTTCCAGTCATATTGAACAACTTACCCATGGAGGAAGCATGAGTTCCGAAGAAACCAAGAAACCCGTCGACGCGGATGTCGAATCCGAGTCCGGCGATCCCGTTGAATCCATGTTCGTTTCCCTCACCCAGAATTGGAAAGAACTGCTGGTCGGGCTCGTCATTGCGCTCGCGCTGCTGGGCTCGTTCATGTTCTATCAGAGCCGCACCCGCAAAGCCCGCGAACAGGCCTTCACGCAGCTGGCCGTCGCCTCCACCCTGGCGCAGTTCAACGAAATCAGCCGCCAGTTCCCCTCCTCCAAGGCGGCCGAAATGGCGGCGCTGATGGCGGCCCGAACCCAGTATGATTCGGGCGACTTCGCCGAGGCCGACAAGTTCTATACCGATTTCATCAGCCAGCATCCGAAGCACTACATGGTGCCGGCCGCCAAACTCGGCCGCGTGCATTGCATGGAAGCAACGGCTCAGCCCGAAGAGGCGTTGGCTGGCTTCGAACAGTTCGTGAAGGATTACCCTTCGGAAATCGCCCTTTGCACCGTGGCCAAGCTCGGCATGGCGCGCTGCCTGCGGGCCATGGGGAAAGCCCAGGATGCCATCGCCGTGTATGATACGCTGATTCTCGAACAGCCTGACAGCGAATGGAAGCCGTTGATCGAAGACCTGAAAAACGCGACTGTGAAAGACCTGGAGCGCCTGTCCGCCCAGACTGTGCCGGCGGCAGCCGCCGCTCCGGCCCTGCCCGCGGCGCCGGCGCTTCCGGCTCCCGCCGCACCCTGAGCGGCCAGCCTTACTTCGAATATCGGTTATCGTCGTCCGGGTTTTTGTCGGTCTTCTCGGATTCCTCGCGGCCCTTCTTGAATTCCCCGATGCTTTTGCCCAGGGAGCGGGCCAGGTCCGGCAATTTGCGGGCCCCGAATAGTACCAGCACGATCAGCAGGATGATAATCAGTTCCGTCACTCCGAAATTCATGCCGAGGTCCTTTCTGTCCCATCCGTTTGCGGAACCGGGATCTGACGGCCAAACGATAGGCGGGACGCATTACGCATTGAATCCCGCGCACCGTCTGGTATTCTCTTCCCAGTTCAAGGATCCAATCCTAGCATGCGCGTCAGACAAAAAACAGCCAAAAAGGTCGATCGGCTCCTGGCCCTCCTGAAGGGGAAATCCAGCATGCTCATCGTCATGCAGGATTATCCCGATCCGGACGCCATCGCCGCGGGCACCGCGCTGCGCGAGCTGGCCAACGCGAAAGCCGAGGTTCAGTGCTCCTTCGCCCACGCCGGCACGGTGGGCCGGGTCGAGAACCGCGCCCTCGTCGAATACCTGGACCTGAACCTCCGGAGCATCCGGGACCTTGACATCGACCGGTTCGACCTCGTCGCCATGGTCGATACCCAGCCCGGGACCGGCAACAATTCCCTGCCGCATGGCGTGATCCCCCACATCGTCATCGACCATCATCCCATCCGCCACGCCACCCGGGGCGCCGAGTTCACCGACGTGCGCAGCCGCTACGGCGCCACCAGCACCATCCTTTACGAGTACCTGGTCGCCGCCGGCATCGACATCGGGGCGCCCCTGGCCACAGCCCTGGTCTACGGCATCCGGTCCGACACCCAGGATCTTGGGAATGAAACCATCCGGCCCGACATCGAGGCCTTTTCCGCCCTTTTCCCGATCGCCAATCGGCGCATGCTGGAGGAGATCACCAGCCGGCGCGTACCCGTCGCCTACTTTCAACTGCTAATACGGGGCATCTCCGGCGCTCAGGTCTACGGCCCCTGCATCGTCTCCAACCTGGGCGAAACCGACAACCCCGACATGATCGGGGAGATCGCCGACCTGCTACTCCGCCGTGAAGGCATCGCCTGGACGCTTTGCTACGGCCGGTTCAATGGCCGGATGCTGCTCTCGCTGCGCACCTCCGATCCGGCCGCCAACGCGGGCCGCATCATGCGCGCCATCGTGGGCAAGTACGGAACCGGCGGCGGGCATAACGCCCTGGCCGGGGCCCAGATCGACCTGACGTCCCTCACGCCGCGCGAACACCATTTCCGCGAGCTGGTCCTCCTGCGGCGCTACCTGTCCCTGACCGGAGCAAAGGGCGTTCCGCCGGAACCCCTGATTCAGCCGGCCGATCTCCCTTGACCGGCACCGGCCCGTTTCCGATACTACGGGTTTACAAGGATGCGATTCATGGCGGTCCCTCCGGCCCCTTCCATTTCAACCCGACAGTCCCTGGAGTCGTTCAACTGGAACGTCTCCCTGCGCAGCGTTTTCGACACGATCTGCGGCCTGTCGGGGTTTGTCTTCGTTTCGTTCGCGCTCGCGCTGAACATTCCCAAGGAACAACTCGGGACGCTGGTCTCGATCGCCAGTTTCGCCTGCCTCTTCCAGATGCTGGGCCTCCTGGCGCTGCGGAAGGTCTCGGACAAGAAGCGGTTCACAATCCGCCTCGCCCAGATTGAGCCCGTGGTCATGATCGGCGCCGTCCTTCTGCTTCCGTTCCTGCCGCAGCCCTGGCGCTTCCCCATGCTGGGCGTGGCCGTATTCACCGCCGCCGCCTCACTCCATCTGGCAAGGCCGGTGACGGATGACTGGCTCGCCTCCTCGATTCCGGGGAGCATCCGGGGCCGCTATCTCGGCCGGCGCATGCAGATCGGAAGCCTGGTCATGATCGCGACCCTGACGGCCGCCGGGTTTCTAGCCAAGGGACTCGAGAAAACGGATCCGGTCCCCTACTCCCTCTTCATGACCCTGGGCGGCCTGTTCGGCCTCCTGGCGGCGTTCGCCCTGAAGCGCGCCCATCTGCCCGAAGGTACGGGCGACAACGACATCGCCTGGTCCGAAATTCCCGCCTTTCTCAAGAACAAGCTGTTCATGGGCTGCATCCTGGTGACGGTGATCTACAACATCCCCTTCTGGTTCGCCATTCCGTATTACCAGGTTTTCAACCTCCGCGTCCTGCACATGAGCGAGGTGGCCATCGCGGTCATGCTGGGCCTTTACTTCGTGGTCAAGGTCGTCCTGTCGCCCCTCCTCGGCCGCTTGGTGGAGCGCTTCGGTCCCCGCGCCATGGTCTTCTGGGTCACGGTTCCCTACGTCTACTTCTTCTTCTCCTTCACCCTCTGCACCCCGGATCGCACCTGGCCCCTCTGGATCGGCTGGTTCTGCGCTGCCATCGGCGACGCGGGCTACTCCCTGGCCATCACCTCGGCCCTTTACGAGTCTGTACCTAAAGTAGGTCCACGGAAAACGTATTTCGTGGTCAACAACCTGCTCACCTT
The DNA here is from genome assembly GCA_044346855.1 of Kiritimatiellia bacterium. Taxonomy (GTDB): domain Bacteria; phylum Verrucomicrobiota; class Kiritimatiellia; order CAIKKV01; family CAIKKV01; genus CAIKKV01. The sequence goes on from JBIIYJ010000069.1 coordinate 11,389, forward strand.
CGCCGTCGCGGGACTCCTGGCCGCCTTCTCCGCGGCCCTGACGGCGGGACTGAAGGAGACGGTCCTGGAGGTGGGGCCCTGGAAGTTCGACCAGTTCAAGATCCTCTTCCTGTTCTGTTCGCTGACGCTTATTCCCCTGGGCTTTGGAAGCGCCCTATTCATTCCCGCTCATTCACCCCGGAGACCCCCGCCATGACCGGTTTCAATCCGCACCCCCGCCTCCTGGTCACCCCCGCCTCCATCGGCCTCGCCCGCCGCGCCGACCGCCATCCCCGGGTGCGAGAGGCCGCCGCGGCTGTCGACGCGGCCGCGAAGGACTACGCCAGGAGCCCCCGCTTCGACTTCGATCCGCACAACGGACACAACGCCCATCTCATTCGAGCCCGCCGCCTGCAGACCCGCGTCGTGACCCTCCTCGCCGCCTGGGCCCGCTCCGAAGGCTCGGCCGTCTACCGGAAAGCCGTCCTCGACCACCTGGCCGAGATGGACTCCTGGGAGTTCTGGTCCTGGATCGCCTGGCGCCAGGGGCTGAAGGGGCCCGAGGCCATCTTCGACCTCAGCTACGGCGAAAACAGCGCCACCCTGGCCCTCGCCTACGACCTGCTCGCGCCCGACCTGTCGGAGGCCGAGCGGTCCGGGATCCGGGACCTCGCCGCCCGCCGCGCCCTGGCATCCTTCCGAATCCACACCGATCCCGCCAAGCCGGCCTGGTGGATGAACCGGCCCGATTCCAACTGGCAGACCGTCTGCGCCGGCGGCGGCGGCATGCTCGCCCTCGCCATGGCGGGCGAACTGCCGGACATGGAAACCCTCATCGCCCGCAGCGACGACGCCGTGCTGCGCTACATGCAGAAGGTCGACGAATACGGCGGCGGCTGCGTGGAGGGGTTGGGCTATTGGAACTACGGCATGCGCTACGCCTGGCTCTACCTGCTCAGCCACGAGGCGGCCACCGGGGAAAGCCATCCCGCCCTCCGCCTCCGCGGTTCCCGGCAGACGCTCCGCTTTCCCATCGAACTGAATCCCGGCGGCGTCCCTTGCGGGTTCGGCGACATCAACCACCCCTGGCACCCCCTCGCCTTCCATTTCGCCGCCGCCGCCCGGTTCCAGGACGACGCCCTCGTCCGTTCGCTGGCCGCCGTGCTGCCCGAAAAACCGCCGGTGATCGACAATCAGGGCTGGCCCCAGTCGGCCGAACTCTGCTTCTTCATGCCCGAGTTTAAAAAGGGCGCCAAGCCCAAAAAGGCGGCTCTCAAGCCGCACTCGCACCTGTATCCCGGCATGGACTGGGGCGTGCTGGCCAGTTCCCCTGACCATCCCCAGCTGGCCGCCACCGTGCGCGGCGGCACCACGGAGGGACCGCATAGCCATCTGGACGTGCTGAGTTATCAGCTCGCGCTCGACGGCGAAGCCATGGTCTCGTCGATCAGCAACCGCGGTTATATGGATTCCACCTTCAGCGACCGTCGATTCGAAATCTGGGAGATTAGCGCCGCCGCCAAGAATACCCTGTTCATCGGCGGGGCCGGCTTGTCCAAACCCGCCTCGGTCGAAACGAAACCCGTCAAGATCGGCTCTTTCCACGGCTTCCACATGCAGGCCAACGAGGCCATCCGCATCAAGATGTACGGCAATCCCCTGGTCAAGCGGATTGAACGCCTTTTCCTCATGCAGGCGGACAAGTATTTCATCGTCGTCGACCATGTCGAACTGGTGGCGCCCAACCAGGTCGAATCGCGCTTCCACACGTTCGCCGGGGTGGACCTTGAAGCGGACGGCGCGCGCCTGACCGGCCGGAAAGCCGTCATGCGCGTCGGCTATGCGGCCACGGAGCCGTATGTCCTGAAGCGCGGGATGGGTACGCCAACCGATCCCGCCGCGCCGGTCTCGACGCTGGTGCGGCTGTTTTCAAAAAAGCTGACTCCGCGCATCACCTTCGCCACCGTATTCTCCACGGGCGCGCCCAAACTCAAAATCTCCTTCTCCACGCGGCGCGACGGCCGGTTGAGCCTCACCCTCCAAGGCCGCGCTAAAAGCCAGGTCATTCCGCTTCCGTTTACACAGGAGACAGCATCATGAACGTGTCGTTCGACCAGCTCCGCTCCTTCGCCACCGGCTGCGCCGAAATCCGGCAGGAGCCGGAAGGCCTCTTCTTCGACCGCATGCCGCCCTCGCAGCGGCTACATTACGGGAACAGCGAAGGTGCCATCACGCGCGCCCGCTGCCAGGCCGGAGTCCGGCTCCGGTTCCGGTCGAATTCGCGCCGTTTATCCGTGACCATTCGATTCAACCGCTTTGCCCGGAAATTCGACTGCCTCGACCTGGTCGTGGACGGCATCTTCCTGGGGACCTTCCAGGGCGATCGCGAGAAGCAGCCCTGCCGCATCGAGCTGTTTTGCGCGCCGGAGGCCCTGCCGAGGTCGTTCGAACTCTGGCTCCCGTATTCGGTGGAATCATGGGTGGTCGCGCTCGAACTGGAGGACGGCGCCTCAGCCGAACCGCTGCCCCCCGAGCCCGTTAACTGGCTTGTCATCGGCGACTCGATCAGCCAGGGCATGACCTGCTCGTCCCCTTCGCGCACCTACCCCGCCCTGGCCGCCCGCTCCCTGGGCTGGAACCACCACAACGTGGCCGTGGGCGGCGCCCGCATGGCTGGACCCGCCGGGGATGTCAGGACCATCCCGGCCACCGTAGCCACCGTCGCGTTCGGGTGCAATGATTGGAACGGCGGCAAGACTGTCGAAGCCTTCGAAACCGATACCCGAACCTTGCTGGATGCCCTGTTTCACGGGCATCCGGGATTGCCAACGGGGCTCCTCACCCCCTTCCCGGCGGTCTGGGCCACCGGTGAAAAGAACAAGGACGGCGTCTGGCTGGAGTCGTTCCGTGAGGTGTTGCGCAAGATCGCGCCGGCCTATCCGTCCGTCCGCCTGCTGGAGGGCCCCGCGCTCATCCCCGCCGATGAAGGCGCCTTCCTCGACGGCATTCATCCGAATAACGCCGGAATGGCCGTGCTGGCAAGGAACCTGGCGCCGGAGCTGGGGAAGATAGGGTTCGGGGTTCAGGGTTCAGGGTTCAGGTAAGAAGAGAGTGATCAGTAATCAGCGCCCAGATGAACAAACTATGAGAATCGTTACGCGTAGCAGGTAGGGCGGCGAGTCCCTTCGCCGCCGCGATGGCCAGTCTTGCGCATGGCGGCGCTCAAGGGACCCTTCGACAGGCTCAGGGCAGGCTGAGCGCCCTACCTGAAAACGGACTGGTTCTCAGATCAGTGATCAGCAGTCAGTGATCGGCGATCGGTAATCAGTGAGCGGGATTGATATGGAAAACAAAATCGGCCTGATAGTCCTGACCGCGTTGCTGGCGGGTTGCGCATCGACACCTGAGCGCTATTATCATCCAACCCGGGAAGAGCAAGCCCAGTCGGCCGTCCGCCAGCTTTACGCGGATAGCCGGATGATCCGGGTCACAAACGGCATCGTGGAGAACGCGTTTGTTTCCGATTCCAATCTTGTCGCCTCTTGCGAAACGCTCCTGCTGCATTATTCTCGCAGCGATGAGGAATCGGTCCGGCTTGCCGCGGCCTCCGGGCTTTCTCATTTCGGCACCAGGCGGGCTCTTGAACGCAGTCTTGAAGTCGCCAGAAGCGAGCCGTCCGCACAAGCGAGAGGCGAATTGTGGGAAGGCATCATTCTGTTGCTTCACGGGCCACAAGTCAGCATCAATCACCCTGTAATCCGAATCCATCCAAACGGGACGATGGTCACGAATCAAACGGACGTCATGTTCGATGGACTTACGGCCATCGTGCATTCGTATTGCGGCTGCCACAACATGCATTACATCCTGCCGCCCGAACTGGACCTGGGCTGGCTCCAGGGACAGGTTCTCGAGCAGTTCGAAAAGGACGACGGGGCGTGGACTGTCCGGTATTGCGACCGCGTTCCGTATGTCCCCTTTTTAGTAAACCGCGGCGTCGTTGCGCAGACCGTGCGGTCGGTGATCGCGGAGTCATTTATGGATTACGGGCACGATACGACATCCCTCAGGCAGGCACTCCAGAAGTATGCGGCTAGCACCAACCCCGCCATCCGGGAGCCGGCGCAAGACGTGATCGACTATTTCACGAAATACGGCACGAATGACGTGATTCAAGCAATGCCTTAGGGGCTGCCCACGACGTCTCAAGCGCCATGCAGGCACTTTCCGGCCGGGGTGGCACCCGGCCCTCCAAACCATGGCGCTTGTTCTACGGAGGGCGGAGTTCCACGACGCCTCATGCGCCATGCCGGCACTATCTGGCCGGGGTGGCACCCGGCCCTCCAAAATCCTACCCCAGCAGCTCGGGCCGCACATTCGGCAGCCGCTTGCCGGGAATGAGCTTCCGGCCGTCCGTCAGGCCGTCCTGGGTGCGCGGGGCCAGTTCGTCGATCAGCCGTTTGCGCCACAGCGCCACGCGGGCCTTGTGCTTCGGGCTCTTGATCAGATCGCGGCATTCCTGCGGATCGCGGGTCAGGTCGAAGAACTGCTCCTGCCCGGTTATCGTGAACCAGACGAACTTTTCCTTGCCGTCGGTGACGAACTGCATGCCCGCATTCTTGTCGTAGCAGACGGAATGCTCGCCATGCACGTACGGGCGCCAACCCTTGCGGGAGGCCTCATCGCGGCACAGCGGAACCATGCTTTTCCCTTCCACGGCCGCGGGAATGGTCAGCCCCGCCATCTCCAGGATCGTCGGCATGATGTCCTGCTGCGATACGGGCGCGTCGCTGACCTTCACCGCGCTGCCCTCCGGCGGCACCACGATCATGGGGGTTCGGGCCGACCCCTCGTAGGCGTAGGTTTTGCGGAAGAGGCAGTGGTCGCCCAGCATTTCGCCGTGATCCGAGGTGAAGATGAACCAGGTGGGGCCGGCTTTCAGGCCGCGCATGTTCATCAGGAACCGCCCGATCTGGTTATCGATGTGCGCGATCTGGGCGTAATAGGCCCGGCGCGCCCGGTCGAGCTCCGGCCCGGGAATCCTCGCCTGCCAGGCGTCCACCGTGTCGGGCTCTTTCGCATGCTTCGCGGCCCAGTCGCCAACCGGGACGGGCGGCAGGGGCTTGTCCTTGAAAAGATCGAAATAGACCTGGGGCGGATCGATGGGCGGATGCGGGCGGTGGAATGAGATGTTCAGGAAAAAGGGTCGCGTCTTGTCGCGCCGCCGCACGAACTCGAGCGCCTTGGTGACGCACCAGGTATTGTTGTGGAGCGCCTCGGGCAGGTGGCTGGGGCGCGAGACCCAGGAGTTCCAGTCCACCCCGTGGTCCTGCTCCTCGTACAGGCCGCCGCCTTTCTCGCGGAGCCATTCCCAGTAGTCGTTGACGTAGTCGCCGTCCAGGTTCTGGGCGCCCTCGTAGCTGTCCATGCTCTGGAAGCCCAGGTGGTTTCGCTGGGGATAGAAATGGGTCTTCCCCACGCAATGGGTCTGGTAGCCGCCCTGCCCGAGCAGGTCGCACAGCGTATCCCTGTAACGCCAGGGCACGCGATCCTGGTAGCCGAGCCGTCCGTGGGTCGTGGGCCGCAATCCGGTGAACATCGAGGCGCGGGCCGCCACGCACGAGGGGCAGGCGCTGTAGGAGGCGGTAAACAGGGTTCCCTTGCGGGCCAGGGTGTCGAGCCGCGGCGTCTCGACCGCGGGCGTGCCCAGAATCCCGAGGCAGTCGCCGCGCCACTGATCGGTCAGGATGAACACGATGTTGGGCTGTTCGCCCGACGGCGCAGGCTCGGATGCCATGGGATGCTCCTTATTCGCCCCAGGTGCCGGTTTCCCCGGCCTCGCCTGGCAGGTCAGTCAACTCAACTTTGGGATTCTTCTCGGTAAAGTAGCGAAGCGCGAAATCGTCCAGGAACATCAGGACGGGCCGGCCGAGCAGATCCTGGACCCGCCGGCTGCCCTGGGGCAGCAGCAGTTCTTCGCCTTCGGGCTCCTTGGCGATCCAGCGGCAGATTTTCCAGGGCTCGGGTTCGAGGCGCGAGGTGGCGCCGTATTCGCTTTCCAGGCGGTATTGCACGATTTCAAACTGGAGCGGTCCGACGGCCCCGAGAAGCGGGGTCCGGCGGACGGCGTAGGGCGTTTCGAAGGCCTGCACGACGCCCTCCTGCAGCAATTGGCTGAGGCCGTCGCGGAACCGCTTGTAGTTGGACGTCGTGGTGTTGTGAAGGCTCGCAAAGCATTCCGGAGAAAAGCGGGGCACTTCATGGAACCGGATGGCCGGATCGGTTGTCACCGTATCCCCGATGCCGAACAGGGAATTGCCTACGATGCCGACGATGTCGCCCGCATAGCCCTCGTCAACGGTCGTGCGCTCGCGCCCGAAAATCTTGCTCGAGTTGGAAAGGCGCACCTGCCGGCCGGTCCGGACGTGGGTGACCGTCATGTCGCGCTCGAACTTGCCCGACACCACGCGGATGAAAGCCACGCAGTCGCGGTGGCGCGGGTCCATGTTGGCCTGGATCTTGAAGACGAAGCCTGAGAAGTCCGGGTCGTCCGGCGACACCTGCCGCTCGCCGCTGGCGCGGGGCGTGGGCGGGGGCGCCCATTCCAGGAATCCGTCCAGCAGCAGTTGAACGCCGAAGTTGTTCGAGGCGCTTCCGAAATAAACGGGCGTCAGTTCACCGGCGCTGACCGCCTCGGCGTTGAACGAGGCGCCCGCGCCTTCGATCATGCTGACTTCCTCGCAGACGGATTTATGGACGAGAGGATCCATGATGCGGACGATCTCAGGATCGGTCAGCCCGGCCGTTTTCATGGGGGCCCGGAAGATGCCGCCCGGCGTGCGTTCGAACAGGTGGGCGTTCCTGGTGGCCCGGTCGTAGATGCCTTTGAAGTCGGATCCCGAGCCCAGCGGCCAGTTCATCGGGCAGGCCTTGATGCCGAGGACGCTCTCCAGCTCGTCGACCAGTTCCAGGCAGTCCCTGGCGGGCCGGTCCATCTTGTTCATGAACGTGAAGATCGGAATGCCGCGGCGGCGGCATACCTCGAAGAGCTTGCGGGTCTGGGATTCGATGCCCTTGCCGGCGTCGATGACCATGACGGCCGAGTCGACGGCGGTCAGCACGCGATAGGTGTCCTCGGAGAAATCCTTGTGGCCCGGAGTGTCCAGCAGGTTGATCCGGAAGCCCCGGTAATCGAACTGGAGGACCGTCGAACTGATCGAAATGCCGCGCTTCCGCTCAAGCTCCATCCAGTCCGAGGTTGTGGCGCGCTGGTTTTTCCGCGCCGTCACGGAGCCGGCCAGCTGGAGGGCTCCGCCGTACAGGAGGAGTTTCTCGGTCAGGGTTGTTTTGCCGGCGTCCGGGTGGGACACGATGGCAAAGGTGCGGCGGCGTTGGATTTCGGGGTTCATGAAGCGGTCTATCGTAGCGTATCGGCCTGCGCATAACAAGAAAGGACTTGCTGTTTCATCCGGGCGCCGCCGCTGGGGCGAACCGTTTCGGCTGGTCCGGCAGGCGCTCCAGGACAAATCGGGCGATATCCTGCGCGGCCCGGGGTTTCGCCAGAGCCGCCATGCGTTTACGCACGCCCGAAGCCAGCGCCGCGTCGGACAGAAGCCGCGTGACCGCGTGGCCCGCCCCGCCTCGGGAAGCTGCCATCGCCGCGCCCGCACCGATCAGGTAATCCCTGTTATACATCTCCTGCCCCGGGAGCGGGGGGAGCAGGATCATCGGCACGCCGTGGGCGAGCGCCTCCGCGCTGGTCATGCCGCCGGGTTTGGTCACCAGGACGTCGGCCGAGGAGAGCCGGTCGGGCACATCATCCACGAACCCCAGGACGGTCAGCGGATGGCGGAACGTCGCCCGCTGCCGCTCGAGGCTGTTTCGGAAAACGTCGTTGTTACCCGCGATGACATGCAGGGAGAACGCTTCGGGACTGGCGTCAATCTGCCGGATGATGTCGTCGGAGAGGTGCAGGCCGAATCCTCCGCCCATGACGAGCACGATGCGGTTGCCCGCATGGGACGGGGCGCGGCGGGGGCGCGGGCAACCCAGGTTGACCGGGATGCCTAGAACGCGCAACCGCTCCGCCCGAACGCCCAGCTTTTTCAGCCGGGAGGCCGCCTCCTCGGTCGGAACCACGATGACGCCCCTCCCTCGCCCGGCCCAAAGACGGTGCGGGACGAAATCGGTCACCACGCCCGTCACCGGGGGCAGGGATGGCTTTCGGGACTGGCTTAAAAAGAGAAACGGACTGGCCTGGGTGCAGATGACGGCATCGGGCTGGAGTCGGGCCATCTGCTCGTGGACCCGCCTCCGGCGCAGGGCGGCGGCCGTTTTCCAGCCGGCGGCCATCGAGCCGGACAGGCGGCCATCATAGAAGAACTGCCAGAGGAAC
>JBIIYJ010000303.1:0-6425 GCA_044346855.1 Kiritimatiellia bacterium
CCGCCGCACTCCAAATTAAAGACCTGCCGACCTCGATGAAATTGCCTTTTGCACACCCGATTTGACTTGATCCTTAAAACTGTACCTGATAAACAAAAAACTGTCATGTTTTGTCAACCCGGGGGGCGTATGAAGACAGCGTGTTTCGTTCGGCTGGCGGTGGCGGTTCTGGCGATGTCCGGGTTTGCCCGCGCGGGGCTTGCCCAGAAGCCGGTGATCGACGTGCACCTCAACTGCGGCGGGAAAGCCACGACGGGCTGGGCCCGTGACCGGGTCTGCACAAACGGGTACAGCCTGAAAACCGTCGCACCGATCCTCAAGGCGAAGCGGGCGCCCATGGCGGTCTACCAGTCCTGCCGGGTCGCCCCCAAGCTGACCTACAGCTTCCCCACGCTCCCAAACGGCGAATACCTCGTCTACCTGCACTTCGCGGAGCTCGTGTATACGGCGCCGGGCAGCCGGTTGTTCCATGTCAAGCTGGAGGGCCTCCGCGTCCTGTCCAACCTTGACGTGTTCAGCCGGGCCGGGGGGAAGAATCGCGCCCTGCGCCTCGCTTTCCGGACGGTCGTTAAGGACGCCAACGGGTTGCAGGTCCAGCTTCAGCGCAAGAGGGGCGACAGCATTCTGAGCGGCCTTGAGGTGATTCCGATCCGGCCCTCGGACGACCTGGTTTGGGTGGACGGGGGGGCCAACAGCGGCTCCAATCCGATGGCCGTGGAAGAAGTCCCCTCGGACGCCTATCCCGCGACCTACAACCTGTCCGAGTATCCCTTTTACATCTCGGCCACCGAGGTCACGAAGGACATGTGGGACACCGTCGCCGCCTGGGGCTCGGACAACGGCTACACGGATCTTCCGGCTGGCGGCGGAAAAGCGGGCGACCATCCCGTCCAGCAGGTGAACTGGTACGACTGCATCAAGTGGTGCAACGCCCGCAGCCAGATGGAAGGGCTGCCGCCCGCCTATTATGCGGATGACGCGCACACGGCCTTCATCAAGACGGGGACGGGTTTCGATGTTCCCAGCAATCGCGTTGACTGGGCCGCCGGCTACCGCCTGCCGCGGTCTTCCCAGTGGGAATTCGCGGCGCGCGGCGGGCTGAACGGGACCCGTTTCCCGTGGGGCGATACGATCGCCCACAGCAACGCGAATTATTTCAGTGTCGATCAGTATGCCTATGACGTGAGCGCGACGCGGGGCTATCATGGCGATTACAGCTCCGGCGCCTATCCGCATACCAGTCCCGCCCTGTCGTTTGATCCGAATGCGTTCGGGTTGTATGGCATGGTCGGCAACGTGGCCGAGTGGTGCTGGGACTGGCATCCGAACGGCATCGGCTCGCAGCGGATGGCCCGCGGCGGCGATTTCGGCAGCAACGCGATCTACGCCAGGGTCGGTCACAAGCCGTATATGTCCCCGGAATGGCGCTACGAGAACATCGGCTTCAGGGTTGTCCTGCCCGTCGTTCCGCCCGCGGTTCCCTGATTTGCATCTGGATGTAGGCCGGGCTCGTAGCGCCCGGCCTACCCAGACCGTTCGAAAGCAATTCGTTCACCGTTTCTATGAGCCGGAACGGCTACGTGAACACGGGCCGGCGAAAGCTTATTCGCCGAAGTGGCGGAACGCTTCCTGCAGCGCATGAAAGGCCAGTTTGGGTTCGCGGTAGTCGCTCAGGATGCCCTTGTTGTTGTATTCCCGGATCCGGGACAGGCCCATGCCGTCGCTGGTGCGCACGTCGTTAAACTGCCAGACGGCCACGCCGCACACGCGGCCCGAGTCCCCGATCGCGCCCATCAGCCGGCGGATCAGCTCGGCCTGGTAGTTCTCGGTCCACTTGCGGTCCTCGAACGACCGCACGCCGGTGATGCCGCCGGCCCCGAATTCGGACATGATCATGGGCTTGTTGAAGGATCGTTTTGAAAGGCCTCGGATCAGGTCCGTCATCTTGCCGGCCGCCTCGTCGAGCGATCCCCAGTACCAGCCGGGATAGGTGTTGCAGGAGACCACGTCCACCAGGTCGAGGCAGCGGTCGCCGAGCGGGGAGCAGGTGGCGAAGGTGACGGGGCGGGTGGGATCGAGCTTGCGGAACCGGCGGGCCAGGGCGCCGACGATCCGGCGGGCGCCGGGCTTGTAGGTGGCGGCCTCGTTCATCATTCCCCAAAGGATGATGGAGGGGTGGTGGCGATGCTGCGCCACCATGTCGTCCAGTTGCTCCAGGGAGCGTTGCAGGAATAGCGGGTTGGCGAAATCCTCCTGGCGGGGCTGCCAGTGCGCCAACTCCTCCCAGAACAGGAGGCCGTTCGCATCGCACAGGTCCAGGAAAAGCGGGTCGTTGGGGTAATGGCTGCCTCGCACGAAGTTGGCGCCGAGTTTTTTCAGGATCTCGATGTCGCGGACGTGCAGCGTGGCGGGGAGGGCGGACCCGAAGTCGGGGTGATGCTCGTGGCGGTTGACGCCCTTCAGCGTGAGCGGGCTGCCGTTGAGCAGGATAGTCTGCCCCCTCGTTTCAATGGTCCTGAACCCGATCCGTTCCTGCCAGGCATCGGGGCCGGCGTCGAGGCGGACGGTGTAGAGGCGGGGCGAGTCGGGCGACCAGAGGTCCACGGGCCCCGCGTCCAGCGTGGCTTCTCCCGAGCCGTCGCGGCGGAGCGTGACGCTTCCGAGCGGGCGGCCGTCGAGGGTGACGGCCACCGGGTCGGTTTTGCCTGCCACGGTCAGGGCGACATCCAGGAGCCAGCGTTTGCCGGCCTTGCGGGGCAGGGCGGAGGCGGAGCGGATGAAGGAGGCGGGAAGGATTTCCGCCCTCACGGACTGGGGAATGCCGCCGAACAGGTAGATGTCCTGCTTGGGGTAATAGAGCGGATTTTCCGGGCCGTAGAGGTTGCCCACGCGGACGCACAGCGTGTGCGGTCCCGGGTTAACGGCCGGGACGATGAAGTCGAAGGCCGTGTGCGCACCGTGGTGGGAGCCGAGGAGGCGGCCGTCCAGGTAGACCTCGGCGGTGTGGGTGACCGCGCCGAAGGCCAGGCGGAGGGCGGCGGGTTGGTCGCCGGGCAGGCTGAAGTCGCGGCGGTACCAGCCGAAGCCGCGGAAGTTGAAGTGGCGGAAGGCGGATTCCCACACGCCCGGGACCGGCAGTTTTTCCGTGAAGGCGGAGGCGGGCGGCGGGGCCTTCAGCGGCTTGGTTTCGGGCAGGAAATCCCACAGGCCGTCGAGGGGAAGCGCGTGGCGGGAGGGGTGAACCTGGATGAGGCGGGACATGGCGATCCTTTAGGTTGAAATGTCCGCCTGTTTTAGCACAGGCGGCGGGCGGGGGAAAGGCTGGAATGCGGTCCGATCCGACCGATCAGTCCGATCAGTCGGATCGGACCGATCACCGCACCTTTCTTTTTGACAATCGGACGGGAGATGGTATTTTTAGCGGCTATGCAGAAATGGCAACACGATGACACATGAACCGAAGCGGCTGCGTTTTGCCCTTGGCCAGACGGTATCCCGGTTGCAGGACACGGCCGGCAATCTCCGGACCGTGTGCGAGCTGAGCATTGAGGCGGCCCGGCAGGGCGCGCGCCTGATCGTGTTTCCCGAGGGCTGCCTGACCGGCAACGCGCTGGTGGATTCCGCGAGTCAGGCCGTTATGCCCGCTGAAGCCGGGGCGTTCGAGCCGCTGGCGCGGATCGCGACGGAGCACGGCATCACCATCTGCCCCGGCTTTGTCACCCCTTTCAACGGCAAGTTCAACACGGTCCACGCCGTCATCGAGCCCGGCGGCTCCGTCCGTTTCCAGCACAAGGCCTTCCGCGCGAAGACGGAGCCTCCGTTCCTGGCGGCCTGGCCCGATCCCGCCCGCGTGGTGTTCGAGGTGGACGGGATCCGGATTGTCATCACGATCTGCTCGGAGTTCGGGGCGCCCGGCGTCCGGGAGGCGACGGACCTGGCGGCGCCCGAGCTGCTGCTGCATCCCTCGGCCGGCTCCCTCAAGCCGGAGCAAGTCTGGCGCGACGGCGAGACGCCCTCCGCGGCGGCCCGCGAGTTCGGCGAGTACTGCCGCGGCATCGTGACCCGCGCGGCTGAGCGGATCCGGGCCTCGTGTGTACCTAAAATGGGGTCAAATCCGATCGGGTTCGACGGGGAGGCCTGGTGGCCCGGCAATTCGTACGCCGTCGATGCGGCGGGCCGCGTGGCGCTCTGGATGAAGGGGGAGAACCGGCCCGCCCTCATGCGCTCATCGGTCGAGGTGGCGGATATCTCCGTGTAGCATCAAGCCCAAGCGGTCTGTGCGAAGCAGGCCTGCCTCGCCGTAGCGTTTCGCGTAGGCGGGTGGCCCGCGGCGTCCCGGCCGCGGGAAACAGCCCGGCGCGTGTTCTGGGTGTCCGCTATTAGCTATCAGCTATCAGCTATTCTTCTCCCACTGGTAATCGTGGAAGAAGACGGGCTTCAGGTTCCGCTCGAAGGCCCAGCGCAGGCCGCGTTCCACCCGCTGCGGATGATCCGGGATGTAGTTCGGGTAGAAATCCCAGAAATACTGCTCGTGGGTCCACATCGGGATCACGCGGGCGCCCGGCGTCCGCTTTACCCAGGCATCCAGGACGGGCTCCGCCTGCTCGGGCGGCGTCTTGTTGCAGACGAGAGCGACATCGAACAGCGTCAGGCCGGTTTCCGGATCCGTGTGCGACCCTTCCCGGAGAACTTTCTGCTGGATGGCGGGCGGCAGCCCGAATTTCAGGAAGTCCGGATACGAGGGATCGAACAGCCCACCCAGGCAGGTGACGCCCCGGGCCCTCAGCGCGGGCCAGGCGGAGCGGGGAATGGCGCACCAGTGGATGATGCTGGGCACGGTCCAAACCGCCTCGCCGGCGAAGCGCGCGACTTCGGCGTGAATCCGGTCCCAATCCCGCAGGAAGGCGACGCCGCCCTCGTCCTCGCGATAGGGGTAGTCTGGCTTGTCCGCTTCGGCGTGGACGGTGAGGCGGAGCCAGTCCGCCTGGTCGGCCCATTCCGCCTTGTAGCGGTCCGGGAACTGCTCCAGCGTGAAGCCGTCCGCCGTGCGGTAGTAGCAGTTCAGCGTGAAGCGCGTTCCGAACCGGGTGTGCCAGTCGCGGTACATCGCAAGGTAGGGGCAGTCGAAGAGCGAGCGGTAGCCTTTCCTGGCGATGTCGCGCAGGAAGAAGCTGTTGTCGTCCACCTGAAAACCATAAGCCTCGTGACGGGAGATTTTCATGGAGGGAACACTAGCAGAGACTAATTCGCAAAACAACATCCTAAAAAGCGGCTAAAATCTGGAAATCAGGAAATCAGGAAAAGAAAAACTATTCCTGATTTCCTGAGTTCCAGATATGATCGGCATGGGTAAGGTCGTCGCGCAATCTTAGCCGGGGCTTTGGGGATTGTTCTGAATCCAGGCAGGCGCGGGGTCTCCGGGGGAAATGAGGAACGAGAGGGGGGATGCATCCGGCAGGATGACCCGGCAGCCGTTGCCCTCGCGGGCGAACAGGGGAACGGGGGGGAGTCGCTCGCCGGCCTGCCAGATCCAGAGGCCCAGGGCGAAACCGGGAAGGTCGCCCGTCTCAAGCGAGTGGACCGCCTCCCAGTCGAGCCGGCCTGCCGCGGGCCGGGACAGGCACATGACGGCCTCCGCTGAGAGGGGGCGGTAAAGCGCCCGGAAACGGTGCCGGGGGCGGTTGCCGTCGGCGGGATAGTCGAGCGTCAGGATCAGCCAGCCGGCCTCCTCCGATTCGACGGCCTCCGCCGCGCTGGATTCCAGCAGGCGGAAGCGGTCGGCCAGCCGCGTCCAGCCTTCCGCGGTCCGGGGCATCCGGCGGAGGGCGAGAAGGGAGCTTCCGGCGCGGACGCCGAACGTTTCGCCCACGGGAAGCGGCACCGTGTCCGACGCGAGCTGCACCTTCCCGCGATGGTGGCGGGTGAATGCGGGGTGGGCGCGGGGCGTCCCGTTTTCGACCGCTTCCCACTGCAGGAAGGCCCAGTCTCCGTTCCGGTTCCAGTAGCAAATTGGCATCGACTGCCAGCTCAGCCCCCAGTCCGGGTGCTCGGTGTCGGGCATGATCGGGTAGCGGGACATGACGCCGAAGCGGTAGAACGGGGCCAGCCGCACGTGGGCCCGGGCTCCGTCGAAGCAGCGGAGGTCGGCCGAGGCGGTCTGCCCGGGAGGCGGGACCGCGTACCGCTCGCGAAAGCCCCGCGCGTGCGCAAGGCTGCGCAGCGGGCCGAAGAGGCGGCGGGGCATGGCGGGCGTCCACGGCTCCAGGCTCTCTAGAAAGGGGCGCAGAAGGGAGGCGTCCCGGCCGGCGGGGGCGGGCGACTCCGCCAGGCTGTAGGAGCGGATGGCGGGGACGCGGGGGCCGCCCGCGAAGAGGGCGTCGAGCGCGACCAGGTCGCGGAACAGCCATTCGAAGTCGGCCTTGAGG
>JBIIYJ010000304.1:0-6423 GCA_044346855.1 Kiritimatiellia bacterium
CTTGTCCCGATTTTAGATTCCGGCCATGGAGTCGGCGAAACGGTCCTTGAGGGTCTTGTTTTCCGAGATCGGCTTCGGCACGCCGATCAGCTTCAGGATCAGGGCGATCCGGTCGGAGGGCGGCGGGTGGGTCTTGCCGAAGCCGGCTCCGCCCGCCTGCACGCGCGTATCCATCTCCTTCAGCATGTCCACCAGGCCGGCGGGATTGTAGCCCAGGCGGTTCATGATGGTCACGGCGGCGCCGTCGGCTTCCTTTTCCGCGCCGCGGGAGTAGCCGTTCACGACGAGGTCCTTGGTGATGTCGCCGATGGCGCCCGAGAACTGGTCGGTCAGCATTTTCACGTTCTCCCCGGACATGGTCTTGGCGCTTTCGGACAGGACCGTGACCGTGGCCTGGGTGATGCGGCCCTTCTTGATCGAGGCCAGCCCGTGCTGGAACTGGACATGGCCGACCTCGTGGGCGAGGACGGCCGCCAGGGCCGTTTCGGTCCGGCAGCAGCGGAGCATGCCGCGGGTGACGAAGATCAGGCCGCCCGGGGCGGCGAAGGCGTTGACCTCATCCGAGTCGAGAATGAGGAAGTGGTAGCCGCCGAACGTCTGCGGCATGTCCGACCCCAGGGCGAGGGCCTGGCCCAGCGTGTTGACGTAGCGGGTCGCCTTGGCCGCGTCGTAGGGCTTGTAGGTCGCCAGGATCGTGGCGCCCACGGAGCGGCCGATGTAGAACTCGTTCTCAGGCGTCAGCACCTCGGCGGCCTTGGCTATGGCGGCGGTTGACTTGTTGACGGAGGAGGCCTGGTCTTCCGTCATGACCCCGGCGCCGACGGCCACCGCGGTGCCGGCCTCGGTGATCTTCTGGAAGGCGGCGCAACCGGCCAGGCCCAGGGAGGCGGCGGCGAGGAGGAGCAGGGCGGAGCGGCGGAGGGCGTTCACTTCGCACCTCCGTTTCCGGCGTTGGCGCTTTCCACGAACGCCTGGAGGTCGGCCTGCGGGATAACGATTTTAATCATCCGGTCGATCGGGGTGAAGTCGAGCTTGGGGTTCTCGCTCTTGTACTGGGATTCGACCTCTTTGGTGAAGCCCTTGCCCGCGATGGCGACCTCGTCGCTTGTCGCGCGGACGGCGGCGTCGCCGCTCGGCTTGAGGAGGATGTGTTTCTCCGTGAGGGCGGAGACGTGGATCCAGCCGGTCAATTCCCCGCCGGGGGCTTTTTTGACCTGGCGCCAGGAGCCGGAGGATTCCAGGATCAGCACCCGGTCGCCATACGACAGGTTGCCCGTAACCGGGCCGAACGGGGAAGCCTTTTCCCGTACGGCGGCGCTCTGGAGCTGGACGCTCATAAGCTGGGTGGGTTGCGCCAGCGCCGCGGAGGCGGCCACCAGCAGGGCGGGGAGAACGGCGGAAAGTCGCATGGATGAATCTCCTTTCGAAAGGGCAGTGTAGCCTGTTCCCGCCTTGTCGCGCAAGGCGAATCCCTGTGTTCAGATATCCAGGAATCCCAGCCGGCTGACCATGCGGTCGGGGCGGTTCTCGCCTTCGACCCAGGCGAGGATTTCGCCGGTCGCTGAGACGGCGTAGCCGTTGCCGGGCCACCAGGTTTCGCCGTCGAAGCCGACCGGATTGGCCGCCATGCGCGGGATGCCCAGCTTGGCGTTCTGGCGGGCGGCGCCTTCCACGACCTTCCGGCAGTTGAGGGAGAAGTCGCGTACGGGAGGCTCTTCCAGGCGGTCCGGATGCCACACCTCGTTGTCCTCCATGCGTCCCGCGGAGGGGTGGAGGATCAGATCCGGGCGGCATTGTTCGGCCGATGCCATGATGGCCGGCCAGCCGAATTCGGAGCAGATCGTGATAACGAAGCGGGCGCCGTCCACGGTGAAGGCGGTGCGGGCCGGGTCGGGCCACGCCTTCAGGTGGGCCGGCTCGCCGGACGCCCGGAACGCCTTGTGCTGGAAAAGCGCGGTTCCATCGGGCAGCAGGATGGCGTGCGCCACGTTGAAGCGGTCCTCCAGTCGCGTGGTGAAGCCGGCGCAGACGGTCAGGCCGGTGCGCTTGGCGATGTCGAGGAGCGGCTTGAACGGGGCGGGCTCGGCGGGCATGGAGGCCTGGCGGGCGGGATCGGTCAGCGCGTTGCCCGTGAGGCAGCCTTCCGGCAGCAGCAGGAGCCGGGCGTCGGCGGCTGCCGCCGCTTCGGCCAGGCGGCAGGCCTCAGCCATGTTTTCGGCGGGGCGGTCGAGCGGTCCGACCTTCATCTGTCCGATGGCGAGTTTCACGAAAGGCCCTTCGGAAGGGTGTAATCGACCTGGACCCGGCGGCCCTCCGAGCGGACCGACTCCTCGGCCGCCAGGCAGACGCGGTGGCTCTTCCAGGCGTCGAGCGTCTCGATTACCGGCGGGGTGCCGGCCATGAGGCGGGCGAGGAACTCGCGGCGCATGGCGGCGATGTCGTGGCTGAAAGCGGTCAGGCCCATGGCCGAGAAATCCTCGATCCGGTCGAACTCGACCCGTTTCGCGCCCGTGCCCGCGGGGTACTCCACGAATTTGTTGTGCACGAAGCGCTGGGCCATCAGGTCCACGCCCACCGAGCCGCGCTCGAACGTCACGATCATGTCCATGGTGTGGCCCATGTCCTTGGTCCATTTCTCCGGTTCCGTGGCGTAGGCGCTGTGGGTATGGGAGGAGAGCAGGGTGGCCAGGGCGCCGGACTCGAAGAAGAAGTGCGAGCAGACGTGGTCCTCGAACTGGTACTGGGGCAGGACATTCGGCCCCGCCACGCCCTGCACGGAGCGGATTTCGCCGCCGAGATGGCGGAAGAGGTCAACCTCGTGGATCGGCTCCATGAAAAAGAGGCCGCCGCTCTTTTCGGGGCGCGTGCGCCAGATGCCGTTGCCTTCCTCCAGCCAGCAGCCGCGGTAGTGGATGAACTCGATCCGGCGGAGCGCGCCGTAGGCCCCGGAGTCGACCAGTTCCTTCAGGTGGCGGCCGATGAAGGAAATGCGAAGCTCGAAGTCGATCACGCAGAGCCGGCGGCTGCGCACGGCCGCCGCCAGCACGGCGTCGCACTCGGCGGCGGTGATGCCCATCGGCTTTTCCAGGAAGACGTTCACCCCGGCCGCGAGGAAGGCGCTGGCCTGTTCGGCGTGGACCCAGTTCGGGCTCGAGATGAAGACGGCGTCCAGTTTTTCGTTGCGGATCATCTCGCGGTAATCCGTATACATGGCGATATCCGGAAACCGGGCCTTGCCGTCGGCCAGTTTCGCTCCGTTGATGTCGCACCAGGCGGTGGTTTCGTAGCCGTCTCCCTTGGCGTTGGAGAGCCAGCCGATCTGCGCAAGTTTCAATGTCGACATGGGTGTGCTTCTTTCTTTTCCGTATTAGCTTTCCACCGTGCGGCAGGCGCCGGTGATCCAGTCCGCGTCAAGCAGGAGGGGCACGCGGGTGCCCGGGAAAACGGGCCGCACGCGGTCCACGCCGCCTGCCGCGTCGTAGACCCGACCGGCCAGGGCGTCGAAGAACCCCCACACGGCCACGCCGCGCGGGTAGAGGTGCAGGTTGTTGCCGTTGAACGTCTCGAAAAAGCCCATGGGGTGCTGCGTGTTGGCGGTGGCCTGCCAGTTCCAGTACCGGTCGGTCAGTCCCCGCAGGTCCACGCCGCGGTAGAAGGCCGCCATGTCGCGCAGCAGGTTCATGGAAATCCAGCCGGGGCAGAGCGCGGCGCCCACCATGCCGGGGATGACGGTGCCGGACACGGCGCCGCCCGAAAAGGCGGTGTGGACGCAGCCGTATTCCCTCAGGCACGCGGCGGCCGCGGTCTTGAGGTCGGCCGCGAGGCGCTTGCGGGAGAGGCCCAGGTCGAGGCCTACCATATCGAGGGAGGCCAGGGCGTTTTCGGTGTAGATGTGGGCGCTGTCCCAGCCCGGGATCGTCTCGAGGTCGAGGGTTTCGCCGGTCCAGGGGTTGCGGACGCCCTTGCCGCCGGGCTCGAGAAGCACGGCGTAGTGGTCGCCCTTCCAGGCCTTCTGCTCGATGGCGCGCCGGATGCGGGCGGCGCGCTTGCGGGCGTCGTCGGCGGCCGGCGCGTCCCCCGTTTCGCGCAGCATGGACTCGGCCGCGGTCCAGGCGGCCAGGCATTTCACCGCGAGGTAGGTCTGCTGCCGGCCGAACTGGATGGCGGGGGAGGCGTCGTCCACCGTGTTCGCCACGCCCTGGTCGGGGATGCCGGTGCCGGCCGTGTCGCAGGCCCGGATGAAGGCCAGGTAGTCGCGCACGACGTCGAGGCGGCCGCGCATGCGGGCGGCGTCCCCCGTGCGGCGCCAGTGCAGGAAGAGGAGGAGGATGTAGTTGGCCGACTCCTCGACCGCCATGTCGTGGTGGTAGGCCTGCCCGTTGGCGGAGGCGCCGGTCCCGATGTCGTGCGACTGGAACCGGAGCCCGGCGCCGCGTTCGCCGAGCACGAGGCGGGCGTCGCGGGCGAACTCCGGCCAGGCATCCAGCTCGTAGCCGAGCAGCTCGGGCCAGAGGGCGAGGTAGAAGGGCGCCTGCGTATACTCCACGTCCACCGTCGAGTGGAAGTGGCAGTTGCCTTCCCAGACCGAGAGCCACTCCGCGCCGTCGCGGTCGATCCACCAGGTGTTGATCAGCCAGGAGTGCAGGGTCTGGGCCAGCAGGGCGTTGACGGAGGCGGAGCAGGCGTTACGGCCCACGATTCCGTCGACCCGGGCGGCGTTGTCGAACAGGCTTTCGCCCTCGGCGGCGGCCCAACCGGCGACCGCGTCGAGGTCCGCGAAGCGGCGCGCGAAGCGGAACGGGTGGCGCTTGCCCAGGATTTCGAAGACGGGGGCGTGCCAGGTGCACCAGGCCAGGTCGAGCCGGGCGGACTCCGGCTCCGCCGTCGGGACGGGGCAGGCGAACCCGGTTTCCGTAGCCTGGCCCCGGAGCGCCACGAAGCGGTCGTGCTGGGGAATTGTTTCATTTTTAGGTACAGACTCGCCGGCCGGGAAGTCCTGGCGGAAGGCGGTGCTGTCGAAAAAGAGGTCGCCGGTGCGGTCGCCGGACCGGGTGAAGCGGAAGCCCTCGCCGCCGATCTCGAAAAAGAGGTCGACCGAGGCGGGGCGGTCGATCTGCGCATGCCAGCGGTAGTGGCCGGGCAGGTGCTCCACCTCCAGCCGGATGCCGAGCACGGGCACGGTGGAGAAGTCGGGGTCGCGGGGCCGGAAGGGGGTGACGAACGTGAGGATGATCTTCAGGGCCGAGGCGGCGTCCACGCCGATGAGCCGGATCGTGCAGGGGCTGATGCGCTGGTCGTAGAAGTCGAACGGTTCGCCTTCGCCACCGAGCGGGAAGACGCGGCGGATGCCGTTGATGACCGCGCCGGCGGCCACCCGGGCCGCCGGCATGGCCCCGTAGGGGTCGAAGCGGACCAGGCGGAGGCGGCGGGCCACGGGATCGATGACAAGGCCGTGCCGGCCGCCCAGGGCGGCCAGGGGTTCGCATTGCAGTTGCATGGATTTACTCGGTGAAACGGATTTCGGCAAAGTCCGCCAGGTTGTCGCTGGTGACCGAGCCGGTGGTGTTCATGCGCTGGTATTCGCGCACGCTGCCGGCGGGCGCAGGCGGGTTGTTGGCGATGTTCGAGTGGGCGGCCACGCGGTGCCGGGTGAAGTTGCCGGTCCAGAAGGAGGTGCTGGCGGCGCCGGGGGTGGGGAGTCTGGCGTTGGGGAATAGCGAGTAGGGCAGGAACACCTCGAGACTCCAGAAGTCGGGCCCCTTGAAGACCGCCGCCTTCATGGCGGCCGCTTCCCAGGTCAGGTCCTTGTTGTGGTTGTCCATCGTGGCCAGGCCGGCGTTGATGATGATCTGGTAGAAGTCGCCCGCGCTCTGGCCGGACGGATCCAGGAAGATCTCCACATTATCGTCCCACCAGACTTCGCCGTTGTCGTGTCCGCCGTGCCGTGTTTCCAGCCGGTCCATGTTCGGCTCGGTCATGCGGAAGCCGAGGTAGATGCCGGAATCGTTCCACAGGCCGCGGATGGTCGTGGGATAGAGGGCCGGCTTCCCCTGCTCCTTGCCCGTGGCCTTGATGAACGGGACCGGCTGGGCGCGCTCCCAGTTCGCTTCGTCGAGCTTGCCGTCGATGGCGGGCGGGTCGCCCACCTTCTGGAGGAGGAGGGGCTTGAAGCCGGTGCCTTCGGCGAAGTCGCGGGATTCCTTGAAGAAGGCCTCGAGGTCGGGCTGCAGGTAATCCAGGCGGGCCAGGGCGAGGGGATCGGCCTTGGCCTGCTCGCGGGCCTTGGCGTAGAGGGCTTCCATGATCTTGACGTTTTCGCGCGGGTAGCTGATCTCGTAGATGCCGCGCGGGGAGAACCGCCCGTCCTGCCAGCGGCTCTTTTCCCAGCCGTCGATCTGCCGGCCCACAAGGTCGCGCATGGTC
>JBIIYJ010000070.1:0-19567 GCA_044346855.1 Kiritimatiellia bacterium
TTGCCGCCGCCTGCGGATTCGCGCAGGTGTCCCACATGTCCGCCCTGTTCCGGAAAAAGACCGGCCAGGCGCCCGGCGCATTCCGCGCCTTGATGAGGAGGGGGAGGCCGAAGAATAGCGAATAGCGAATAGCGAATAGCGAACATGAAGAATAGCGAATAGCTGATAGCGAATAGCGGAACGAAAACCGATCATCTTTGCCGTAATCTTTACCGTAATCTCTCTTTCATGCGACTGGCTTGGCTTCCTGAACCCTGAACCCTCAGCTAGCCCCCGGATATTTCTCTTAATCCTAATCGTAATCTTAATCTTAATCCTTCTTGTCTGCATGCTGCTTGGCGTAATCAGGCGCAAATTGCCTGATGAAATAGCGCTCGGGGCGGCGTCAGAGGAAGAGGATTAAGATTAAGATTAAGATTACGATTAGGATTAAGAGCAGTGTGGCATTCGCCCTAATCTTACTTGCACGGGGGGCCTTAGCCGGCTTACGTGAAACGCTTCCGCAAAACCTCGCGCAGGGGCTCGGAGTTTTTCCGGAACCCGATCGTGCCGTCCGGCTTCGCGCGCAGGGCGGAGGCGCACTCGTAGAACAGGAAGCTGTCGAAGCCGGCCTTCCGGCCCCAGTCGATCAGCCGCTCGACCGGCTTCTCGCAGCCGGCCGGCGAGTCGCCAATGTGATTGGTCGTGCGCCGGTCCTCGAAGAAGTTGTTGCAGTAGGGCGCGTAGGAAACCGGAATGCCCTTCGCGTGCGCCAGCGCCAGCACCTCCAGCGCCAGGCTCGACTGCGGCCAGAGCGACTTGCCCGTCACCCGGTCCATGAGCCCCTCGGCAAACCAGGTCCGCCAGTCATACGTGATGTTCATGGCGCCGCCTGTGCCGGGCGCCGAATCGTAATGGCCGTCCACGTGGAGCGTCAGCGTCTTGCCCCGCCCCCGGACCACGGCCGACGCCTCGCGGATGAACTGCGTCCAGCCCTCGCCCCGGATGCGGCTCCAGAGGTCGCGGTCGAAATCGTCCGTTTCCCAGATGTCCACGCCCGTCCGCTTCAGCATCGCGTCGCGCACGGGCTGCTCGAAGCCGTATTCGATCCAGGCGAAATCGGAGTTGTGGTGCCCCGGCCGGATGTCGATGCCGTCCGCGCCGGCGTCCAGCATGGCCGTGACCCACGTCATCCACAGGGCGCGCGTCTCGGGAAAGGAGGGGGAGAGGATGGAGAGCGTCCCCCGGTCCTTGCCGCGCGCGAACGCCACGAAGGACGGCGCGCCCCGGTCGAGCGCCAGCGGCGTGACGAGGGGATCCCCGCCGCAGGTCAGCGACCCGCTGGGCGAGCCGGGATAGCGGTTGAACTCGAAGCCGCCCTGCGGCCCCGCCAGGGGAGCCGCCGGCGTGTCCGCGGGCGAGTTGTTGAACTGGGAGGTGTGGTCGGCCCGGCGCGGCGACAGCCCGTAGGTCAGCCGGGTTTCCTCGCCGGTTTTCCCGAAGACGTGGACAAGGTCGCACAGGCGGTTGACGAACGAGCGCGCGCTCCCCGTCACCTGCAGGGCCACGAAAGGCTCGCGGATGTCGAGGCCCTCGAACCGGAAGACGCGCGCGGCGCGCTTTTCGGCGGTCGGCATCACGCCGGACGGCGTGGACGCGTAGACCGGGTAGTCCTCGACCAGTCCCCTCGCCGCCAGGGGGCCGGCATAGGGGCGGAAGGTGTCGTTGTCGTCGGAGACGAGAATGGCGATGTCGGACGGCTTGAGCGGGCATTCGCCGTCGTCTTCTTTCACCAGGTCGATCCGCGTCCACGTCGCCTGCAGGGCGGGGCCCCAGGCCGAGGGCTTGCGGGCCATGATGAGCGGCTGGTTGTCCGCGGCCATGTGCGTGGACCAGTAGGCGGCGCCGCCGATCTTGAAGATGCGCCCGTGTTGGCGGGCCATCTCGGAAAAGGGGGGCCAGCTGAAGCCGTGGATGGCCATGTCGAACGGCTTCAGGATGCCGACCAACTCGAGCCCTTCCCGGTGGGCATGGTTCACGGCCGCCGTGAAGATGTCGCCCACCTGCCGCCGGGTCTCTTTGGCGTGCGCGGCGATCGCGAGCGGCGCGAAGTCGAAGTAGCCGTCTGACTCGCGGCCCAGGTCGATCCAGGAAACGCGCCGGGCTCCCCAGGCTTTCAGCTCCGCGAAGAGCGAGTCGAAGGTTGCGTGCGACCAGGCGCAGGCCATCAGGTCGTCGTTGAAATCCACGGTCACTTCCAGCGGGTAGCCCTCGGCGAGCGTGCGGGGGGCGGGTGGGACGGCGGGCAGCGGGTCGGCGAAGGCGGCGAGGCGGCGGACGACGCACTTGCTGAAGCCCATCTGGAGGCTGCCGATGCGCGCGGACCGGCGCAGGTTTTCGGCGTCCAGGATTTGCGCGCCATTCGCGGAGGCCCGCAGGCGGGCGGGCGTCCATTCGAAGATCAGGCGCGCTGTTCCATCGGGGGCGGGAATCGGGACGGCGCTGCGGGCGAGGAGGCGGCCGCCGTCCGAGGCCTGGTGCCGGGCGGCCGGCGAGCCGCGCAGCGCCAGCGAAAGGGCGGTGCGGGAGTCGCCTCCGCAGAAGGCGGCGGCGTCGGGGCCGACGTCGGCTAGGTCCACCTCCACGCGGAGGGTCGTCCAGGCGTCGTGGGGCAGGGGGATGATGACTCCGTCCCGGCCTGTGCAATCCCAGGCGCCGTTTCTATAAACGGGACAAGCGGTGTCGGTGTACCAGCCGGCGGGAAGGCCCGGGGCGGCGAAGCGTTCGTCGAAGAGGAGCGTGGTCATCCCGGAAGCATAGCGGGTTGAACAGGGGAAAGCATGAAGAAAAAATGATCGGGGATGATCTGGAACTCAGGAAATCAGGAATGTTTTGTTCGTTTACTCTTTTCCTGATTTCCTGACTTCCAGATTTTGCCGCCTTTTTCCAGCCGGTGTTTTTGCCTTGGCTCGCGCGCGTTCTTTGCGGAGAATAGGGGGCTATGACGAACACGCTTCAGCCGGTTGTCGGGGGCCAGCGGGTCTTCACCTGCGGCCACAGCTTCCATGTGTGGGTTGCCGATCTTGTGGCCGGACTGGCCCGGGAGGCGGGCATTCCCGGCCATTGCACGGTGGGGACGTCGGGCATCGGCGCCTCGCGCGCGATCCAGCATTGGGATGTGCCCGAGGAGCAGAACGAGGCGAAAAAAGCCCTACGCGCCGGCGCCGTGGATGTCCTGACCCTGTCGTGCATGACCTGGCCGGATGAAGGCATCGGCCACTTCGCCCGACTGGCAGTCGCGCACAATCCCGCGTGCCGCATCCTGCTGCAGGAGCTGTGGCTGCCGGAGGACCGGTTTCCGTTCGACGCCCGCAACCGCGTGCGGAAATCGGTGGAGGAGTTCAACGCTGCGACGATGGCCAGCCTTCAACTCCCGCATGCCGTCTACTTCAACGTGATGGAAACGCATGTGCGGGCGCTGAATGCCGAGTTCGGCCGGCAGTCGGTCTTCATTGCGCCCGACGCCAATGCCACGCTTCTGCTGCGCGAGCGGATCATGGCCGGGACCGCCCCCGGCCTGGCCCGGCAGTCCGACCTGTTCCGGGACCCCTGGGGCCATCCGACAACGCCCCTGCGGCTGCTGGCGGCCTATTGCCATTTTTCCGTGATCTACCGGCGCAGTCCGGTCGGCCTTCCCTTGCACAGCAGCCTGGCCGAGAACCCCGCCTGGGGCGCCGACCTGAACCTCCTCCTGCAGCAGCTGGGTTGGGCAGCCGCGGCGGGGCATCCGATGAGTGGGATTGGCGGGTAAGGGGTTCAGCGGTTCAACGGTTCAGGGGTTCACGGTTATGAAGAGGGTTCAGGGGTGCGGGGTTGAAGAAGTGATCGGTCTCTTTTTGGAGTACGCCTTGATGGTATTATATGTGTCTAGTCGACTAGACTTTTCACGCCGTGTCACGTCCATTCTGCTCGAGGTAGGCCGGGCGCTACGAGCCCGGCGTCGCACGCTTTCTGGTGCTTTTCCTGCATAAACTGTCGCGTAGCCGTGCCGGGCTCATAGCGCCCGGCCTACCCAGATCGTTCGCATCAATTATTCACAGTTTCGAAGCGCGGCAGGTCACGGTGCTCGGCTTCGCCCTGAACCCTGAACCCTGAACCCTGAACCCCGAACCGTGAACCCTTCACCGTTGAACCCCTCTTCCTGAACCCCGAACCGGGCACCAGAGACCTGCCTCGAAGCGCGGCAGGTCACGGTGCCCGGCTTCGCCCTGAACCCTCTTCTTCCTCCTTTTCTTCACCGTTGACATTCATCGCCGGGCGGAGTTCAATTCAGCCTTTTAATCACAAGGGGGATTTTATGGAATTGGCATCCGTTTTCCAGGATCACATGGTGTTGCAGCGTGAACGGCCCGTGCCGGTCTGGGGCAAGGCGGCGGCGGGCGAGGCGATTGAGGTCCGGTGCGCCCGGAAAAAAGCGGTTGCCGTGGCGGGTCCCGACGGCCGCTGGGAGGCCATCCTGCCGCCCATCAAGGCGGGCGGCCCCTTCGAGTTCCTGGTCAAGGCCGGCCGGAAGAAAGTCCGCCTCCAGGACGTCTGGGTGGGCGAGGTGTGGGTGGCCTCGGGCCAGTCGAACATGGGCATGACGGTCCAGGGCGTTCTCAACGCGGCCGCCGAAATCGCGGCCGCCGACCACCCCGGCATCCGCATGCTGACCTCGGCCCGCGTGGCCCTGACGAAGCGGCAGGAGAGCCTCGGCAACGGCAGCCTGTGGCGCGTGTGTTCCCCTTCCGTGGTGAGCGGCTTTTCGGCCGCGGCCTATTTCTTCGCCCGCGAGCTGCACCAGAAACTGGGCGTGACGATCGGCATGATCGACAGCTCCTGGGGCGGCACGGTGGCCGAGGCCTGGACCAGCCGGCAGGGGTTGCAGGGCAATCCGCTGCTGAGGCCGTATATCGACAAGCTGGACCGCTTCATGGGCCCGGATGGCGAGGCCGAGCGGGCGCTGGCGAAGAAGGCGCAGGACAGCTGGGCCGATTCCATTCCCAAGGACCAGGGCAACGTCGGGTTTGACCAGGGCTGGGCCAAGAGCGGGTATTCCGACGCGGACTGGAAGACGATGGCCCTGCCGACCGGCTGGCAGACGGCCGGGCACGATTATAGCGGTGTGTTCTGGTTCCGCCGCGAGCTCGAGATCCCCGCGGCCTGGGCGGGCCGGGATCTGGCGCTGCACGTCGGCGAGTGCGACAAGCGCGATTACACCTATTTTGACGGCGAGTTCCTGGGTTCGCTGGGCATGGAAGACCGGGCGGATGCCTGGTGCACGCCCCGCATCTACACCGTGCCGGGCCGGCTGGTGAAGGCGGGCAAGGTCGCCGTCGCGGTGCGCGTGTTCAGCAACATCTACCAGGGCGGCATGATCGGGCCGGCGGACCAGATGTGGGCGGCGCCGGCGGATGCGCCTGAAGCGGAACGGGTATCCCTGGCGGGCTCCTGGAAATTCCGGGTGGAGCAGAATTTCGGCAAGGTCAGCACCGCGCCGCCCGTGAGCACGTACGGCGACGGCAACCAGAACACGCCGACCGTGCTGTTCAACGGCATGATCGCCCCGCTGGTTCCGTACGCCATCCGCGGCTTCATCTGGTACCAGGGCGAGTCGAACGCCGGCCGGCCGGCGGAATACCGGTACCTGATGCCGCAGCTGATCCGCGACTGGCGCCGGGAGTGGGGCCAAGCCGACCTGTCCTTCTACCAGGTGCAGCTGGCGAATTTCAAGGGCAAGAACGAAAACCCGTCCGAGAGCGACTGGGCGCACCTGCGCGAGGCGCAGCGGCTGACGCTGGAGGCGGTGCCGAAGACGGGGCTGGCCGTGATCATCGACATCGGCGAGGCTGGCGACATCCACCCGAGGAACAAGCAGGATGTCGGGCGGCGCCTGGCGGCGTGCGCGCTGGCGCGGGACTACGGCAAGGCGGAGTTCATCGGGTCCAGCCCCATGCCGAAGGCGGTGCGGCGCGAGGGGTCGGCGGTCAGCGTGCGGTTCGAGTACGACGGGGGCGGGCTGGTTGCGAAAGAGGGCCCGCCGGTCGGGTTCGCCCTGGCGGGGCGGGACCGCGTGTTCGCCTGGGCGAAGGCCGCGCTGACGGGGCCGGACACGGTTCTGCTGGAATGCCCCGCGGTGGCGGAGCCCGAGTGGGTCCGGTACCTGTGGGCGGACAACCCCGACTGCAACCTGTACGGCGGCACCGGTCTGCCTGCCTCGCCCTTCGAGTCGGCCGTCCCCGGCGGCGTCTGGCGGGGGTAATGCATCACGGGCTCGCGGTCTTGGCGCGGCGTAGTGCTTCACGAAGCCGGCAGCTCGCCCCAAATAACTTGCGCATGCAATGCGAAGGTGTTACTTTTATCAAGAAAGGTAACACTATGAAGACGGACAAAGTGGAGCGGTTCAGCGTGTCGATGTCCGGCGCGCTGCTTGACGGCTTCGACGCGCTGGCGAAGGAGCGCGGCTTCGCCAACCGCTCGCAGGCGCTTGCCGAACTGGTGCGAGCGCAGCTGGTCGAGCGCAACAGCCAGGCCGGCTCGCATGAGATCGCGGGAACGGTCACCCTCGTCTACGACCACCACAAGCGCAACATCCAGGCGCTTCTGACCGCTATCCAGCACGATCACGGCGATCTGATCATCGCCGCCCTGCACGTTCACCTCGACCACCACAATTGCATGGAAGTGCTGGCCGTCCGCGGCAAGGCTGCCGCCGTCCGCCGCTTCGCCGACGCCCTGATCGCCGTCAAGGGCGTCAAGCATGGCCAGCTCACCGTCACCACCACGGGAAAGGATCACGAGTCATGAACGATCACGATCACGATCTCGATTACGACCGGCCTGAACCCCGAACCCTTGAACCCTTGAACCGCTGAACCCTGAACCCTGAACCGGGCACCAGAGACCTGCCTCGAAGCGAGACAGGTCACGGTGCCCGGCTTCGCCCCGAACCCCGAACCCTGAACCCTGAACCCTCTTATGCACATGGCCGATGCTTTTGTTTCTCCCGCCGTGGGCGGGACGCTGTGGGCCGCCTCCGCCGGGCTGATTGCCTGGAGCGCGCGGAAGGTCCGTCTGGCTGCCCGGGAAAACCGTGTTCCCATGATGGGCGTGCTGGGCGCCTTCATCTTCACCGCCCAGATGATCAACTTCACCATCCCCGGAACGGGCTCGAGCGGTCACCTGGGCGGGGGGCTCGCGCTGGCCGTCCTGCTGGGCCCCCACGCCGCCTTCCTGACCATCGCCTCGGTGCTCACGGTCCAGGCCCTCTTTTTCGCCGACGGCGGGCTTCTGGCGCTCGGCTGCAACATCTTCAACCTCGGGTTCTTCCCAGCCTTTCTCGCTTATCCGCTCCTGTATCGTCCGCTGGCGGGCGACGGCCGCAGCCCGGCCCGCGCCTGGGCGGCCGCCCTCGTCGCGGCCGTCGTTGGCCTGCAACTGGGCGCCTTCTGCGTGGTGCTTGAAACGCGCGCCTCGGGGCTGACCGAACTGCCCTTCGGTCCCTTCCTCCTGCTGATGCAGCCGATCCACCTGGCCATCGGGGTGGTGGAGGGGCTGGCCACCGCCGCCCTGGCCGCCTTCATTGCCCGGGCCCGGCCCGAGGCGTTGTATGCGTCGCCCTCGCCGGTGGCCGCCTCCGCCGGCCGGCCCGCCGTCCTGGGCGGGCTGCTCGTCGCGGCCGCGCTCATCGGGGGCCTGCTGAGCTGGTTCGCCTCCGACCATCCCGACGGACTCGAGTGGGCCGTCGCCAACGTGACCGGGCAGGAGGAAATCCAGGGGGCGGAGAGCGGTCTGCACGGGACCCTGGCCGGGGTCCAGGAAAAGACCGCCCTGCTGCCCGACTATCAGTTTGATGAAAAAGGGAACGAGGCCGGCGGCGCGGCCAGGGTGGGCGCGTCCGTCTCGGGCCTCGTGGGCGGCGCGCTGACGCTGCTGCTGGCGGGGGCCGTCGGCTTCGCCCTTCGCCTGAGGGGGAGGGACCCATGAGCCTGCGCCAATGGGTTGAGGTCGATCGCCTGGAGGAGTTCGCGCGGCTGGACTCCCCCGCGCAGCGGCTGGATGCGCGCGCGAAGGCCGCGGTCACCCTGGCTTTCGTCGTGTGCGTGATGTCGTTCCCGCGCCACGCGGTCTCGGCGCTCATGCCGTTTGCGCTCTTCCCGCTGACCCTGGCGGCCCTGGGCCGGATCCCGGCCGGCTACCTGTTCCGCAAAATCCTGGTGGCCGCGCCCTTCGCGCTGGCCGTGGCGATTTTCAACCCCGTTTTCGACCGCGCCCCCGCTCTGGCGGTCGGCCCCCTGACGCTCTCGGGCGGCTGGCTGTCGTTCCTCTCCGTCATGATGCGGTTCCTGCTGACCGTGGGGGCGGCCCTTGCGCTGGTGGCCTGCACGGGGTTGCACCGGCTGTGCGCGGGCCTCGAGCGGCTGGGAGTGCCGCGGGTGTTCGCCGTGCAGTTGCTGTTCCTGCACCGTTACCTGTTTGTCGTGGCCGACGAGGGGGGGCGGATGACGCGGAGCATGGAGCTGCGCGGCGCGCGGCCTGGCGCGCTTCCGCTGCGGGTGGCAGGGTCCGTCCTGGGCCATCTGCTGCTGCGGGCCATGGCGCGGGCGGACCGGATCCACCGGGCCATGACGGCGCGTGGATTCGACGGCGAGATCCGGCTGCTGCGCCCGGCGGCGGCGCGGCCCGCAGACTGGCTGTTCATCGCGGGCTGGGCGCTCTTTTTCGCGGCCGCCCGGTATTGGAATCTGGCTGACCTTCTGGGCCGGCTGCTGACGGGGAGGTTGGGATGAGTCATCACGTGGTCGAGGCGTGCGAGGTCCGCTACGCGTATGCCGACGGCACGCCGGCCCTGGCGGGCGTGTCCTTCCGCATCCCGCACGGCGAGGCGGTGGCGGTGGCGGGCTCGAACGGGGCGGGGAAGTCCACGCTGCTGCTCCACCTGGCGGGCTGCCTGCTGCCCGCGTCCGGGGAGGTGCGGATCGCGGGCGTGGCGCTGACCGCGCAGACGGCGGCGCGGGTCCGGCGCGCGGTGGGGCTGGTGTTCCAGGATCCGGACGACCAGCTCTTCATGCCGACCGTGGGGGAGGACGTGGCGTTCGGCCCGCTGAACGCGGGGCTTCCGCCGGACGAGGTGGAGCGGCGGGTGGCGTGGGCCCTGGGCCGGGTGGGCATGGAGCGGGTGCGCGACCGGCCGCCCTACAAGCTCTCGGCGGGCGAGAAGCGCGCGGCGGCGCTCGCCGCCGTGCTGGCCCTGGAGCCGGACGTGCTGGTGCTGGACGAGCCGTCGTCGCATTTGGACCCGCGCGGCCGGCGCCGGCTTATCGACCTGCTGAAGGCGTTCGAGCATACGCGGATCCTGGCCACGCACGACCTGGAGCTGGCGCTGGAAGTCTGCACCCGGGTTATCGTGCTGGACGGCGGGGCCGTGGTGGCGGACGGCCCTATCCGCGACGTGCTGGACGACGAGCCGCTCATGCTGGCCCATGGACTCGAGCGGCCCCATAGCCTGCGGCATCACCATCCGCATTGACGTGCTTGCGCCACGCAGGCGCATGCGGCGTCGTGGAACTCCGCCCTCCGGATGACGTTCGGGCAATCGCATCGCGCTCATTCACCCCAGCAGCCGGTCGCGGTGATGCATGTAACGGATCAGGTCGCTTTCGCACCAGCGGTCCCAGCCTTCCGCCTCCTTCTGGCGGCTCAGTTTCTTATGGAGCATGAACCGGATGGCCGCATCGAGCGCCCGGATGTTGCCGGGGCCGGCGATGAAGGCGAGGCTGAAAAGGCCGAACGACCACTGCCGCTCGCCCAGGAAATAGCGGTCGGCGCTGTCGAACAGGCCGTCGGGCTGCAGCCGGCTGAGCAGCTGGTTGCCCATCCGGAGGCACCGCTCCCGCAGGACCGGGCGGTAGGGGTGCGCCTCCGGCAGCACCTCGCAGAAGCGCGAGAGGCCGCGCAGCGTGATGGCGCCGTAGCAGGTGTAGTAGTTGTGGCCGCCCTGGAAGCCCAGCGGCAGGATGCCCGCCGCCGCGGAGGTGCGGCAGTAGTGGAGCCCGTGCTCCAGCGCCTCGGGGTCGCCCGTCAGCCGGTAATGCTCCGCCAGGTGATAGAGCGCGAAGGCGCTGTAGTTATGGTTGAACTCCACCCGGTAGCCGCGGTAGGCGCGCACCAGCCGGGCCGAGGCTTCGGCAAAGCGCGCCTCGCCCAGCAGCTCCCCCGCCAGGGCGTACAGCTCGCCCGCCGGCCCGGTGTCGTAGGCTCCGCCCTGCCACGGCACCTGCGGCGCGCCGTGGGTCGCGCGCAGGTGAAAGCCCGAGAAGGTGCCGTCCGGCCGCTGGAGGCTCGCCGCCAGCTCCGCCTGTTCCCGTAACAGGTCCAACAGGCGCGGGTCCTTGACGCCGTGCCGCCAGGCCCGGCCGTAGCTGCAGGCGTGGTAGGTGCACCAGGAGGCGTACTCCGGCGACTCGCCGGCCTTGCGGCGGGCCTCGAATTGCGCCAGCGCCGCGTCGCACTCCGCGCGCAGGCGCGCGGGGAAGGCGAGGAGGCCGTCGTCCGGAACGGACTCCGCCTCCAGCCACTCCGGCAGCCGGATGCGGTTGCCGCTGCGCTTCTCCAGGTGCAGGGTCAGGGCCGGACCCGACGGTGCCGCGGCCTGGATCCGGCTGAGGCCGTCCGGCAGCGCCATCGGCTCCGTCCGCACCGTCTCCGCCATCGGCAGGAGCGTCACGGCGCCCGCCGCCTTGATCGAAACCGATTGCCACGGCACGGGCCGGGGCATGAAGCCCTTCCCCCGGGGGACGGCGAAGGACTCGTCCGCCGGCGGCAACCCGGACCAGCGGCAGGTGAAGACGGCCGACTCGGCGGCGGGATCGTAGGCCATGTCCAGCCGCTCGACCTCGGGCCAGGCGGGCGCGGTCGGCTCCGCCACCAGGCGCACGGAGCCCGCCTCGTCGAAGCGCGGATCCCAGATGTGGAGCGAGCCCCAGGCCACGGCCTCGACCGCGGCGAACCCGAGGCGGGAGACGGATAGCCGGAGCGTATCGCCCCCGCGCCAGGCCGTGGCGAGCCCGGAGCGGGCGATCCGCCAGCAGGCCAGGTCAGCCTCGCCAACGCGGAGGAGCTGGAAGTCGAAATCGCCCGACCACGGCGCGGGGGCCGTGGCGCGCGGGCCGTAGGCGGCTTTGGAGGACGAGACGACCGGCTTGTTCGCGCCGTTGTGCGTGAAGCGGAAGAGGCCGCGGGCGTCCGCGCTGAAGATCGTGACGCAGCAGGGCCGCAGACTGGCGTTGGCCAGCTGCGGCTGCCGGCGTAGCTCGTCCTCGGGAGTGGCCGCCGGGGCGTCGACCGATTCCAGGAAGAGATAGAGGAACGCGGTGTCATGGTAGACGGCGAAGCGGTAGCGGCCCTTCGGAAGCGCCCGCGGCAGGTGCGGCGGCACCGTGGGCGTTTCGCTCAGCCCGTCGCAGGGCGAGGGGCAGGCGAGATGGTCGCAGGCGCGCACCAGCGGCCGAGGGTTGAGCAGGAAGGCGTTCCAGTCGCAGTCGAACGGCCAGGGAACCGCCTCGTAGACCGGCTTGACGTAAAGATTCCAGTTTTCCATGCCAGGACTATAGCAGTATGGTGTGATCGTTGCATGGAGTTTTCATGTTGCACGGGTCAGGAGACCCGTGCCACTTCTCCGTCCAGCCAGTTGCACGGGTCTCCTGACCCGTGCGCCCTTTTGTAGATATTTCCGCTATTCGCTATTCGCTATTCGCGATATACTGCCGCTCATGAATGTCCTATACATCCATTCGCATGACACCGGCCGCTACATCCAGCCATACGGCCATGCCATTCCGACCCCTTATCTGCAACGGCTGGCGGAGGAGGGCGTCCTTTTCCGGCAGGCTTTCTGCGCCGGGCCGACCTGCTCGCCCAGCCGGGCCGCGCTGCTGACGGGGCAATACCCGCACGCCTGCGGCATGATCGGGCTGGCCCACCGCGGCTTCGCCCTCACGGACCCCTCGCATCACCTGGCATCCTTCCTGGCCCGCGCGGGCTATGAAACGGTCCTGGCGGGCGTGCAGCATGAGACCGTGCATTCGCCCGAGGCCATCCGCGCGCTGGGCTACACCCGGCACCTCGGCCGCCCCGATCCGGAGCTGGCGGCCTCCGCCTACCTTGACGCCAAGCCCGCCGGCCCGTTCTTCCTGGCCGTCGGATTCGGGAACACGCACCGCGCCTTCCCGGAACCGGATCCCGACATCGATCCCGCCTTCTGCTCCCCGCCGGCCCCGCTGCCGGACGCCCCGGAGATCCGGCGCGACATGGCCGCCTTCAAGACCACGGCCCGCCAGCTGGATTTTAAAATAGGGACAGTCCTGGCCGCCCTGGCGCGAAACGGCTATGACCGCAACACGCTGGTAATCGCCACCACCGACCACGGCATCGCCTTCCCGCTGATGAAGTGCAACCTGACCGACCACGGCACCGGGGTCATGCTGATCCTGCGCGGGCCGCGCGAGGGCGCGCAGGCCGGCCTGCTCAAGCCGGGCCGGGCGGAGGACGCGCTGGTCTCGCAGGTCGACCTGTTCCCGACCCTGTGCGATATGCTGGGGCTGGCCAAGCCCGCCTGGCTGCAGGGCGAGTCGCTGGTCCCGCTGCTGCGGGGCGAGAAGCCCGAGGCCCGTGAGGCGGTGTTCTCGGAGGTCAATTACCACGCGGCTTATGAGCCGATGCGGGCGGTCCGGACCCGGCGGTACAAGTATATCCGCCGCTGGGAACCGCGCCAATCGCCGGTCCTTCCGAATTGCGACGATTCCCCCTCCAAGACCTGGCTCCTCGCCAACGGCTGGCGGGACCGCGCGCCGGCCCTCGAATCCCTGTTCGACCTGGCGCACGATCCCCACGAGGCCTGCAACCTGGCCGGCCGCCCGGAAGCCGCAGCCATCCTGGGCGGGCTGCGCAAACGGCTGGAGGCGTGGATGCGCGAAACGGGCGACCCCCTGGTGTCCGGCACGGTGCCAGCCCCGGCGGGCGCCAAGGTCAACGATCCGGACGGCCTTTCGCCGCAGGAACAGCCGAAACCGGCCAGGATGTGAACGATCCGGGTAGGCCGGGCGCTATGAGCCCGGCACGGCCCTGCGAAAGACGGGCATCTTGAATTGCGCTGGAAAGATGGCGACGCCGGGCTCGTAGCGCCCGGCCTACCACGGAGCGAGTGGGCTATGAAGAAAACGATGCACGGGGTCCTGCCGTTGATGGCGGCCGTTCTCGCCGGCGTAGTTTGCGCCGAGGAGACGGCCTTCACCGTCACCGCCCTTCCGCTTGGTCCGGACCTGCAGCGCGAATCGACGGCTGTTGGAATCAAGGCATTCGTCAGCCGGCTCGATGGGCGCCCCGGTTTTTCCGCCTCCCTTGCGAAGGCGCCGGACAAATGGGACGCCTGCCCCGCGGGGGTGCGGCCGGAGCGCTGGGTCAGCCTGGCGCCCGTCTGCATCGGCGCCCGGACCGACTGGCTGGCGTTCGCGTTCGACGCGGAGGGCCGGCCCCTCTGCGCGGCGCGGCGGCCGGCGCGGCAATATGACACGGCGGGAATCTATCCCGATAGCATTCCGCCGGGCGACAAGCAGATCGACCGTAACGCCGGCATCGAGGCGGCCGCGGAGCTGGCGCTGGCCTGGTCGGCGGTCGACGCCGCGCGGCCGCGGCTGCGGATTGACGTGAGCGCCGGCAAGGCCGATACCGAGCAGTCGCTCCCGATGATGCCGGCGGAACTGGAAGGGATCCGGGCTCTGGCGGCGGCCGCCGCCCTGCAGGCGGAGACGCCCGGCGCGGGCGAGCCGTGGACCCTGAGCGTCGTCAAGAGCGAAGGGGGCTACCGCCTCGAGCTCAACCGGCCCGGCCTGGCGCGGGGGCTGTCCGCCCGCGTCCCCCGCGAGGCGGTGTTCCCTTATTTGGTGCGCATGATCCGCTCGCTTTCGGAGTGGCAGCCGGGGCCGGCCGGAACGAACACCGTGGCGGACTTCATGTTGATCGAGCCGGGCGGCGCGCGGATCATGGGCTGGAGCGATGGGCGGGCCTATTTTGACATCGGCGGCTCGGTGGTCCGCTTTTCGGCCCTGGAGGGGCTGATCGACTGGACGGCCACGGTCGACCCCCGGTACAAGCCCGCCTTCACCTGGGGCCCCGGGGAGGCGCCCGGTTCGGGAAGGCCGTATTCCTATCGTCCCGCGATCGCGCCCATCGGGAAGAACGGGGAGGTCGGGCGCGGCCCCTCCGGAAGCGAGGCGATGCCCTGGGGGTTCGCGATCCTGCCGGCGGACGGGCTCCTCGTGGCGCAGGGTCCGGTCCTCATGAGGGCCAATTCGAAAACGCACGCAACGGTCTGGAAGTGGCAGGGGGCGGACCGGTTGACGGCGGGGCCCCTGGTCTCCCCCGGGGGGCTTGTCCTGGCGGGCGGCCTGGCCGGCGAGCTGGCGGCGCTGAACCTGGCCGACGGCAGCCTGGCGTGGAAGACCTCCGTGCCGGCCCGCCTGAGCGGCCCGATGACCTGGACCCGGACCGAACCCGCCCGGGCGCTGGTTCCGTCCGTCGAGGGGACCCTGTTCGCCGTCTCCGCCGACAGCGGGGCCGTTGTCTGGCGGGCCGACCTGGGCGACACCCTGGCGGGCGGCCCTCTGCCCACCGAAGCCGGCCTCCTGGCGGCCACGCGGGCGGGCCGCGTGGCGCTCCTGGACCCGGCGAGCGGCACGATTCTCGCCTCCTGGGAAACGGGGGCGGAAGCCGCCGGCTGTTCCGTTATAGGGGACAAGGCCTGCTGGGCCGGCCGGCGCGGCCGCGTCGCGTGGCTGGCCCTGCCGCGGTTGAACGTGCTGAAGGAGGCCGGCCTGCACGCCCTCTTGAACGACGGGGTGGCGACGGGAGAGGGCGTGCCGTTCCAGTGGGGCACGGGGGATGACATCGGCCTGCGCGGCCCGGCGGCCCTGGTCGCGGACGAGGAGGGATTTGTTTATGTTCTGCCCGCTCCTTAAAACGGTTTTGGTCGGGTTGCTCCTGGCGGGCGCGGGCCTGGCCTCGGGTGCCGGCTTCGACCGGATGAAAGGCGTCTCTGCGGACGACGACCTGGTCTCCGGCCTGCTGACCGACATGAAGAAGGAGGCGTCCGACCTGGACTGGCTGCCGCACAGCGTCTGGCTGTGCGTGGCCGACTGGCCCGGCGTTGAGCCGATCGCGAAGCGCAACGCGGTGGCGACCGGCGAGGCGTTCGCCTGGAAAGCCGAGCCCCTTCCGGCGCAGCGCGAATACGGGGACATCACGACCGCCCAGGAGTTTCCCCTGCGACTGGCGGCGAAACCCAAGTCCGCCGCGGCGGGCCCGATCTCCGCCCGGCTGGCCGTGCCGGCGGACGGGGTCTACCGGCTCTGGTTTTCGTATCCGGCCCTTCGCGGGAAGACGAACCCGTTCCGGGTCGACCTCTCCGGCGCGAACACCGCCTCGCACACGTTCGGCGCGCTGGCGCTCGGCGACGAGCAGGGGAGCGAGCTGGAGGGGCGGTTCCCGATCCGGTTCGAGACGGCGGGGGACCGCGAGCTGCCCTTCACGGGGCCGTCCCTGATCTGGGAATATGCGGATTTGACCCTGAAAAAGGGTATGACGGACGTGGCGCTGACGCCCCTGTCGCCCGGCGTGCTGGTCGAGTGCCTGTTCCTCAGCCGGAGCAAGTCGTTCCCGCCCTCGCGCAACCTGGAGAAGGACGCCAACACCCTGACGCGCCACTATCTCCGCTACCGGTATGCGGGGTCCAAGGCGAACGCCCTGCTCTTCTCGAGTTTCATCGTGTACCAGTGGACGCACCACCAGCCCGACTTCGACCGGCATCTCTATTACGGCTCCGTGGGGGCGATCCTGTCGGAAGCCGGCAAGCCCGCGGTGCCGGCGGGGGCGTGGTCGGCCTGGGTGGACGCCACCGAGTCCATGACCAGCACGGGGCCGTATGCGACCGACAACCTGGCGGTGACGGACGCCGGGAAGAAGGCGGTGGCGGACGGGACGGTGGAGATCCAGCTGGCCTGGCGGCCGGACTCGAACGCCGTGCTGCGGACCATCCGGTGTCCGGTTTCGGAGGGGCGGACGCGGTATTCGCTGCCCACCGAGCGGCTCACCTACGAGGCGCCGGCGGCCACGAACGCGGCGGGCGCCTGGGGCGTGCGGTCCGCGGAGTACGTGGCGCGGTTCCGCAGCGAGCCGGAGATGCTGGAGACGGTGTACGGGCTTATCGCCGCGGCCAACCTGCAGGAGTCGACGCAGCTGCCGGAGCGGATCAAGTTCATCACCAGTTGCCGGGTTCTTCCGGGGGCGCAGGACGAACTGATTCCCCATCTGAAAAAAGTGGGCTTCAACTGGCTGGTGGGCGCGAAGCCGGAGCTGGTCAGGAAGCACGGGTTGCATCCGGGCGGGTTCACCTATCACCAGTCGCCCGGCAACACCAGCGACAGCCACGACCCGCTGGATCCGACCTTCGAGGCGACGGTGTCCGCGGAGCTGAAAAGGCGCAAGGCGCTGGCGACCGAGGAGGATCCGGATGTCGGGGGGTCGCTGGACCGGGTGGAATACGTGAAGATGGGCGACGAGATCGGCCCGGTGGCGCCAGCGTCCTTCGTCAACGGGCTGGCCGATTGCCGGCTCGCGTTCCAGGCGTACCTGGCGGGCCAGCTGAAGGAGCGGGGGGAGGGGCCGGGCTTTCTTGGCGTGACGAATCTGGCCGAGGTGGAGTATCGGACCGAGTTGCCTCCGGATGCCGGGCGGGCGCAGCGGCGGGCCTATTATTTCAGCCGGCTTTATCAGTGGCTCCTGACGGACGATTTTTATGTGCGGTACACCCGCGCGCTGAAGACCCTTTACCCGAACGCGCTTTCCTGGTGCAACTACACGCCCGGCTCGTTCATGCACGGGGGCGTCATGAGCAGCTCGGACTGGTTCGCGCTGTCGCGCGGGGAAGGGGTGGGGCTGGCGTGGGGCGAGGACTGGCTGTGGGGCGAGCAGATGGCGGGCGTGCAGACGGTCGGCTATTACGGGGCCATCGTGGAGTGCGCGGCCCGCAAGCGGAAGCTGCCGCAGGGCTTTTTCGTCGTGGGGCGCACGGGCTCGCTCGACCGCAAGGCGCTGATGCTGATCGCGCGCGGTCACACGCTGGTCTATTTCTACGACTGGGGGCCGGAGTTCAGCCGGGGGGCGATCGACACGTTCAGCCACGTGCCGGCGACGTACGCGCAGATCGGGCGGGTGGCGCGGGCGGTGGGGCCGGCGGACCTGATTCTGGCCGAGGGGAAGCGGGAGCCCGCGAAGGTGGCGCTGTTGTATAATCAGACCCAGGAGTTCTGGCGCGGCGCGTGGGCGGACGAGCATTTCGATCGGCTGTTGACGTACCTGGCCCTGCAGCATGCGCATCTGCCGGTGGATGTGATCGTGGAGGAGGATCTGACGGCCGAGGGGCTGAAGCCGTACGGCACGGTGTTTGTCCAGGGGCTGAACATGACGCGGGCGGGGATGGGGGCGCTGGCCGACTGGGTGAAGGCGGGCGGGGTGCTGGCGGCGGCGGCGGGGACCGGGATGTACGACGAGTTCAACGAGCCGTCGGCGGCGATGACGGAGCTGGCGGGCGTCCGGCAGCGGCTGGTTGCATTTTCGGAGGGGGACCTGGCGCCGAAGGAGATTCCGGCCGTCAAGCCGATCGACACACTGACGCTGAAGGAGAGCGCGCTTACGCCCGCGGTGGCGCTGCCGGTGGTGGGGCCCAAGGTGGTGCTGGAGCCGGCGGCGGCGGACGCGGAGGTGGTCGGGACGTACGCGGACGGCTCGGCGGGCGCCGTGGTGCGGAGCGTGGGGAAGGGGCGGGTGCTGCTGCTGGGCGTGCTGCCGGGGCATTTGTACCGGCACAATGCGCCGCTGGATGCGAACGGCAAGCCGAGCACCTATACGGCGGAGCGGCGGGCGGTGATCGAGAAGCCCGCGCGGGCGGGGGGCGGGGAGGGGCGCGTGGTATATTCCGAGCCGTTGACGGAGGCGATTTTGATGGAGCATGAAAGCGGCTTGGCGGTCACGCTGGCGGATTTCAGCGAGCAGCCCGGCAAGGCGGCGACGCTGGCGGTCACGACCGCGCGGCCGGTGAAGGAGGTGGTCAGCACGCTGCGCGGTCCGCTGGTGTGGAAGCGCGACGGCGACCGGGTTGTCGTGGACTGCCCTGTTCCCGAAACGGTGGATGTGATCATCCTGCGCTGATTGGGGGCATGCGCCTGATCCAACATCCAACGCAGAGGCCCCCGCCGCCCCGGAGGAGGAGGGGGAAAGAACGCGGAGAGGAAGCTCCCTTTTACGGGGAAGCCCCGTACCCCCGAACATGACTTGGCCCGTGACACTAGGTTGTCCTGCGAACGGCGTGGCACGGGTCTCCTGACCCGTGGCCCCTTGAAGAATAGCGGATAGCTGATAGAGAATAGCGGAACCCTGGCGGAGGAGGGGGGGCGCCGGTGCCTCTCATCGCTCCCACTCATCACTCTCCCTCATCGTCTCATGCGAGCCTGGCCATGCATGCGCCAGGTCCGAAGAGAAGATTCACACACGGAGATTCAGGGGCGCAACTGACGAGGAGTCGGTCGCCGAAGATCGAGTACGACGTACGAGTACGAGTACGAAGTACGACTCGGAACAGAGGACGCCGCCATGCAGTTGTTTGTCGCCCTTTCGGTTGTATGCATTGCCGGGCTTTGGTAATCTCATCCCATGTCAGAACGAAAAGAACCATTGCGCAAAAGTCCCGCCGAGATACTTGCCGACCTCCTGTCTGGACACGACGAGGCCCTGATCGGCGGGGCGGGAAAGGCGAGAAAGTATCTTGAGAATGTGATTGGGCGGGCCAACTCGATTCCCAACGCGGTGAAGTTTTTCCTTTTCGACCTGCTGGCGGAGGACGCGTTCCAGTGCGGCGACCTCGACGCCTGCCGTTCCGCCGTGGAGGCGGCCCGCGGGTATCTGCCGGTGGCGCGGGAGGAAACGGCCCAGGGATTCCGCGCCTATGCGCCTTCGATCCGGTTGTTCGAGCGGGGGATCGGCCTGGCGATCGACGAGGGGGAGTTCGAGAAGGCGCTGGCCTTGTGTGACGAGGCGATTGCCCTTGGGCTGGGCAGGGTTTACCAGGCGAAGCGGGCCTCCATCGAGCGGATGATGTAGGTTTAACTACGAAACACGCGGAAGGCGCGAAAAGGGAAGAGTCACCACGGATCACACCGATCGCACGGATAAGAGAAGGCAAAGAGGGGGCGCGAAGCGCGCCAATGGATCGGAGCGGCGCACGATGATCCGGCCTGGTATATTTAACTACGAAACACGCGGAAGGCGCGAAAAGGGAAGAGTCACCACGGATCACACCGATCACACGGATAAGAGAAGGCAAAGTGAGCCTCCCCCCATTCGTGACACAACTTATTTGGGAACATAAGCGATAGCCTTGGTTTTGTCACCTCCATTTTTTGAGGGTGCGGTTTGCCTGCGAGGGGCCGCGCCCCTTGCG
>JBIIYJ010000306.1:0-6356 GCA_044346855.1 Kiritimatiellia bacterium
GGGGCCGCATCGTCGAAAGCCTCGAGGCCGCCCTGGTCCGGGGCGGCGGCAAGCTGATCGTCTACGTGGAGGACGCCGCCGGCAAGCCGGGCGAGCCGAAGCGCTTTTCATCCGCCCTGCACTGCCCCGACTGCGACATCGCCTACCGCGATCCCACGCCCGCCGTCTTCTCGTTCAACTCGCCGATCGGCGCCTGCGAAACCTGCCGCGGCTTCGGGCGGGTGATCGGCATCGACTACGGCCTGGTCATCCCGGATGAGCGGCTTTCCCTCGCGGGCGGCGCGGTCCGGCCCTGGCAGACGCCCAGCTACGCCGAATGCCAGACCGACATGATGAAGTTCGCCAAAAAGCGCGGCATGCCGGTCAACACGCCGTGGAGCGACCTGACCGCCGAACAGCGCCGGTGGGTGGTCGACGGGGAGGGGGGCTGGGAGGACGGGGTCTGGTACGGCATCAAGCGTTTCTTCGAGTGGCTGGAAGGGCGCAGCTACAAGATGCACATCCGGGTGCTGCTCTCCAAGTACCGCACCTACGGGCCCTGTCCCGCCTGCGAGGGGGCGCGGCTGAAGCCGGAGGCGCTCTGGTGGCGGCTGGGGCCCGAAAAGCGGAGCATCCGCGACGTCATGCTCCTGCCCATCGACCAGGCGCACGCGTTTTTCAAGGAGCTGGCGCTGCCGAAGCCCTACGACGAGGCGGCCGAGCAACTGCTCGGCGAAATCCGCACCCGGCTCGACTATCTCGTCGAAGTGGGCCTCGGCTACCTGACCCTCGACCGCCAGTCCCGCACCCTCAGCGGCGGCGAGGTGCAGCGCATCAACCTCACCACCGCGCTCGGCACGTCGCTGGTCAACACCCTGTTCGTGCTCGACGAGCCGAGCATCGGCCTGCACCCGCGCGACATCCGGCGGCTGAGCCGCATCCTGGGGCGGCTGCGCGACGCCGGCAATTCGCTGCTGGTGGTCGAGCACGATCCCGACCTCATCCGCGCCTCCGACCGCCTGATCGACATGGGGCCCGGCCCCGGGGAGCGGGGCGGGTCGGTGGTCTACGACGGCCCGCTGGCCGGCTTGGACGCCTGCAAGGCATCCCGCACGGGCGACTATCTGGCCGGCCGCCTTCAGGTCGAGCCCGAGGCGGAGGCGCGCCGCCCGGTGCCGAAGAACCATCCCTTCCTGGCCATCCTGGGGGCCACGGCGCATAACCTCAAGGGCGTCGACGTGCGGCTGCCGCACAACCGGCTGGTCTGCGTCACCGGCGTGAGCGGGTCCGGCAAGTCCACCCTGATCCAGGACATTCTCTACCCGGCGCTGCGCAAGAAGCTCCATAAGCCCTCCGACACGCCCGGCGCGCACCGCGACCTGAAGGGCTGGGAAGGCTTCGGCGACGTGGTGCTGGTGGACCAGTCCCCGATCGGCAAGACCACGCGATCCAACCCGGCCAGCTACGTGGGCGCGTGGGACGCGATCCGCGCCCTCTTCGCGAAGGCCCCGCTGGCGCGCGAGCGCGGCTACACGACCGGCACCTTCAGCTTCAACGCCGGCACGGGCCGCTGCCCGGCCTGCGGGGGCAACGGCTTCGAGCACATCGAGATGCAGTTCCTGAGCGACGTCTACCTGCGCTGCGCCGTCTGCGACGGCAAGCGGTTCCGGCCCGAGATCCTGGAGATCCGCGTCCCCGGCCAGGGCCCGGGGGCGGCCGACGCCTCCATCGCGGACCTGCTGGAGATGACCGTGCAGGAGGCCTGTTCCTTTTTCAGCAATTCAAGGGACGTGCTCCGCTCCCTGGCGCCCCTGCGCGAGGTCGGGCTGGGCTACCTGCGGCTGGGGCAGCCCGTGCCGACCCTCAGCGGCGGCGAGGCGCAGCGGCTGAAGCTGGCCGGCTATCTCGCCGGCGCGGGCGAGGGGGGCAAGCCGCTCCTGTTCCTGTTCGACGAGCCGACCACCGGGCTGCACTTCGACGACATTGCTGTCCTGCTCAAGGCCTTCCGCCGCCTGCTGGCGGAGGGGCACTCGCTGGTCGTGATCGAGCACAATCTCGACGTGATCCGGGCCTCCGACTGGCTGGTGGACCTGGGGCCCGAGGGCGGCAACGCCGGCGGCGAGCTGGTCTGCGCCGGAACGCCCGAGGCGATCATGGCCTGCCCCGCCAGCTTCACGGGGCGCGAGCTGTTGCGGTCGGCGGGTGGGGCGGACTCCGCCGCGCTGCCGATGGCCGCGGAGGAGCGGGCCCCGTATGCGGCCGCCGGGCCCGGCGCGGTGCGGATCCGCGGCGCCCGCGAGCACAACCTGAAGCACCTGGACGTGGACATTCCCCGGGACGCCTTCACCGTCGTCACCGGCGTCAGCGGCAGCGGCAAGAGCACCCTGGCGTTCGACATCCTGTTTGCCGAGGGGCAGCGCCGCTACCTGGAGTCGCTCAACGCCTACGCCCGGCAGTTCGTGCAGCCGGCCTCGCGGCCGGAGGTGGATTCCATCACCGGCATCCCGCCGACGGTGGCGATCGAGCAGCGCACGAGCCGGGGCGGCCGCAAGAGCACCGTGGCCACGGTGACCGAGATCTACCATTTCATGCGCCTGTTGTACGTCAAGCTGGGCGTGCAGCATTGCCCCGACTGCAACGAGGCCATCCTGCCGCGGACGGCGGAGATGATCCTGGCCTCGCTGATGGCCGACTTCCGCGGCCGCACGGTCCGGCTGCTGGCGCCGCTGGTGGTGGCGCGCAAGGGCTATTACACCGACCTGGCGGAGTGGGCGGCGGGGAAGGGCTACGACGCGCTTCGCGTGGACGGGGTGCTGACCCCGGTTTCGCCCTGGCCGCGGCTGGACCGATTCAAGGAACACACGATCGAGCTGCCGGTGGGCGAGGCGCGCGCGACGCCGGCCGGCGAGGCGGAGCTTCGGCGCCTGCTGGGGCTGGCGCTGGAGCACGGGAAGGGGACGGTGCGGGCGGCGGTCGAGGGGAAAGCGGCGTTGGAGACGCTGTATTCCAGTCGGCGGGCGTGTCCCTCCTGCGGCCGCAGCTTCGAGGAGCTGGACCCGCGCCTCTTTTCCTATAATTCCAAGCACGGCTGGTGCGGGCGCTGTTTCGGCACCGGGCTGGAGCTGGAGGGGTTCGACGAGGAGCAGACGGGCGAGGAGATCTGGTGGAACGCCTGGTACGAGGGGGCGGAGCGGGAGTGCTCCGAGTGCCACGGCCGGCGGCTCAAGCCCGAGGCGCTGGCGGTCCGGTTCCGGGAGCGGAGCATCGCCGACCTGGCGGGTCAGACCGTGAAGGAGGCGGAGGCCTGGTTCAGGGGGCTGCACCTGAGCAAGCGGGAGAAGGATATTGCGCGGGACATCGTGGCCGAGCTCATGTCCCGCCTCGGTTT
The DNA here is from genome assembly GCA_044346855.1 of Kiritimatiellia bacterium. Lineage (GTDB taxonomy): Bacteria > Verrucomicrobiota > Kiritimatiellia > CAIKKV01 > CAIKKV01 > CAIKKV01. Next base: position 3,368 of record JBIIYJ010000306.1, read on the forward strand.
TCTGGGCGAGGTGGGGCTGCCGTACCTGACCCTCGACCGCGCCGCGCCCACGCTGAGCGGCGGCGAGGCCCAGCGGATCCGGCTGGCGGCGCAGCTGGGCTCCAACCTGCGGGGCGTCTGCTACATCCTGGACGAGCCCACCATCGGGCTGCATGCGCGCGACAACCGGATGCTGATCGACACGCTGCGCAGCCTGGAGCGCAAGGGCAACACCATCGTGGTGGTCGAGCACGACGAGGAGACGATCCGGCAGGCGGACCACGTAATCGACCTGGGGCCGGGCGCGGGCTCCGAAGGCGGCCATGTGGTGGCGGCGGGCCGGGTTGAGGAGCTGATCAAGCACGCGGATTCGGTCACCGGCCGCTGCCTGCGCAAGCCCATGAAGCACCCGCTGGCGGGCGAGCGGAGGGCGGTGAAGGCGGGCGAGCCGGCCCTGGTCATCCGGAAAGCGCGGATGCATAATCTGAAGGACCTGGACGTGCGCGTGCCGCTGGGCCGGCTGGTGGCGGTGACGGGCGTGAGCGGCAGCGGCAAGAGCACGCTGGTGCGCCACGTGCTGCACGACAACCTGCGCCGGGTGCTGCTGGCGGAGGGGAAGAAGACCGCGCTGCGGGGCTGCGAGGCGCTGGAGGGGGTCGAGGGGTTAAGGCGGGTGCTGGAGGTGGACCAGACGCCGATCGGGAAGACGCCGCGGTCGTGCCCGGCCACCTATGTGGGGTTCTGGGACGATATCCGGCGGCTGTTCGCGGGGCTGCCGGAGGCGAAGATGCGGGGGCATGCGCCGGGGCGCTTCTCGTTCAACGTGCCGGGCGGGCGGTGCGAGGCCTGCGAGGGGCAGGGGGTGAAGAAGATCGAGATGAGCTTCCTGCCCGACGTGACGGTGCCCTGCGAGGAGTGCAACGGGGCGCGGTTCAACGCGGAGACGCTGGCGATCCGGCTGAAGGGGAAGACGGTGGGCGAGGTGCTGCGCATGAGCGTGGACGAGGCTGTTCCCTTTTTCGAAGTGCACCCGGCGATCCACCGGCCGCTGCGGCTGATGCAGGACGTGGGGCTGGGGTACCTGACGCTGGGGCAGGCGAGCCCGACGCTGAGCGGGGGGGAGGCGCAGCGGATCAAGCTGGTGACGGAGCTGGCGGGCGGGACGGCGGAGCAGGTGCGGGCGCGGCGGAAGCCGGGCGGAACGTTTTACGTGCTGGACGAGCCGACCGTGGGGCTGCACTTGGCGGACATCGAGATGCTGCTGCACGTGCTGCACCGGCTGGTGGCGGCGGGGCACACCGTGCTAGTGATCGAGCATCAGCTGGACGTGGTGGCCGAGGCGGACTGGGTGATTGACCTGGGGCCGGAGGGCGGGGCGGCGGGCGGGCGGATCGTGGCGGAGGGCACGCCGGAGGAGGTAGCCCGGGTGAAAGCCTCCCATACCGGCCGCTTCCTCAAGCCGCTGTTCAAGAAGCGGTAGGTTGATCGTTCTTCTGTAGCCGCGGGCGCTGACCGCGGGCCGGCCGGTTACGTGGCGCCGTTGCGGCGTTTCGGCGTTAACGGGCGGCCGTTTTTGGCCTGATCCGGGCTCCGACTGCGGAGTCGGACCCGGAAGGTCACGCCTCCTTGTCGTCGCCCGGCTGAGGCTCAAAAACGACTCGCCCGTTAACGCTGATCGAAACGCCGCAACTGACTTGCCTTCGCGCGCCCTGGCCGAAGCGGCCTTGGGCGGCGCGCGAGAGGTTTCCGTAAAGCGCCCGCCTTCGAACAACGTTCATGGTTCGGGTTTTCATGGAGTCGGCGGTCCTCCGCCGTGAGCGCCTGCGGGATCGAAGCGTCTACGCAAGCGCGTGGTCGATCACGATCACGATCGCGATCACGATCGCGACCACCCCCCCTGATCACCGGTCACTTCTTCAACCTGAACCCTGAACCCCGAACCCCGACACCTCAACGCATGGGCCCGGCGCCCGTCTTGGGCGCGGCCTGCGGGCTCTTGGCCTTGACCTCGTCGGCCATGGCCTTGATCTTGGGCATGAGGCGGATCATGACCCGCTGGCTGACTTCCATGGATCGCTTCATCAGCTCGGGCTGTTTCGCGATGAACGCCTGGCCGGCCGGAGTCTTGTAGAAGGCGATGATCGCCTTCAGCTCGTCGTCCGTGAAGGTGTCGGCATAGAGGGTGATGAAATCAACCTTCATCTTCTCCCAGCTGAACTCCTCGGCCATGACATCCATCATCTTCTGCATCTGCACGGTGGCCTCGGGGGAGAGCGGTTGCCCGACCGTCCCGGTCATCTGCTTCATCTGGGCGGGAAGCATCTGTTTCACGCTCTCGAAGGTCTTGGCAATCATGTCCGGGGTCTTCATCACGATCAGCAGCTCTTCCGCGGTCGCGCGCCGCACGGCGTTGCTGTCCTGCGCCAGCACCGAACCCGCCATCACACTCAGGGCCGCAAACACGCCGATTGTCCACTTGTTCATGACCATTCTCCTGTTGTTAATGGCCGTAACTTAACACGATTTTTCCGGGCTGTCGTTAAAAATGGGCAGTGGTAAGGGGACAGGGTTCGGGGTTCAGGGTTCAGGGTTGAAGACGTGATCGGTGGTCGGTGATCGGTGGGCAGTGGTAAGGGGACAGGGTTCGGGGTTGAAGACGTGATCGGTGGGCAGGGGGTTCGTGATCGTAATCGTGATCGCGATCGTGATCGTGATCGACCACGCGCATGCGTTGACGCTTCGATCCCGCAAGCGCTCACGGCGGAGGACCGCCGACTCCATGAAACCGTGAACCCCAACCCCTGAACCCCGAACCCTGAACCCTGAACCCCGAACCCTGAACCCTGAACCCCGAACCCTCCCGCCCATCCGTGCAACAGGCGCTCACGGCGGAGGACTGCCGACTCCATGAGGGCGCATCTGCGATTTGGTGTCATCTCCGCGTAGGCCGGGCGCTACGAGCCCGGCGCTGGTGTGCCCAAGGGGAACGGGCCGCACTGCGCCGGGCTCG
>JBIIYJ010000307.1:0-6331 GCA_044346855.1 Kiritimatiellia bacterium
CGACTGGGCGTCGTGCGGCCTGGCTCGGTGCCGCCAGAGCAGGCCGAAGATGAAGGCCAGGGCGGCCAGCACCAGCAGCCCCATCGTCAGCCACCCCTGCCGGAACAGGAAGCCCGACGTCAGGAAGCCGAGGCTCGCGCCGCCGCTCCAGGCCGCGGTATAGAACGCGGTGGCGCGGGCGAGCCCCCCGGGAGGCGCCTCCCCCCGCATGAACGTCTGGAACGCGTTGAAGAACACGGCGCACGCCACGCCGAAGCCGGCCAGCACCGCCAGCAGCGGCGCGAACGAGGTGACAAAAAGAGCCGCGCACGAGGTCACGAGGCTCAGCACGATGCTGCCCAGCAGCAACATCTTGGCGTTCCGGCGGTTAAGCACGAGCCCCACCCCGAAGCTGCAGCCCATGTAGACAAGCTGGAACAGGCCGCCCAGCCAGGCGCACTGGTTGTTGCTCAAGCCCCGCTCGCCCGCGCCATAGCTCACGGCAAACATCACCAGGAACACGACCGCGTCCATCACCGCGGGCGACAGGTAAATCCACATGACATCATTCCTTTATTAGGACAGACGCCGATCTTAGCGTTACCCGGCGGCTTTTCCAAAACAAAACGGTTCGGCCCGCCCGGGGGCCGGGCGAACCCGGCGGGGGCCCACAGTTCCTTTTGCTTTCCGGCTCTTTTTCCCCTATAGTGGGATGTTTTTCAACAGCAAGGTGACGCATGGCAACGTATCCGTTTGAATCGATCGAGCCCAAGTGGCAGCAGGTCTGGCTGTCGCAGAAGACCTTCAAGACGCCGGAGCTCCCCGATCCCGCGCGGCCCAAGATCTACATTTTGGACATGTTCCCCTACCCCAGCGGCGCGGGCCTGCACGTCGGCCACCCCGAGGGCTACACCGCGACCGACATCGTCTGCCGCTACAAGCGCATGCGCGGCTTCAACGTCCTGCACCCCATGGGCTGGGACGCCTTCGGCCTGCCGGCCGAGCAGTATGCCATCAAGACCGGCACCCAGCCGCGGATCACGACGGAAAAGAACATCAACACCTTCCGCCGCCAGCTCCAGATGCTCGGCTTCTCCTACGACTGGGACCGCGAGATCTCCACCACCGACGAGGCCTACTTCCGGTGGACGCAGTGGATTTTCCTCCAGCTCTACAAAAAGGGGCTCGCCTACGAGTCCGAGGTGCCGGTCAACTGGTCGCCCACCCTCGGCACCGTGCTGGCCAACGAGGAAGTCGACGAATGGCGCGCCAAGGGCCACGTGGTCGAGCGCCGCCCGCTGCGGCAGTGGGTGCTTCGCATCACGGCGTATGCCGAGCGGCTGCTCAGCGACCTCGAGGAGCTCGACTGGCCGGAAGGCATCAAGGAGATGCAGCGGAACTGGATCGGCAAGTCCGAGGGCGCGGAGGTCGACTTCGCGATCGACGGGCTGCCCGGCGAGCCCATCCGCGTGTTCACGACGCGGCCCGACACCCTGTTCGGGGCCACCTACATGGTGCTCGCGCCCGAGCATCCCCTCGTGGAGCGCATCACGGCGCCCGACCGCAAGGCGGCGGTCGCGGCCTATCGCGAAGCGGCTGGGCGGAAGAGCGAACTCGAGCGGACGGAGCTGCAGAAGGAGAAGACCGGCGTCGCGACCGGCGCCTTCGCCATCAACCCGGTCAACGGGAAAAAGATTCCGGTCTGGATCGCCGATTACGTGCTCTGGGGCTACGGCACCGGCGCCATCATGGCCGTGCCCGGCCACGATACGCGCGACTATGCCTTCGCGAAGACGTTCGGCCTGCCCATCGTCGAGGTGGTGGCGGGCGGCGACCTTTCCCGCGAAGCCTTCACGGGAGACGGCCCGCTCGTCAACTCCGCCAACGCGGAGGTGTCGCTCGACGGCCTTCCCGTTGCCGAATCCAAGCGCCGCATCACCGACTGGCTGGTCGCGAAAAAACTCGGGGAAGCCAAGGTGAACTTCAGGCTGCGCGACTGGCTTTTCAGCCGCCAGCGCTACTGGGGCGAACCGTTCCCGCTGGTGCACTGCCCCACGTGCGGCGTGGTGCCGCTGGACGAGAAGGACCTCCCGCTCCGGCTCCCTGAGGTGAAGGACTTCTCCCCGACCGGCACGGCCGACCCGCCGCTGGCCAAGGCCACGGAGTGGCTCAAGGTGAATTGCCCCGCCTGCGGGCGCGAGGCCCGGCGCGAAACCAACACGATGCCGCAGTGGGCGGGCTCCTGCTGGTATTACCTCCGCTTCATCGACCCGAGGAACGCCGCGGCGGTCTGCGCGCCGGAGAAGGCGGCCTACTGGCTGCCCGTCGACCTTTACGTCGGCGGCGCGGAGCACGCCGTCCTCCACCTTCTCTACGCGCGCTTCTGGCACAAGGTCCTCTTCGACCTCGGCCTGGTGCCGTCGCCCGAGCCGTTCCGCAAGCTGATCAACCAGGGGCTGATCCTGGGCGAGATCGAATACCACACCTACCAGAACGCCGCCGGCGCCCGGGTGAGCGCGGAGCATGTCAGCGAGAACGACTCCGACGTGCGGACGGGCGAACCGCTCAAGTCGATCCGGCTCGAGCCGGTCCAGGTGCGCAAGGACGGCGACTTGTTCGTCATGGTGGAAGAGCCAGCCGTCCGGGTCACCGCCCGCGCCTACAAGATGAGCAAGAGCCGCGGCAACGTGATCAATCCCGATTCGGTGGTGAAGGATTACGGGGCGGACACGCTGCGCCTGTACGAGATGTTCATGGGCCCGCTCACCCAGGCCAAGCCATGGAACATGGAAGGCGTGGACGGCACGTTCCGCTTCCTGAACCGCGTCTGGCGCCTGATCGTGAACGAGGACACCGGCGCGCTGGTCAAGGAAGTGAACGACGGCGAGCCCGCCGACGCCCAGCGCCGGGCCCTCCATGCGCTGACCAAAAAGGTCACGGACGACATCGAGTCCATGAGCTTCAACACGGCGATCGCGGCCATGATGTCGTTCCTCAACGAGGCGTCTCACTGGGAATCGCGCCCGCGCTCCATCCTGAACGCGTTCGTGCTCCTGCTCTCCCCGTTCGCCCCGCACCTGGCCGAGGAGCTCTGGCAGCGGCTCGGGCATGACGGCACGCTGGCGTATGAAACGTGGCCGACCTACGACCCCGCCCTGCTGATTCCCGACACGGTGGAATACGCGGTGCAGGTGAACGGCAAGGTCCGGAGCCGTTTCACGGCGGCGTTGAAGGCCGATGCGGCCGAGCTGGAGAAGACGGCGCACGCGGACCCGACGGTCCAGAAATGGATCGAGGGCAAGGCGATCAAGAAGACGATCGTGGTGCCGGGCCGGCTGGTGAATTTCATCGTCGCCGGCTGACGCCGGGCTTACGGGATATCCGTCTCTTCGTAGCGCCATTCCCGGGCGGTGGCGCCGGCTTCGCGGACCAGGGCGGCGATGCGCCGCTTCTTCTCGTCCGGCAGGACGGCCGTGATCACGACCTGCGAGATCCGCTGGGCGCGGATCACGGCGGCGAGGGTCTTCTCCGTGCCCAGCACGGGGAAGCCCGAAATGCGGCAGCCGCGCAGGTTCGCGTCGTCGTCCACCACGCCCACGATCAGCCGCTTGGCCCCGGGTTCCCCGACGTGGATCATATGCTCCCGCAGGAAGAGCTGGAACCGGCCGCCCGCGCCGTAGGCCAGGATGCGCTCGGCGTCGGGGACCCGCATCACCCGCGACGCCTCCAACTCATACATGAACTCCTTGACGAGCCGGAGCATGACCCGAATCCCCACGATCAGGATGCAGGCCATGGGCGTGAAGATGGCGAACTCGACAACGGACACATGCCGGTCCTTCTGCGCGAGCAGGATCTGGAAAGCCGTTCCGGTCATGGCGCCCGCGATCACCAGCGCCAGCAGCAGGACGTATTCGCGAAGCCGCGCGCGGGACCAGATGCGCTCGTAGGTCTGGGCGCCGAGGAGGAAAAGGATCATCGGCGCGGCCATCATCACCAGCGTCTGCAGCCACTGCACCCGGTCGGTCATGCCGGTGGCCAGGAAGGTCAGCGTCCACGACAAGGCGATGGCGGTTATGTCCCACAGCCCGTAAAGGGCAATGACGATGGCGCGCTGCTTGGGACGGGCGAAGCCGGTGACGAACAGCCGGCCCGTCTCCCACACCTCGATGCGGCTGAGATGGCGGAACATGACATAGGCCCAGCCCACCAAAGCCAGCAGGAAAATGCCGGTGGAACGGCCTCTCATTCCGGTCATCAGCAGGGCCACCACCACCAGCACCACGTTCATCGCATAAAGCATGATGGCCACCCGGCGCTGGGAGAGGCCGAGATCCAGGAAGCGGTGGTGCAGGTGATCCTTGTCGGCCTGCATGACCCGCATGTGGCCGACCTTTCCCGCCGCCGCCTCCAGGGGCAGGAACGCCCGCACAGAGCGGCGCCAGACGGCCAGCAGCGTGTCGTAAAGCGGAACGCCCATGGCCAGCAGCGGCACGGCCAGGGCCGTCAGCAGCGTTCCCTTCGAGGAGGAGACCAGGCTCATGGACGCCAGGGAAAAACCCAGGAACAGGCTGCCCGTGTCCCCCAGGAACACGGAAGCGGGATTGAAATTATAGCGCAGGAACCCCAGGCAGGCCCCCGCCAGGATGAGAAGCGGAAGGGTGTCCCCGGGCATGCCGCGCAGCAGCAGGGAGCCGGCCAATCCCAGGGCGGCGATGAGGGCAAGCCCGGACGCCAGCCCGTCCAGGCCGTCGATCAGGTTGAACGCGTTCGTCAACAGGACAAACCAGACCAGGGTAGCGCTGAAGTCGACCCACTCGGGAACGTCGAGGCCGAACACATTTTCAACGCCGAAGCCATGCACATACATCAGGGACGCCACGGCAATCTGCCCGGCCAGCTTCAGCCATGCCGAAAGGCCAATCTTGTCGTCCATGAAACCGATGATGGCCAGCACGGTGGACGCCTGAAGAAACGCCAGCCACCAAGCCTTGTTCAGGCTTACCGTATACTGGCCCCAGTCAAAAACAAACACCAGGGCCATCGACAGGTGAAAGGCCAGCAGGATGGCCAGCCCCCCGCCCCGCGGCGTCGCCACCTTGTGGATCCGCCGGACGTCGGGCTGATCCAGCATGCCCAGTTTTCGCGCGATTGTCCGCACAACAGGGGTTAAAAACAGGGTGAATAAAAGTCCCATCCCGAACGAGGCAGCGTACTTTCCTGAATGGGAAATGAGTGTGTACATTGAATTAAGCTTATCTATGTATCAAAAACGTTTGCTCACTTAAAGAGTTTTTCGCAGGTGGGTCATGAGTTCGCCAGAAAAAGCCAGCATCTGCTCGGAGGAGGCTCCGCCGGGCGGGGAGGTGAGAGTGACCATCACCCAGCGCGTGGCCTGGTTGCGGAAGGCGCGGTCCCAGGCGGTCCACAGCACCCGGGAGACATTGGACGCGGTCTGCCGTTCGTCCGTGAAAAACCAGTACACGAATTCCAGGCGGGTCACCCCGGCGGCCTGTGTGCGCTCAAGGTCCACCTGGTTGACCGCGATCGGTTCGCCCTGCCCCCCCGGCGCCCGGGCGACGCGGATGCGCTTCATGACAAAGCCCTGGGCAGGCAGGCAGAGTTCGGGACGGTGGATACTGTTGCGGCCGGTGCCGCTGATCACCATGGTCACCGTCAGAACCGCGCGGCCGTCCGTGTAGTCGCTCCGGAGAATCCGGGTGTCGGGCGGCAGCTGGCGCTGCTCGCCGAGGGAGGCGGCGTACAACTGCCCGGTCTGGCATGACGGACACGCATACAGGGGCTTCAGGTCCCGGAGCGCAACCCAGGGTTCATCGGCCGCCTCCGCGGGAGCGGGCTCGCGGGGCAACGGCGCGGCGCCCAGTCCCGCCAGCTGATCCTCCCGGAACGAACGCATGCACTGTTCGTTGTGGCAGATCACCACCGGCGAGCCCCGCCAGGCCCCCACCTCGGCGGGGAGGCGGGCCGGCAGGAACGCCAGCGAACCGGGCGTCACGGCCGGCGCATACCGCACCATCAGCCCGCCCGCCAGCAGGATCGCGGGGGTCAGCGCCAGCACGGCCGCGCGGCCGCGAGCCCCGGCTCCGGTCGACACGGGAGCGGGCACTTCCGGCGGCTTTTGCCCCCGGTCCAGCAGCCGCCACTTGGAGATGCGGCGGCCCAGTTCGTAGAGCAGCAGGATGGCGACCAGGAAGACGATATAACCCGAGTAATCGTGATAGAAGCCGGCCGCCGTCTTTTCCCCGAACCCGGCCGCCACCATGGTGATGGTCACGATGCGAACGATGTTGCCGATCACCGCCACGGGCACGGCGCAGAGGAACAGCAGCCA
>JBIIYJ010000308.1:0-6317 GCA_044346855.1 Kiritimatiellia bacterium
CGCGTCTTCATCTTCCCCCAGATCGGCGGCTTCGTGGGGGGCGACACGGTCTCGGGCATTGTCGCCACGCGGCTGGACCGCAACGTCAAGCCCGCGCTCCTGGTGGACATCGGGACCAACGGGGAGATCGCCCTGGCGAAGGACGGGCGCCTGATCGCCACCTCCGTGGCGGCGGGCCCGGCGTTCGAGGGGGCGCGGATCATCAACGGCATGCGCGCCACGGCGGGCGCGATCGAAAAGGTCGCGATCGACACCGACGTCCGGATCCACGTGATCGGGGAAGGCAAGGCGTCGGGCCTGTGCGGCACGGGGCTGATCGACGCCGCGGCGGAGCTGCTCCGCCACGGCATCCTGGATTCGACGGGCCGGATTGTGGATCCGGACGAGGCGCCGGCGGCCCTCCCCCCGGCGGTCAAGGCCCGAATCCTTAGCATGCTGGGCGAGAATCATTTCATCCTGGCCAAGGGCGAAGAGTCGGTTACAGGCGAGCCGCTGCTGCTCTACCAGAAGGACATCCGCGAACTGCAGCTGGCCAACGGCGCGATCCGGGCGGGCATCAGCATCCTGCTCAAGCAGGCGGGCCTCGTGGTGGAGGATCTTCAGTCGGTCCTCCTCGCCGGCGCGTTCGGCAACTACATCCGCAAGGAAAACGCGCTCCGCATCGGCATGTTGCCGCAGGTTTCCCCCGACCGCATTCATTTCGTCGGCAACGCGGCCTCATTCGGCGCCAAGCGCGCCCTGCTTGCGGAAGAGGAACAGGTCTACGCGGGCGAGATCATCCGCAAAGCCCGCCACGTGGACCTGTCCCTCGACCCCGACTTCATGGACGAATTCAGCATGGCCATGATGTTTCCCGAAGGCTAGCCCCTACTCCTCCTTCGCCGCCGGAGCCCAGTCAACGCGGGCGAGGCTGGCGGAGCCGGGGAGGCCGATGTCGCCCGAGAAGATCCAGCGGACGACGTGGGCGCCTGCCCCGAGCGGCAGCGTTTCATGCGAAACGGCGAATCCGGGGCGGAGCGTCTTGCGGACCTTGCCGTCCACCATCAGCAGGCAGGCGTCGCGGCCCGAGCCCAGGACCTGCCAGTCGAAGCGGAGCAACCCCGCTCCGGCGACCGAGGTTTGCAGCCAGGAGGCGTTTTCGGGCGTCGCCGGGCCGCTGGCCGCTCCCGAGGCCGGCTGGCTTGACCAGGGCGACAGGGGCGAGGTGTACCAGGCCAGCGGCGAACCGCCGAGCGCCTCCGTCAGGCTTGCCATGCGCGCGGCCCAGGGATCCTGTTCCGATTTTTCAGCCTTCTCGTTCGGGCCGATCGACACCTTCATCACGCGCGGCAACACCAGGGCTCCGCCGTCCGGATCTTCCAGCACGACCTTGAACACTTCCTTCCCTTCGGCCACGCCGTCCTGAAGGATCTTGACTGCGATCGTCTTGGGCGCATCGTCCCCGTCCGCCCAGCGCAGGATTCCCATCTTGGGTATGAAATCGACATAGGCGGCGGCCGTCTTGGGGTTCACAAAGTAGCTGACCGACACGGCCCCGTCCCGGCCGTTAAGCCGGTTGACCGGGATCTTCACCTTCCTGCCCTCCTCGGCAAGGCAACTGCGACCGCCAAAGCAGATCTCGCCGGGAACGTCGACCGGCTCGACCGTATCCTGTGCATCCGTTTCAAAGGGAACGTCATCCAGGTCCGCGTCATCCGCATACGAATAGCGTTTGACAACCGTGTTCAGCATGTTGCAGAGATCGATCCTGATTTCGTATTCTCCCCGTTCGAGTTGCGGGCTGCCCCCGATATCGAAATCCTGGGGTTGTTCCGTGCCGGCGTTGATTTTGAATGGAGCGGTTGCGACGGGGGGACTCCAACCCTGCGTCGCGTTCAACCGGGTGAACATTTTCAGGTAGACCCAGGGGCTGCCGCTGGATACCGGGAGCACCTTGAGCCGCCGGATGCGCGCGAATTTATCACCGTCCTGGTCCGTTTCGGAGAGCCATTCACAATCGGTGATATTATATGTAATAACCATCCGATCCTGGGCTATCGTCTCGAAATGATTGTTTCCGAGAGCGGAGGCATTCGATGGATACCATTCGTCCACCTTCGTCCAGTTCGGCCCCAGGAAAAGTTCAAGTCTGAACTCGTAGATGTCCTGGGGCAGGCTGGGCCCGATCGTCAGTGTGCGGGCGTCTGCCGTGCTAGATCCGTTGACTTGAAAGCTTCCCGAGTTGATAAACGGGAACCATTGATCTGTGCCCAATCGCCGGTATGAAACCAGGATGTAGACAGACGCTGCGGCGTTTCCCAGCAAGGGGTCCGTATCGACGTCGATGGTGAGCGATCCGCTCTGCCTATATTCGTCCCCGTCCCTGTCCACGTTGGCGGACGCGTTCCATGCGCAGTCCACGAAATGGATGTAGGCTGATTTTGAATCCGCCAGTCCTGTTCCGGCAACGGCCGCGAGCAGGATGAGGCTCATGATGGCGTTTCGCCAACGGTTGACTGTCATCGAATGGTATCGTTTCATCGTTCTTCTCCCGGTCCCCTGCGCACTTCGTTTTTTGCGTTGCAGTTTGATTCGGTCACGGGAAGAAGGTTAACAAACAAATCGATATTATGATTTAGGGTAGTATGCCTATGTAAAAACGGCGCTCCAATGGTTGATAATGCAAGGGCGAAAGGCATAAAAAAAGCGCTGCCGGGTGGCAGCGCTATTCGCTATTAGCTATTAGCTATCCGCTATTCTTCTTCCTACCGCCGGCGGCGGCGGTGGTGGCCGCGGGGGGACTTGGCGACATTGACTTCGAGGGCGTTGCCCATGAAATCGTTGCCGGCCAGCGCCTTGATAGCCGCATCGGCCTCGGAGGGGGTCGCCATCTCGACGAACCCGAAGCTCTTGTCCTCGCCCTGCTTCGTGATGAGCCGGATGTTCAGCACCTTGCCGTACTTGCCGAACTCCGCCTCAACCTCTTCCTTGGTCACTTCCAGGGCCAGGTTGCCGACATACAGTTCGACGGGGCCGTCCTGGCGGACGGGGGGCTGCTGCTGCTGCTGAGGCCGGCCCTGCTGGAAGGCCGGCCGCTTGAAATCGGGCCGGCGGTTATTGTTGTTGTGATAGCCGCCCCCAACGGGGCGGGATTTCCAGCGGCGGCCGAGCAACAGACCGATCAGGAAAAAGATAGCACTGAAGATCGAACAATAAAACATCATTCCGGATTCATTCCACGTCGTCACAATCGATTCCTTTCTCTCGCGCGGTTGCTTACCGCATTTCCAGGAACCCCTCGAGTTTGCGCAGGCGGGTGGGATGGCGCAACTTTCGAAGGGCTTTGGCTTCAATCTGGCGGATGCGTTCCCGGGTCACCGAGAACTGCTTTCCGACCTCCTCCAGCGTCCGCGGATAACCGTCGGCCAGGCCGAACCGCAGGTTCAGCACCTGCCGCTCGCGCTCGGTCAGCGTATCCAGCACATCCTTCAGCCGCTCCTTGAGCAGGCTGTAGGCCGTCATCTCCGACGGATTCTCGGCTCCCTTGTCCTCGATGAAGTCGCCAAAATGGGCGTCGTCGCCGTCGCCGACAGGGCTCTGAAGCGAAATCGGCTGCTGGGCCATCTTGTACACGGCCCGGACGCGCTCGACGGGCAGCGACATCTCTTCGGCGACTTCCTCGGGGGTGGGCTCCCGCCCCAATTCCTGGACCAGCTTCTTCTGGACCCGCATCAGCTTGTTGATCGTCTCGATCATGTGAACCGGGATCCGGATCGTCCGGGCCTGGTCCGCGATCGCCCGGGTCGCCGCCTGGCGGATCCACCACGTGGCATACGTGCTGAACTTGTAGCCGCGGCGGTACTCGAACTTCTCGACGGCCTTCATGAGGCCCGTATTCCCTTCCTGGATCAGGTCCAGGAACGAGAGGCCCCGGTTCATGTACTTCTTGACGATGCTGATGACGAGGCGCAGATTGGCCTCCACCATTTCCGTCCGGGCCGCCATGCCTTTCTTCATGGCGTCCTTCAGCTCGCGGCTCTTCGAGATGAAGACGTCGATGTCCATGCACACCTCTTCCTCGAGGTGGCGCACATGGGCCTGGAGCGCCGTCATCTTCTCGTCCCGCGACTTGCTGGGCTTGCGCGTCTTGAGCTTGTTGAGCTCGTCGACCGTTTCCAGCCCCTCGCGGTAGTAGCGGCGTTCGTCTTCGTTCCGCCCCTTCTCCCCGTCGATGCGGCTGGCCATGTTCTCGACTTCCTTCTGCTTCAAGGAAAGGCGCTCGAACTGGGCCGCCAGCTTCTTGTGGATCCGGGACATTTCCTTCTGGTGAAGAAGCCGCTCTTTTTCGCTCGACTTGCTGCTCTTGCGCGAGTCCTTGAATTCCTTCACCAGGAGCTTGTGCAGCTTCTGGATCTCGCGCTCGACCCGGTCGAGATTCTTGAAATAGGACTCCCGGTTATCCACGAACTTGTCCTGGATCACCCGGTCAAAACGTTCCTTGCCGCTCTTCAGGCGGTCGACGAGGTGCATGTACTCGACCGCGGCGAAGCCGAACTCGTTGAAGTCGGCCTTGGTGCGGACTTCCGCCTCCTCGATCCGCTTGCAGATTTCGACTTCCTGTTCGCGGCTGAGAAGCGGAACCTGGCCCATCTGGTGCAGGTACATGCGGATGGGATCGTCGAAAATATCGAGGCGCTCGCCCTTGGCGGCCTGGGCGGCCTTCTCGCCTTCCTTGCGCGTCTTCTCGACGTCGGCCGCCTCGATGACGTCGATCTCCATCGCGCGGAGAAGTTCGAGGTAGCCTTCCAGGTCATCCGGATTGATGACCGTCTCGGGAATGATCTCGTTGATGTCCTCGAACGTCAGGTAACCCTGCTCTTCGGCCAGCCGGATCAGTTCCTTGATCTTGACCTGGCGTTCCTCGCGGCCGGCGCCGGTGACGGTGGAGAGCTTGGCCGCGACGAGTGCCGCGTTTTTCTTGCCCTTCTTTCCGCCTGGAACCGTGGCCAGGACCGTGCTTTCAGGTGCGGCGGGCGCCGCAGGAGCTTTGACGGTTGAAACGGTTGCCGGCTTGGCTGCTTTTGCTTTCGATTTGGGCAACGGTTTCTCCGGTTTCTTCGATTTATCCATCCTGAACCTCGAATACGTCCGTTATGGACATAAAAAACCTATTATACACGAGTTGCAAGTTACGTACAATACGCTTCACTTGAGTGAAATGCAAGGTCCTTTTGTACAAAGTATCAGGGGGCCTTTTCCTGGAGCAGGCGGGCGAGTTCGACCAGATCGCCGCGGCCGCCCTGTTCGGCAAGCCGGGCGGCCTGCGCGGCCAGTTTCCTGGCTTCCTCGCGCTGGCCGAGGCCGTAGCGGATGCGGGCGGCCTTGAGGTAAAGGGCCGCGGCCTTGATCGGGCCCTCCTTCGGGAGCGTCTCCGTTTGGATCGCCGCGCGTTCCAGGGCCGAGGCTCGCTCGCGATAGCGCCGGGCCGCCTGCCACTGTTCGCCTTCACGCTCGAAAGCCTTCGCCGCATCCTGCGTTTTCCCCGGTTCCCCGGCCAGGATCAGGCCCTCAACGCGTGCGGCAACCGCTTCAAAAACCGGTTCGGGCTGGGTCTTGCCCCACTCTTTCCGGGCTTCCGCCAGTTCCGCGCGCGCGCGCTTTCCGTCGTCCGTTGCGGCTGCCTCCGCCAGCACCAGGTGCGCGTCCGCCCGGAGGCGGAAGTCCGGTTCGTCGAGGGGATTGGCCGTGCGGGGCCGCTTCAGGGCCTGGGCGGCCAGCGACTTCGCCTCAGCGGCCTTCCCCTGCTCCAGCGCCACCCTCGCCTCCGCTGTTTCGGCCTGGGCTGCCAGCAGGAAGGCGCCCTCCTTCACGGCTTCCCGGGAGGCGGCTGAAAAGGATGCGCGCGCCTCGTCGAGTTTGCCGAGGCCGAGCTTGCACACGGCAATCTGGTACCGGTACCGGGCCGCGGCCTGGCCGTTGTCCAGCACATACGCCCGGGCCAGGGCCCGCTCGTACTCGGCCTCCGCGGCGGCAAACCGGCCATCCGCATAATAGGCCGCCGCCGAGTCGCGGGCGATGCGCATAGGTTCGTCCATCGGCCTTGCTTCCGGCTTGCTCGTGCAACCGGCCAGGGCCAGGGCCGCCAGCGCCGCCAGGATCAGGTTCGTCGCTCGCATCTTCACGGGGTCACCTCCGGGATCGGCAGGGCCATGGGGTCGGAGAGTGCGCCGGCCGCCTCTTCCGTGGGCGGCTTGTTGGGCCCCCGGAAGAGCCAGTGGTGCTGGAGATTCTCCAGCGTCCGCCGGGTCTCCCGCAGCGCCGCTTCGGTTTCCAGCAGG
>JBIIYJ010000309.1:0-6306 GCA_044346855.1 Kiritimatiellia bacterium
CTGGCCATCGGCCAGACCCTGAACACGAAACCGCTGTTCAAGCCGCTGGAGGCGGAGCTGACGGAAAAGGGCTGGATCAAAACGGACCCGCGGACGGGCCGCACGTCAATCCCGTGGCTCTTCGCAGGCGGGGATGCGGCCTCGGGCCCCTCCTCCGTGGCCGAGGCCATCGCCGCCGGGGAGCGCGCGGCGGTCGCCATGGACGCCTTCCTGTCGGGCGCGGCCCACGCCTTCTGGCGCGGCTACCGCGAGACGCCGGTCGGATTCGATCCGGCCGCGGATCCCTCGGCCGACCCGCGCGAGCGGCTGCACACGATCGGGCTGGAAAAACGGCGGCACAACTTCACCGAGGTGGAGCAGCCGTGGAGCGAGTCGACGGCGATCCGGCAGGCCCGCCGCTGCCTGCGGTGCGACTATGGCAAACAAACCGCCCTGAGCGCGGAAGGGGAGAACCGGCCATGATGACCGTGACAATCAATTCCCGCAAACTGAGCGTGCCCGACGGCAGCACCATCCTGGCGGCGGCCCGGCAGGCCGGCGTCTCCGTCCCGACCCTGTGCAACATGGAGCACCGCGAGGCGATCGGCGCCTGCCGCGTCTGCCTCGTCGAAGTGGAGGGCGCGCGCACCCTGGCGGCGGCCTGCTCGACGCCGGCGGCCGAGGGCATGGTGGTGCGCACGCACAGCCCGAGGGCGCGCGAGGCGCGGCGGAAAGTCGTGGAGCTGCTCCTCTCCGAGCACGACGGCTACTGCCCCACCTGCGACCGGAACCGGAGCTGCGAGCTTCGCGCGCTGGCCGACGAACTGGGCGTGGAACGCCTGCCCTACGCGGGCGAAAGGGCAGCCCCGCATCTGGACGACTCGACCCCCGCCCTCGTGCGGGACAACACGAAGTGCGTCAAGTGCCGGCGCTGCGTCTCGGTCTGCGCCGAGGTGCAGGGCGTGGGCGCGCTGTTCCCGCAGGGGCGCGGTTTCAAGACGGTGATCGGCCCGGCCTTCACGCGCGACCTGCAGGGCGTGGCCTGCGTCCAGTGCGGCCAGTGCGCCGCCGTCTGCCCCGTCGGCGCCATCACCGAGAAAAGCAGCCTCCCCGCCATCTGGAAGGCGATCGAGGATCCGGCCAAGACGGTGCTGGTCCAGACGGCCCCGGCCATCCGGGCCGCGCTGGGCGAGGAGTTCGGCTTCCCGCCCGGCACGCGCACCACCGGCAAGATGGCGGCGGCGCTGCGGCGGATCGGTTTCGACGGGGTGTTCGACACGAACTTCGCGGCCGACCTGACCATCCTGGAAGAGGGCACCGAACTGCTCACCCGGCTGAAAAAGGCGCTGGTGGACAAGGAACCGGTGGCGCTGCCCATGTTCACCAGCTGCTCGCCGGGCTGGATCAAGTTCGCCGAGTATTATTTCCCCGAATTCCTGCCCAACCTCTCCACCTGCAAGTCGCCGCAGCAGATGTTCGGCGCCGTGGCCAAGACCTATTACGCCGGCAAGATCGGCAAGGCGCCGGCCGATATCGTGGTGGTCTCGGTCATGCCCTGCACGGCCAAGAAGTTCGAGGCCCAGCGCCCCGAGATGGCCTCCAGCGGGGTCCGGGACGTGGATTACGTCATGACGACCCGGGAGCTGGCGCGCATGATCCGGGAGGCGGGCATCGACTTCGCCAGCCTGCCGGACGAGCCGATGGATGCGCCTCTGGGCCTCTCGTCGGGCGCGGCCGACATCTTCGCCAACACGGGCGGGGTGATGGAGGCGGCCCTGCGCACGGCCTACGAGATCGTGACGGGGCGCGAGCTGCCGGCCGACAACCTGCACGTCCGGGCCGTGGCCGGGCTGGAGGGGATCAAGGAGGCCGCGCTCACCATAACGGGAACAAAGCCGGACTGGTCGTTCCTGGAGGGGGTCGAGGTGAAGGTGGCGGTTTCCCACGGGCTGGGCAACGCGCGCCGGCTTTTGAACCACATCAAGAACGGGGCGGTCTATCATTTCGTGGAGGTGATGACCTGCCCCGGCGGCTGCATCGGCGGGGGCGGCCAGCCGCGGTTCACCGACGATTCCATCCGGCTCAAGCGGATCGCGGCCATCTACGCCGAGGACGAGGGGAAGGCGCTGCGCAAATCGCACGAAAACCCCGACATCCAGAAGCTTTATGCCGAATTCCTCAAGCAACCCCTCGGCGAGAAGTCCCACCATCTTCTGCATACGCATTATACGCGGAGGGAGAAGAATAGCGGATAGCGGATGCTTTTTCTTGTCGTAATCGTAGTCATGATCGAGATCGTAATCGAAGCGGTGAAACAAGCACGCGGGCGAGCACGATTACGATTACGATTACGATCGCGATCACGATTAACGGCCCTGAAAATTATTGGAATCCCTTCCCAACATGCTACTCTTATTGGCTTATGCGTCCGCATCTGCCAGCTTGGTGCCTTGCCCTCCTACTCTGCCTTCCGGTCGTGGCACAGGCCACTCCCGCCGAGGAGGGCGGGTTCGAGTCGAAATTCTCGCTGGACGCCCTTCTCACGCGAGGCAACACGGAAAACGGCGAAGTGGGCATGAAGCTCGAGACCGAGGGGGTGACCCGGTTTTTCGAGAAGCTTCGCGGCGGCGGGTCCTATGCTTACGGACAGAGTGAAGTGGACTCGGTGGAAAGCACGACGGCCAAGCGCTGGGAATTGTCCGGGTATGCGAGGCGCCCGTGGCAACCCGGGGAAACCTATTCCTTTGCGAACGCCAAGGTCGAGAGCGACCACGTTGCCGACCTCCATTTCCGCGTTACCGAGGGCCTGGGCCTGGGCATCTACCTTCAAAAGGCCGACAAGCTGGAATGGTCGGCGGAAGCGGGCCTCTCCTGGGTGTTCGAGGAAACGGACGACGGGTCCGAAAACTATCCCGCGGTGCGCCTGGGCGAACGCTTTGAGCGGGAATGGCCGGAGGGGCAGAAGGTGATCCAGACCGTCGAACTGCTCCCGCACGTCCAGAAGCCGGACGAATTCCTGCTGAACGCCGACGTGGAACTGACCACCGTCATCACCCGTGAATTGAATCTCCGCTCCGCCCTCGAATACCGCTTCCAGAGCGATCCCCCCGAGGAATCCCGCTCCTACGACCTCCGCCTCGTGCTGGGTGTGACTTATAAATTTTAGTACGAAAGTTTTGCATCCAAACGGATATCCTGCTAGTCTTTAAAAATGCCGACGCATTCCATGGCAACCGGGGAGTCCCGAAAGGGGTGGACCTTGTGGCTGCTGCTTCTGGCCGCCCTGCAACTCCTTGTATTATGGATGGCGGGTTTTGCGGAAGGGCCGCTGAAAGACAAGTCCGTCCGCTACTATGCGGCATCCCGGGTTTTTGCGAGTCAGGAACAGGTCCTATCGCTCGAGGAGGCCGAAACGGCCTGGCTGCACAAGCTTCCCCCGGACCGGCAAAGCACGTTGCGCAACCGCCTGCATGTCTACGCGGTCACCCCCCTCTACAACGGCGTGCTCCGGTCCCTCTGCGCGGCCTGGCCGGGTGAGCGCCCGCCCTACTCCTACAGCATTCCAGTCAAGGTAGCCTTTCTTTTGCTCTTTCTTTTCGCCCTGGGCTGGCTGCACCTGGTCACCGCCCCCCACCCCATGGACGGCGTCCTGGCGGCGGGCTGCCTGCTGATGGCGGCGCTCGGTGTGGTCGTCCCGCTTCTGGGGCCGGCCGCGAACCCGGAAATGGATCTCATGACTGCCCCCCAGGGGTCGGCCATGGTGCTGATCCTGGCCTCCTTCGCCTGCTTCGCGCGCGGCCGCGGCATCCTGGCGGCCGTCAGCCTTCTTCTGGCCCTCGGCTGGCATGCCGGTTTTGCCGCCGTGACCGTGCCCTGCGCCATAGCCGCCTTCGGGATCACCCTCTGCGACCGGGTGGGCAGCCAATACATCCGGTCGGTCACCGCCATATTCACGCTCCTTCTGGCCCTGTTGTTCGTCCGCCTCACACCGGGCCCCTTTCT
Source organism: Kiritimatiellia bacterium (assembly GCA_044346855.1). Lineage (GTDB taxonomy): Bacteria > Verrucomicrobiota > Kiritimatiellia > CAIKKV01 > CAIKKV01 > CAIKKV01. The sequence goes on from JBIIYJ010000309.1 coordinate 3,982, forward strand.
GCTTTACCCGGTCTGGATTCCGGCGGCGCTCGTGTGCCTGTTCCTTCTGGCGGGACCGGCGTTGACGCTCGATCCGCTCTGGAGGGCCACGGCCAGCCTGGCCGCATTCCTGCTTCTCACCTACGGAATTGAACTCGCCCTCGGCCATGAGGCGCTGCGCGAGCAGCTGATCCGGAGCGCCGCCGGCCCCCTGGCCGCCGAGATGCCGGTCCGTCTCACGGGGATCCGCCATCTCGCCGCGCTGGTCCTGTCAACCACGGCGCTGACCGGGCTCCTGAACAGCCTGCTGCCCGGCCAGCTTTCGAGCCGGGCCCGCCGCACCGTCCTGCTGGCGGCGGCCTCGGCCGTCCTGGCCGTCTGCGCCGGCGCCGGCATGCTCCAGTGGCCAAAAGCGGGTCGGAAAGCCGCCCTGTTCCTCCATGCCGAGGAGGGCATCAAGGTCCGCCCCGTCCCCGCGGCCTCCTCGTTGCCCCTCCTGGATCCAAAACAGGAAGCGTCCTTTTTCGCCGCCCTGGGGGATTTCCTGCTGGTCCCGTAATCGCCGGGCCTTCCTTTCTCCTTATTTCGGCCCTCTTTTTAGGCCTTTCCGTTCCTCGATATGCATATTGACCCGGACGAAAACGGATGGCAGTATAAGGAGATGGTAATGCTTATCGTCATCTGCACCTTGTCCGTGATCTATGCCGCCGCCAACGTCGGGATGATGGTCTACGGATTGAACTGCTACATCATGCTGATTCTCGCCCGCCGGGGCTGGTTCAAGGCCGAGGATTCCCGCAAGGCCGCGGCGGCCCTGCCGGAGGCTGAACTGCCGGTGGTGACCACCCAGATCGCGGTCTACAACGAGGTGAACGTGGTCGAGCGGGTGCTGCGGGCGGCCTGCGCCATGGATTATCCCGCCGACCGCCACGAGATCCAGGTCCTGGACGATTCCAACGACGAAACCATCCCCGTCATCGACCGGGTGGCCGCCGAGCTTTCGGCCCGGGGCCACGATGTGAAGATCCTGCGCCGCCCCAACCGGCACGGCTTCAAGGCGGGCGCCCTGGCGGAAGGCCTCGCGAAGGCCCGCGGCAGCCTGGTGGCCGTGTTCGACGCCGACTTCGTCCCGCCCGCCGATTTCCTCCGCCGGATCGTGCCCGCCTTCCGGGTCAACCCGAAGCTCGGCTTCGCCCAGGCCCGCTGGGGCCACCTGAACCGGAAACGCTCGCTCCTCACCATCGCCCAGGCGATCGGCATCGACGGCCATTTCCTGGTGGAGCAGCCCGCCCGCAGCGGCAGCGGACTCTACCTGAACTTCAACGGCACCGCGGGCGTCTGGCGCCGGCAGGCCATCGAAGAGGGCGGCGGCTGGTCCTGGGACACGCTGACCGAGGATCTGGACCTCTCCTACCGCGTCCAGTTCAAGGGCTGGGAAGGGCTTTACCTCCCCGACCTGGTGGTCGAGGCCGAACTGCCCGAAGACGTCAACGCCTTCCGCAGCCAGCAGTTCCGCTGGGCCAAGGGCTCCATCCAGACGGTCATCAAGCTGTTCCCGCTCCTGAAGCAGGCGGAGGTCAGCGGGTTCAAGAAGATCCAGGCGTTCCTGCACATGACGGGGTACATGGTGCACCCCCTGATGCTGCTGCTCTCGCTTCTCGCCCTGCCCATCCTGAGCGTCAGCACGCATGTGAAGGGTAACCCCTGGGTTTACGCCGTCCTCTCCATCCCCCTGATCCTCTCCATCCTGGCGCCCAGCACCATGTACAGCGTCGGCCAGATCAAGGCCACGCCGCACTGGCGCCGCCGGATCCTCCTGATGCCGCTGCTGATGGTGGTGGGCGTGGGGCTGGCGCTTTCCAACTCGCGCGCCATCCTCGAGGCCGCCCTCGGCCGGGAGAGCGAATTCGTCCGCACCCCGAAACGCGGCGGCCGCGAGATCAAGGCCTACCGGATGAAAATGCCGTGGGCCGGGGTCATGGAAGTCATCCTCGGCGCCTACTGCGCCTACACGCTCATGCGGTACATCCAGGCCGACAAGTTCGCCGTCAGCCCCTTCATCGCCATCTATGCCGCGGGCTTCCTCTTCATCGGCTTCTCCACCCTCGCCCAGGCGCTCGGCTGCCTCCGCAATTCGCTCGCGCGATAGGCTCCAGTTCGGCATGGAGTCGTGCAAAGCTGCTTAGTGGCACGGGTCTCCTGACCCGTGGCCCCCTTCACCGCGCGGCCCTTTTCCCGCCCACCGGAGGCACGGGTTTTCAATGGCCTCGCATCCCGCACGGGTCAGGAGACCCGTGCCCACTTCCTTTTGTAGTCCTTCCCAGCCCCGTGTTCCACCGTGGCACG
>JBIIYJ010000310.1:0-6298 GCA_044346855.1 Kiritimatiellia bacterium
CCGCATACACCAGCACAAACGCGATCGCCACCCGTTGCCCCCGCCCCTGCCGCCACCCCACCGCCATCCCCAGCAGCGCCAGCGGCCCGATCAGCCCGAACGGAAAGGCAAACCACTCCCACTGCCACGTCAGGCCTGTCAAAACAAACGAATGTGCCCGCATGGTGTAGAGGTCGAGGTTGCGCGGTATTTCGCGGGCCGCGAAAAACTGGCGTGTCTTGATGCCCAGGTTTTTCAGGAACAAGCCCGGCGTGCGGACCATGAACCGCAAAGATTCGCCCCAGAAATACCGCTCCGCCCCCGCCGCATCCTTCGCCCCCGCCATATACGGAAGCTGCTGCAGCCGGTCCCAGTCAAGGCCCGGCCGCGTGGCCACCGTCACCGGCATGGCGGAATTGTTCCCGATAAAGAAGTTGATCGCGCCGTTGGTGGAAACCAGAACCCAGCGCCCGCTTTCAACCCGATTGCGCAACGTCACCGGCCCCACCGCCAGCACGGCCCCGGCCAAAAATGCCGCCGCATACCCCCGGCGCCGCCCGGCCGTCTCCCCGCCCCGCCAGGCCAGCGGCAGCGCCACCGCCCCCATGACCAGCGCGTTCGGCACCGCCAGCCCCGCCAACCCCAGCGCCACCCCAGCCAGCAGCCACCGCCCGACCCCCGGGCGCTCCGCCGCCCGGATCACCAGCAGCACCAGCGCCAGGTCCAGCACCGTCGCCAGCGCCACCGGCAGCAACTGGGTCTGGAAAAAGAGCAGAGGCCCGCACAAAGCCATCGCCAAACCCGCCGCCAAACCCGCCTTGCGCCCGATCAGCCGCACCCCCAGCCCCATCGTCAGCAGGGCGGCCACCACCGCCAGCCCCATCTGGGCAAACCGGCCGGCTTCAACCGAGGCGCCCGCCACCTTATAGACAAGAGACAGGAAAACAGGAAACAGCGGCGGTTGCCAGAAGGCCGCCGGCGGCAGCCCGTGCCGGCTCCACGTCTGCGCCCACTGGTGATACGTGGCCGCATCCACCAGCGGCAGCGCCATCACCCCGCGCCCCGTCTCCACCAATAATACCAGGTGAACCAGCAGGGTCACAACCCCGACAGCCACCCAACTGTTCCATTCCCGACGCCATGCCCATTTCATCCGGCCATGATGAAACGTTACCGGAACGGAATCAAGGTTGAATAATAATTGACACGGTTGCGCCTTATACCCCAATATCCCCCCCTTTATTTCAGGAGTAGAGATGCGTTCATATACGATTCGCCCCCTTTCCGCGACCCCGGCGCCCGACAGCGACTGGAACGATCCAGTCTGGAAAAACGCCGCCCTGGCCAAAATCGACTGGTTTCACGCGGAATCCACGTTCTTCCACCCCCGCACCACCGCCCGCCTGATGTACGACAAGAAGGGCCTTCACCTCTTCTTCCGGGTCGAGGACCGCCACGTCATCGCCCGCTGCACGCGCTACCAGCAGCAGGTGTGCCGCGACAGCTGCGTGGAATTCTTCGTCGAACCCCCGGGCAACCGCGGCTATTTCAACTTCGAGTTCAACGCCGCCGGCACGCTCCTGCTCTTCCACATCCAGGACCCCCAATACGTGGACGGCCGCTTCAACCGCTCGAAAAAGGTGCCCTCCGCCCTCGTCCGCGACATGCGGATCCATGCCACCTTCAAGGCCCCCGTGAAGCGCGAAGTCCCCGGCCCCGTGACCTGGCACATGCAGGCCTTCATCCCGTTCTCGCTCTTCGAGGCGGTCATCGGCCCCGTCACCCCCGCCGCCGGATCAACCTGGCGCGGCAACTTCTACAAGTGCGGCAGCGACTACCCGCACTACGCCTGCTGGTCGCCTGTGGGCCTGCTCAACTTCCACCAGCCCCAGCACTTCGGCGCGCTCCGCTTCGCCGCCAAATAACCATGCGCATCCGGCTCATCGATGTCCAGTGCGGCTTCGGGGGCGCCGCCCCCGGGGTCCGAACCCTCGTCACGGCCGACCAGACCGCCGCCTCCCTGCGCGAGCTGGGCATCGAACGCGCCCTGGTGCGCATCACGCCCGAGAAACTGGACACCGATCCCGTCCTCTCCAACGCCAAGCTGGCCGCGGCCCGCCGCGACCACCCGGAACTGATCCCCTGCCCCGTCGTCCTGCCCGCCTCCGCCGGCGACCTTCCGGCCGAAGCCGACCAGGTCGAGGCCTGCGCGGCCATGGGCGCCGGCGCCGTGGTGGTCCGCCCCGCGCAGGACGGCTGGCTGCTCCTGCCCTGGATGGCCGACCCTCTCTTCCACGCCCTCGAGCAACGCCGCCTGCCGGTCCTGCTGCTGGAGCGCTTCGTCAACCTGGAACAGGCCGCCGGCCTCGCCGGGCGCTACCCCGACCTCCCCTTCATCCTCACCCAGCAGGGCTACCGCTCCCAGCGCGTGCTCATGGCCCTGATGAAGGCGTTCCCCAACCTCTACCTTTCGATCGGCAACAACTACGGGGTCCATGGCGGACTCGAACAGCTCTGCCGAACGCTCGGGGCGGACCGCCTGCTGTTCGGCACCGAATTCCCGAACGCCGAACCCATGTCCGCTGTCTCCTACCTTCTCTACAGCGCCCTTTCCGACGAGGTGAAGGAGCAGATCGGGTGCCGCACCTTCGAAACCCTGGCCGGGGGGATCCTGCGATGAGAGCACTCTTCCAGGCCGCCCGCGACGGCGCCTCGCTCCGCGACTGGGACATCGTGGACCTGCACGGCCACCTGGGCCGCTTCAATTTCGGCATCCCGGACCTGACCACCGACGGCATGGTGGCGGCCATGGACCGCCTCGGCATCGCCCTCACCGTCTGCAGCCACATGCGATGCATGTCGGCCGACACGGGCTGGGGCAACGACCAGATCCTCGCCGCGATGCAGGCCCACCCCGGCCGCATCCTGGGCTACTTTTCCGTGTGGCCGGACAATGCCGAATCCGTGCGGCAGGAATCGCTCAAGCGGATCGGCGAAGGGTTCACCGGCTTCAAGGCGCACAACGTCAACGGGTTCGCCTATGACGACCCGGCCTACGCCCCAGCCTTCGAACTGTGCGCGGAGCGCGGCCTGCCGGCGCTGCTCCATACGTGGGGCGATCCGAAGGAATTCGCGCAGGTCCGCAATCTGGCCGCGCGTCACCCGGAACTGGCGCTGCTCCTGGCCCACGCGGGCTGCGCCAACGAGGCGGGCTACATCGCCATCGCCCGCGAGTGCCCCCATGTCTATCTCGATACGGCCTATTCGGCTTCGCCCCGAGGAATGATCGCCCGCCTGGCGCGGGAGGCCGGGGTCGACAAGATCGTCTGGGGCTCGGACAGCTACTTCTTCAGCCCCGCCCAGCAGATCGGCAAAGTGCTGGGCGCCGACCTGCCCGACAACGACAAACACAAAATCCTCTCCCTCAACGGCCGACGTTTGCTAGCAAGGGTGAAGAAGAAGTGATCAGTCATCAGTGATCGGTGATCAGTCGCGGCGCCCAGATGGATCAACTATGCGAATCGTCACGCGCAGCAGGTAGGGCGGCGAGCTTGTCCTGAGCCTGTCGAAGGGTCCCTTCGCCGCCGCGATGTGCCAGGCACGCGCATGGCGGCGCTCAAGCATGCCCTGAAGTGACGCTTCGTCTACTTCAGGGGGACTGAGCGCCCAACCTGGAAACGGCCCGGTCCTCAGATCGGTGATCACTGGCAACTGTGCACTATCTTCACCCTGAACCCTGAACCCCGAACCCTCTCTCTTCTCCTCCCATCCCCCCTTTCTCTTAAAAACCGATCAGGTGAGATAATTGTTGATTCGGCCGGCTTTTCCGGTATCATTAGACACGTTTTTCACCCTAAAAAAAGACTGGAATAGGAATCGCCATGGGACAGCAATTACGGGCTCGTGTTAAGAGACAACGCCGCAAGCTTTGGCACAAGCGGAAAAAAGAAGAAGCCAAAGCCGCCAAGAAGAAAACGGCTTAGCGCTGTTTTGACCTGCTTTTAAGGCGCGATGGCCGAGTGGTTAGGCAGAGGTCTGCAAAACCTCGTACACCGGTTCAATTCCGGTTCGCGCCTCCAATGATGTGGAATCAGGGTTCGGGGTTCAGGGTTCAGTCCCTCCCGGACTCTTTTTTTTGTATTGAGCGTGTCGGGCGCAAGTATGGCACGTGTGGTCTGTGGCGCGCTCTGCTGCCCCATTTGACCCTTTCCAGAACAAGATGGAGGTCGGACAGATCATGATTGTCAGGGCAAACATCACGGCTGAGCGGACGGCGAACCCGAAACTGGTGAATTGGAGGGTCGGGCCGTTGGCTGGGCACCCTTATTGAGCCCATCGAGGATGACCGGGAAGGCGGCGCTGAGCAGTTGCACAGGATTGTCGTGAATGGAGACGTAGTACTCATGGGTTTCCGGGGTATCGGCGTAGAATGGACCAGCATCGCCATTTGGCAAGTTAATCGCGAGCATGATGTCGAGACCTAACGCGGGCACAGTGGCAAGAAGGATGCAACCTCCAAAACCAACGCTGATATAGCCTTTAACGTTTCCGGGAAGTTCGACCCGGCGAATCATATTCGATGATCCCATCGCGTCCTGTAACCGATGGAGCGCGGCTTCGTTTTTTTGTTCGACTTCAGGCGTTAGGAGCGTTCCTTGGCGATAGCCGAAAATATGTGTCCGCGCAAAGGTATTTGAATACTCCCCGAAACCGGCGACCCAAATCGGTTGGTTTTCGCGGTCAAGACGCTGGTCTGTTCCTCGTGCGTCTTCCATATAGAGTTGGCCGGGATATCGGAGAGCTTCTGCGATGAGCCTCGGCGTCAGCGATGAAGGACAGCGATTCAAGACAAACTGCGCCGCCCACGGCGTCTGTGGATCGTGACCAGCGATCCATGCCAAACGATAATTACGAAGCACGCTGACGAGTGTAGGCTGCCCTTGAGCGCTGCTGCCAGGGGCATTGGTGGATGCCACGGGCGGCGAGAACGTTGCGGAAACGCCAGAGGTTAGGCAGGAGACGTGAGCGTCATACCCCACAACGCCTCTTCGGCTCTCCAGTTCTGATCCTATGATTCGCCCATGAATGAAGTAGACCTGGAGTCGAAAAACGTCTTCCGGCTTCGCGGGGCCATCGAGTTGCTCGTCTCGATAGCGCGACTGATATGTCCAGTACGAAAACCCTTCAGGTGGGTTGATAAAATGCTTTGTTGGAGAGTTGACGCTGGTTGGCTTTCCCCATCGGTTTACAACCTCATCTTCCGACATGCCCACGGATGGGCATATGCCTTCGACTAGGGCGGCAACTTCGCCGTTCGTCGCTGTATTTGACGATTGCTGAGCGAGTGAGGGCCTCGCTACCAGGAGGATGAAAGGCAAGATGAGCATGACAAACATCAAGCATGATTGCCGAATGATGCTGGTGGTCATCCACCCAAACGATGCGCCCGACGAACTGTCAGTCCTGCTCATTTGAATTCTCCTGCTCTCCCGTACGAGAGCATCGAAATCTCAATCTATCTCTTCTGTTGCTTAGTTGTCTACAGCAAAGCGGTTCCCGAGGGACCCTGTAGTCGCCCGCAGTGAGGGCGGGTATGAAATGAGGGGTGAAATGGCGCGCACGCGGTCAGCGCCCGCGTCTACAGCAGGCCCTTCTTTCCGGCTTTTCCCATACGGCTGGGCGGACCGCTCGTTCAAAAAAATGAACATGCCCGCCCAGGCCTGCGCCATGTACTGGCAAGCACTGCGAGCCTTGAGGGATCACACCTTGCCCCCCGGTCCACCCTGACCAGGGTCCCTTTCACCCGCAAGACAGGCATCGAGCTTGTGGTAAATGCCGTCTCTCATCCGGCATGCCGTACGCTTTACCGAAAGCGCAATCACCCCAATGGAGATTCCGAAATACCTGATATTGACCGGCTCCTGACGCTGCGCGCGCGTTGACAGGATTCTCCGGGCGGACATAAACTAATGAGGTCAACCCGATTATCCAAACCCGCAAAAAAAGGAAGGCAAGCCATGAGAAAGATCCGCGTGTGTTTGTTGGCGTTGAGCTGTTCCCTGATCGGCGGTTTTGCAACAGGCAAAAGTGACTCCGCCGCAAATCCGGCGCCCGGTCAGGAAATCACCGCCTGCGCCCTATCCCCGGACACCGATTGGTATCCGATCGACTGCACCGATATCGCACTTGCCCTCAAGAGCATCCTGACGCCGGCCAACGGAGCGGTTTTCGATACCGCCCCGAAGGTGTTCAAGTGGTCACGGGTTCAATCGGCCACACGGTACCGGCTCAAGCTGGCACACTATGACAGCGCGCTTGA
>JBIIYJ010000311.1:0-6244 GCA_044346855.1 Kiritimatiellia bacterium
CCCATGGGTATGGGGCCGCCCTGCGCCGGGCTGGTAGCGCCCGGCCTACGAAGAAGCCGTTCATATTCAAGCCCGCACCTATTCGCAGATGTGCCCACTCCATGAACCCCCCCGCTTTTTCCATTGTAAACTACCCTTTATTTTTAGTATAAATGGCAATTCGTCAGGTTCCGACCCTGTAGGGTCAGGACCTATTTCCAGTTCGGACCAGGGGGAGTTGTGAAAGAGATTGGAATCGGTTTAATCGGCTTCGGCACTGTCGGCGCCGGCGTCGTGGAATGCCTTCAGAAAAACGGCGACCGGATTGCCGCGCGCACCGGCGTCAAGCTGACGCTCCGGAAGATCGCGGACGTGGATCTGGAGCGCGACCGTGGCGTCGTCGTCGATCCCGCCATCATGACCCGCGACGGCAACTCCCTGCTGACCGATCCGTCCATCGACATCATCATCGAACTGGTGGGAGGCAAGGGCTACGCCAAGGACGTGGTGATGAAGGCCCTCGAGAACGGCAAGTCCGTGGTCACCGCCAACAAGGCGCTGCTGGCCGAGTACGGCAGCGAGATTTTCGCCCTGGCCGACCGGCAGAAGCTGACCGTGGGCTTCGAGGCCAGCGTGGCGGGCACCATCCCGATCATCCGCGCGATCCGCGAGGGGTTGGTGGCCAACCGCTTCCAGCGCATCTACGGCATCCTGAATGGCACCTGCAACTTCATTCTCACCAAGATGGAGCGCGAGCAGGTCACCTTCGAGCACGCCCTCAAGGAGGCCCAGGCCGCCGGCTACGCCGAGGCCAATCCCGCGCTCGACATCGACGGGTTCGACACGGCGCACAAGGCGGCCATTCTTGCGTCGCTCGCCTGCGGCGGGCCGTTCCCGATGGGCGCCGTCTTCGTGGAAGGCATCCGCGGGCTGGCCAAGGCCGACATGGAGTACGCCAAGGGGCTGGGCTACCGCATCAAGCTGCTGGCCGTCATCAAGCTCAACGCGGCGAACGTGGAAGTGCGCGTCCATCCGGCGCTGATTCCGGCCGACTCCCTGATGGCTTCCGTCTCCGGCGTCTTCAATGCCGTCATGGTGGAAGGCGACATGGCCGGGCAGACGATGTATTACGGCCGCGGGGCGGGCCGCCTGCCCACCGGCAGCGCCGTGGTGAGCGACCTGGCCGACATCGGCATGGCGCTGGCCTGCAACGTGCCGCCGCCGCCGCTCTTCTCGGGCGGTCCCGCGCCGGCCTGCCAGTCGATGGCCGACGTGGTGAGCCGTTTCTACATCCGCTTTTCGCTGCTCGACAAGCCGGGCGTGTTCGGCCAGATCGCGACCGTGTTCGGCCGGCACAACATCAGCCTCGCCTCTGTCATGCAGAAGGAGGGCCCCACCGGGAAGCACGTGCCGGTGGTGATGGTGACCGACAGGGCGCGGGAAGGGGCTTTCACGGCGGCGCTGGAGGAGATCAGCGCGCTGGGCGTCACGAACGGGGCCCCCGTGACGATGCGGATCGAGGATTTGGGAGCGGAGAAATAAGGCATGAAGAAGATTGTCAAAGTCGCAAAATTCGGCGGTACCTCCCTGGCCGACGCGGGCCAGATCCGGAAGGTGTTCCAGATCGTGAAGGCCGATCCGGCCCGGCGCATCGTCGTCGTTTCCGCCCCGGGCAAGCGGAACGCCAGTGACACCAAGGTGACCGATCTGCTGATCGCGCTGGCCGAGGCGAAGCTGGCCGGGCGCGACGGCGAGGCCGAGCTGGCCGCCGTGGTGGGCCGGTTCGCCGAGATCCGGCGCGACCTTGATTTGCCCGAATCCGCCATCAAGGAAATCGAGGCGGACCTGCGCGGCCGGATGGAATCCGACCGCGCCAACACGGGGCTGTTCCGCGATCTGCTCAAGGCGGCGGGGGAGGACAACAGCGCCCGCATCTCGGCGGCGGCGTTCGCCAAGATGGGGCTTCCGGCGCGTTACCTGTCGCCCAGGCAGGCGGGGCTGATCCTCACGGACGATCCCGGCAACGCCACCGTGCTGCCGGAATCGTATGCCAACCTGGCGAAGTCGCTGGCCGACACGCGCGAGGTGATCGTGTTCCCCGGCTTTTTCGGCTGCACGAAGGCGGGCGGGACGGTGACGTTCCCGCGGGGCGGCTCCGACATCACGGGCGCGATTCTGGCGGCCGCGGTCAAGGCTTCCGAGTACGAGAATTTCACGGACGTGGACAGCGTGTTCGCGGTGGATCCGCGGATCGTGTCGAACGCGAAGGCCATTAACCTGTTGACCTACCGCGAGATGCGCGAGCTGGCCTACGCCGGCTTTGGCGTGTTCCACGACGAGGCGATCGTGCCGGCCGTGCAGGCGCACATCCCGATCTGCATCAAGAACACGAACCGTCCCGAGGCGCCGGGCACCCGCATCGTGCCGACCCGCTCCTACACCTCCGGGGGCGTGGTGGGCATCGCCAGCGCGGACGGGTTCTGCACGCTGTCGCTGGACAAGTACCTGATGAACCGCGAGATCGGGTTCGGCCGGCGGCTGCTCCAGATCATCGAGGAAGAGGGGTTGTCCTACGAGCACGTGCCCTCGGGCATCGACAACATTTCCGTGGTGATCCGCGAGACGAGCCTGCCGGAGGGCAAGAAGCAGCACATCCTGGCGCGCTGCAAGAACGAGCTGAAAGCCGACGATGCCGAGTTCGAGAAGGGGCTGGCCCTGATCATGGTCGTGGGCGAGGGGATGCGCTACACCGTGGGGCTGGCGCGCCGGGCGACCGCGGCGCTGGCGGACGCGGGGGTGAACATCGAGATGATGAACCAGGGCGCCTCCGAGATCAGCATGATGTTCGGGGTCAAGGACAGCGACCGCAAGAAAGCGGTCAAGGCGCTGTACGAGGCCTTTTTCGAAGCGGAGCCGTCATGAAGGAGCTGGAGAAAGCCTACGACCCGAAGGCCGTGGAGCCGAAGTGGTACGCCCGGGCGCTGGAGCGGGGCCAGTACCACGGGGACGCGGCGCGCGGCGGGGACCCGTACTGCATCGTGATTCCGCCGCCCAACGTGACCGGCATCCTGCACATGGGGCACGCCCTCAACAACACCCTGCAGGACATCCTGATCCGCTGGCGCCGCATGGACGGCCGCAACACGTGCTGGATGCCCGGCACGGACCATGCGGGCATCGCCACCCAGAACGTGGTGGAGCGGGCGCTGAAGAAGGAGAACCTCTCCCGCGAGAAGCTCGGGCGCGAGGCCTTCGTGGAGCGCGTGTGGAGCTGGAAGGAAGAGTACGGCGGCACCATCATCAGCCAGCTCAAGCAGCTCGGCTCCGCGTGCGACTGGGAGCGCGAGCGCTTCACCATGGACGCGGGGCTCAGCCGCGCCGTGGCCGAGGTGTTCGTGCGGCTGTACGACAAGGGGCTCATCTACCGCGGCAACCGCATCATCAACTGGTGCCCCCGCTGCCACACCGCCCTCTCCGACGAGGAGAGCGAGCACCGCGAGTCCGAGGGCAAGCTCTACCACATCCGCTACCGGCTCGAGACGCCGGAGGGAGGCCGCGAGTTCCTGACCGTGGCCACGACCCGGCCCGAGACCCTGCTCGGCGACACGGCCGTGGCCGTGAACCCCGAGGACCCCCGGTACGCGGGGCTCGTGGGGAAGAACGTGATCCTGCCCGTGCTCGGCCGGGCGATCCCGGTGATCGCCGACGCCTTCGTTGACCCCAAATTCGGTACAGGCGCGGTGAAGGTGACCCCGGCCCACGATCCGAACGACTACGAGATGGGGCAGCGGCACAACCTCGAGCCGATCAACGTCATGCACGGCGACGCGCGCATGAACGAGGCCGCCGGGCCCTATTCCGGGCTGGACCGCTTCGAGTGCCGCAAGAAGATCCTGGAGGACCTGGAGGCCGCCGGCCTGCTGGAAAAGACGGACCCCCACAAGCACGCCGTGGGGCGCTGCTACCGCTGCGATACCGTGGTGGAGCCGCGGCTTTCGCCCCAGTGGTTCGTGAAGATGAAGCCCCTGGCGGGCCCGGCCCTCGAGGCCGTGCGCGACGGCCGCATCCGGTTCATCCCGGACCGCTGGAACAAGGTGTACGTGGACTGGATGGAGAACATCCGCGACTGGTGCATCTCCCGCCAGATCTGGTGGGGTCACCGGATCCCGGTCTACACCTGCATCGACTGCGGCAAGGAGTGGGCGGCCGTGCAGAAGCCGGAGGCCTGCCCGGCCTGCCGGAGCACCCAGTTCACCCAGGACGAGGACGTGCTGGACACCTGGTTCTCCTCCTGGCTCTGGCCGTTCAGCACCTTCGGCTGGCCGGACAAGAACCCCGACCTGGCCTTCTACTATCCCTCCCACACGCTGGTGACGGCCTCGGAGATCATCTTCTTCTGGGTCGCCCGCATGATCATGGCGGGCTTCGAGTTCATGGGCGACATCCCGTTCCGGGAGGTCTACATCCACGGCACCGTGCGCGACGACAAGGGCCGGAAGATGAGCAAGAGCCTGGGCAACTCGATCGATCCGCGCGACATCATCCGCGACACGAGCGCCGACGCCCTGCGCTTCAGTCTCATGATGCTGACGGCGACGGGGCAGGACGTCTACGTGAACAAGGAGAAGTTCGAGATCGGCCGGAATTTCGGCACCAAGATCTGGAACGCGGCCCGGTTCATGCAGATGCACGGCAAGACCCTGGCGCCCGACGCGCTGGACCCGACGCTCGACCCGGCCCTGCTGGGCGACGACGACCGGCAGATCCTGTTCCGCCTCAACGAGACCGTCGCCGCCTGCACCGGCAACCTGGAGAAGTTCCGCTTCAACGACGCGGCCCACGACCTCTATGAATTCGTGTGGCACCAGTTCTGCGACTGGTACCTGGAATCGGCGAAGGATGTCCTTTACGGGACTGACACAGCCCGCAAGGAGCAGGTGCTCAAGATCATGCAGCACTGCCTGGGCGTCTCCCTGCGGCTGCTCCACCCGTTCATGCCGTTCCTGACCGAGGAGCTGTGGCACGCCTTCGACTACGGGGGCGACGACGACACGATCCTGTTCGCGGCGTGGCCGAAGCCCCTGTCCGCCGAGCGGCTGGCGGGGTGGGGGGCCGACGCCGCCACCGCGGCCTTCGTGGACGAGAAGCACGAGTTGATCCGCGCGGGCCGCATGCTGCGGGCCGATACCAGCATCGCCCCCGGGGTGAAGGTGGATTACGTGATCAAGCCCGTGGATGCGGAGGCGGCCGGCCGGCTGCGGCGCGACGCCTCCGTCACCATCGCCCTGCTCAAGGCGAAGGACCTGACGATCGACCCGGCTTTCGCGCCGCTCAAGGCGATGCCGTCGGCGGTGACGAAGATCGGCACGATCTACATGCCCGTCGAGGGGCTGGTGGACGTGGCGGCCGAGACGGCCCGCCTGACGAAGGAATTGGAAAAGGTGGAGCAGGAAGCCGCCCGCGTGGCCAAGAAGCTCTCCAATCCCGATTTCGTGGCCAAGGCCGCCGAGGCAGCCGTGGAGCAGCAGCGGAAGAACCAGGCCGAGCTGGCGGAAAAGAAGGCCCGGCTGACCCATCTGCTGGGGATGTTGAAGTAGATGATTCGGGTGTCAGGCAAATTTCGGAAAGATAGGTCCTATAAGTCCTATAGGTCCTATCCTTGAAATGCCTGACCCCCGACCCCTGACCCTTCTTCTTGCATAAGGATAGTGCATATGCAGTTCGATATCGCCTCCTTCGGGGCCGTTGCCGACGGCAAAACCCTCAACTCCGCCTCCATCCAGGCGGCGATCGACGCCTGCGCCAAGGCCGGCGGCGGGCGGGTGTTCTGCGGGGCGGGGGTTTTCCTGACGGGCTCGATCCGGCTGAAGAGCGGGGTGGAACTGCATCTGTCGCAGGGGTGCCGGCTGAAGGGGAGTCCGGACCTGAAGGATTACGCCGATTTTGAGGCGCCGGGCTTCAACGGGAAGTTTTCCCCGGAGAAAAGCAGCAAGAGCCTGGTGCGGGCGTTTGACGCAGAGGATGTGGCCATCACGGGTTCCGGCGCGATCGACGCCTCCGGGCATTCGTTTTTCAATACGAATGAGTTCCAGTGGGGCGTTTTCTTCAAGAAGCCCGCCACGGAGCGGCCGCGCCTGCTGATGGCGCACCGCTGCCGCCGGCTCCGGATCGAAGGGGTGTCGCTCCTCGAGTCCCCGTGCTGGACCGTCTGGCTGATGAAGTGCGAGGACGTGCGGGTGCACCGGGTCACCATCGACGCCGACCA